>DATHOD010000174.1:0-73370 GCA_035485295.1 Bacteroidia bacterium
GGATAACTGTGGCCTCTTGGCTCCGCCCCGCTGTTCTACCGCACGGCTAAGCTGAGAAAGAGCTATAATTGGTACGTTCAATTCTTTGGCAAGACTCTTTAATGACCTTGATATGGTACTGATTTCCTGTTCACGGTTACCACCTCTGCCTTCATTGCCGCTGGTCATAAGCTGCAGGTAGTCGATCATTATCATCTGTATATTATGATTCTCTTTCAACCGGCGTGCTTTTGCTCTCAACTCAAATACAGACAAAGCAGCAGTATCATCTATATATATTGGCGCATCTGAAAGTGCAGTAACTTTTGTGGTAAGTTGTTCAAATTCATAATCCTGTAATTGTCCCTTTCTAAGCTTTTCCATGCCAAGCTCTGTTTCGCTCGACATAAGACGCTGGGCCAACTGCAGGTTTGACATTTCTAATGAGAACACAGCCACCGGCATTTTAAATTTTATAGCAGCATTAGTAGCTAATGTTAAGGCCAATGCCGTTTTACCCATACTGGGGCGGGCAGCCAGAATAATAAGATCGGAAGGTTGCCAGCCCGATGTAATACGGTCAAGTTCGGTAAAGCCGCTAGGTACACCATTAACACCTGTCTTGCGGTTACGAGCCGCTTCTACTTGCTTAATAGCTTCGTGAATAAGGCTACCTGCTTTCTTAGGGTCTTTCTTTATATTTTCATCGGCAATGGCAAAGAGTCTTTTCTCGGCAATGTCCAACAATTCAAATACATCAAGGCTGCCATCGTATGAGTTTTGAATAGTCTCCGATGAGAAACTAATAAGCTCACGCTGAATATATTTTTGAAGCAGTATACGTGCGTGATACTCTATATTAGCTGAGGAAGCAATTTTACTTGTAAGCTGAGAAATGTAATATGCTCCACCTATTGATTCTAAGTCTTCTGTCTTCCTTAGCTCGTTAGTTACAGTAAGAATATCTATCGGTTCTGAACGTTCAAATAACCTGCGTATAGATGAAAATATTTTGCGGTGTGCTTCACGGTAAAAAACATCTTCACGTAATATGTCAATTACATTGGTTAATGCTTCTTTTTCAAGCATAAGTGCTCCCAATACTGCTTCTTCCAGTTCCAGCGCCTGTGGGGGCAATTTGCCTAAGTCCAGCTCGGTAAAGTTGAGCGGTGAGTTAGTTGTGCGTTGTGGTTTTTTGTTGTTCTTCATGTACTAGTAAGAAATCCTGTAATTAATTTTTTTGGGGAGCCAAAAGTATAAAATAACTGTTCGGTTCAACCAAGTTTTTTTCACTCTGTTCACAACTATTTTTTTGATTGGTAAAAAAATATTTCGTATACATCGTGAATGCATATTTTTGCTGCAATAAAACTAAAATTGAAATAATTAATCCTCTTCCCTCAGTTTGCAGGATATTTCGTAAATTTAGTCTATGATTAGGAGAAATACAATAGCTGTTTTACTATTTGGAATAATATTTTTTTCCTGTAACAAGGATTCCAATGTGGGTTCTCCTTCCGTGCAGATCATCACTCCTGCCAGCCAAGCTATATATAATGTGCACGATACCGTTTGGGTAAGCGCCAAAGTGAGTGACGACAATGGATTAAATACTGTTTCTGTTTACCTTATCAATAATCTGGGAACACAAGTATTGCCTAATGCAGTAGTTAAAATAACTTCTAAAAGTTTCACATTCAAAATAGCTTATGTATTATCCGATATTCATTTAATTAGCGGGCAATATAGTATTGTGGTATTTGCATCCAACGGAACAAACTCAACATATGCTTACCAGCAAATTTCTGTAGATGCTACACCTACAAAACGTGAAGCAATATACGCCATTACAAAAAGCGGTTCGGGTGTGCACGTTTCTAAAATTGATTCTGTATTCAATGTTTCCCTGGCTTATACTAACCCGGGTGATTATTCATCATCTGACGTAAACTCTTACTACCAGCAATTGTACGTTACAGCTTCTGATACCGGCAGCGTGAATGCAAATTCGGTTCCGGGTGGTAGCAATGCCTGGAGTGTTCCGGGAATTATTTCCTCACCGGTCTACTTTACAAATACATATAGCTCTGGCGATGCTGTTTATATATCATTCTACAATGGATATGTTAGGTATTATAATTCATTAGGTGTGTTGCAAAGTGTATTTAGCATAGAAGCTAATTATTACCCGATAAAAACTTACGCTTATAGCAATTACTTATTTGTAGAGGAAAAAGCAATTTCTTCAAAGACAACCAATCTTGTTGTGTTCTACAGCGCAACTACTGCAAGCATGCAACAGGCTTTATTGCCCGGCCCTGTAACTGCCATGTTCGATATGGATAATGACCACATTATGGTTTTTGGAAACGACTATACAGGAGTGCCGTATATGTTGCAATATTCCATTTCCAATAATATTTTCTTTTCGCCAATTACCTTGCCTGCAGCTACCTTGCTTTCTGCCGAACAGGTTGATGCTAATACGTATTTAATGGGCTATAGCAATGGCAATATTTATCAATACACATATAATCCTAATGTGATGAACACTTTTGCAGGTGGTGTAATGGCATCGCATATAAGGTACGATGTAGTCAATAATCAGGTGATAGTGGCGACCGCCCATTATATTAAGGAATACAATTATGTTTCAGGAGCATTGGTTAACACCGCTGACCTGATTGATAGCGTGCTTAACGTGCACATTCTGAATAATAAATAGAGAGAAACCTATTACTTGGTACTTCCGCCAGTCAACGATTTTTTGTAATCGTCATAGCTCATGGTTTTATACTTTTCTTCAGCGAAGAATTTCAATAGGGTCTTAAATTCTTCTGTTTCAATATACCCTGGTACCACATTCAAACGATTAACATCTCCATCTAAATAAACAGTGGTCGGGTACATCATTTTACCATCAAGTAATGAATATGCCAACTCATTAACTGCACCTCTTTCTCCCGCATGTGGGTTTACAAATATATGATCCTTAAAATGGAAAGTATCTTTCGTTTCAGCATCTAACCTTACTGAGTAGAAGTTCTTATTCAGGTAATCTACAACTGCAGGATCCTTATAAGTGGAAGCATCCATGCGCTTGCACCAGCCACACCATTGGGTATAAATGTCTATAAAAATTTTTTTTGGGTGGGTTTTGCAAAGTGCAACAGCCTGGTCGAAACTCATCCAGTGAATTTCGTCGCCAGCAGGTTTATAGCTCGATAAGCTAACCGAGCCAATACCTGCTACAAGCAATACTATCCAAAAATATTTCAGCTTGTTCAATTTCATTTTCCTGCTTTCCAGTTCAAATTTACGCCAAATTCCTGACCCTTGCAATTATTTGACCTGTTGAATAAAGCTAAGTTTAATTACCCAGGTTGTTTTTCAGGAATGCCATTGACATGGCCCAGGCCTCGGAGGCCGCTTGCTTATTATAGCTAGGGCGCTCATCACAATGAAAGGCGTGATCGGCATAAGAAATAACCACATTAGTATAAGGTTTGTTTGCCTTCTTCACTGCGTTTATCACAGCATCAATATGTTCTTGTAGAATATGTTTATCTAATCCACCCCAGAAGAATAATTGTGGTCCGTGCAGGTCAATGGCTTTGTCAGCGATTGATTCTGTCCGTCCGCCATAAAATGAAACTGCTGCAGATAATGGCACAGTGGCATTCGCAAGGAATGATACTCTGCCACCCAGACAAAAACCTATACTTCCTATTTTGCCATGCTTGACATTTGCTTGTTGTTGCAGCCAGTCATAACAAGCTTTAACATCAGCTGACATACCTTCCACACTCATTGCCTGAAAGTGCGGCATAATAGGCGCAAAATCATTGTAAGCAAATTCTTCGCCCGGTTTAGCTGAGCGGTGAAATAATTCCGGCGCTATGGCAACATAACCTTCTTTTGCAATACGGTCGGCTACATTGCGTATATGGCCATTTACACCAAAGGCTTCTTGCAAAACAAGCATACCCGGGAATGGCCCCTTACCTTCAGGAGTGGATACATAGGCATTCATGGAAGTGCCATCGCTTACTTTTAATGTTACAGTTTGTGTTGACATAATGAAACTATTTATGGGGTTATAATTTATGCATTACTGTTACTTCAACGGTTTGAACCATTTCCTTTTTGTCTGTATAAAATTCATATTTCCAGGTAATTACTGCATGGCCTCTCGCCGGATTTCGATGCAAATGAATAATGGTAATTACGCAGTGAGTAGGCTGATTGGCATATATGGGCCTTAAAAACTTCCAGTTGTTCAGTTCCAGTCCGCATATTACAGTTTCACCAAACATAGGCACCCAATACTTAATATGGAACGCACTGAAAATATGAGGTCCGCTTGAAACAAATCCTTTGAACATGCTTTCCTCGGCGGCCTTTTTATCTATATGAAAAGCCAGAGGGTCGTTAAGCTTGGCATAATTAATTATCTCCTCTTCTGAAAGTGTAATAGAGTCGAGATTGAAAACCTGTTTCTCGTGTAGGTCCTTAACTGAATATTTTTCCACAATTATGCTTCTTTTGCTTGTTTACTGGTTGCGAACCTAAACAGAATAAATGAGAGTATTAAAAAGAACACTAGTGATATCAGGTCGCCCCAATTTCCAAACTTATCTGCAACTCCGGTATTGAATTTATCAGCCAGTGAAATAGCTTTACCATCGGCTCCTGTACCTACATTGGTTCCAATCATTATCGCAATTATAATTCCTGTTATGGCGCCACCTGCAATTAATCCTGAGCTGAACAATGCACCCGGCCCAATATCTGATTCGGCTTCTTTGGTTTTATTCTTTTTGTCAACTAGCCATTTTACAAGTCCACCGACAAATATTGGTGTTGTGCTTGATAGTGGGAGGTAAGCACCCACCGCAAATGCCAATGAACTTACTCCGCAAAGTTCCATTACAGCAGATATTCCCATACCAACCAAAACAAGTCCCCAGGGAAGATTATGGCTAAGCAAGCCTTTTATAACTGTTGCCATAAGGGTTGCCTGTGGTGCAGGTAAGGGGTTAGGATGTGATGCAGTTGCCATTCCTATTCCAATAGTTCTTTCTAAAAGCGTAAGTGTGAACCCAATAGCTACTGTTGAAACCAATACTCCAATAATTAAGCCTAGCTGCTGTTTGAGTGGTGTTGCACCTAAAATATATCCTGTTTTTAAATCTTGTGATGTTGCACCCGCATTCGCCGATGCTATACAGACTATTGAACCAACTACCAATGCTATAGGTTGGTATACATCGCCTGTCCAGCCTATGCCCACAAATATTAATGAAGTTGCCATTAATGTTGCAATTGTCATACCCGAAATTGGATTGGATGAAGAACCAATTAACCCAACAATGCGCGATGATACTGTAACGAAGAAAAAACCAAATACCACGATCATTAGAGCGGAAATGAAATTGGTTGGTATGTTTGGAATTACTGACATAAACACAATTAGCAATCCACTTCCAATCAATACATAAATAAGCGGAATGTCTCTTTCAGTACGTAATTTTTCTGTCCTATGTACATCATCTTTTTTACGCAAGTCTTTAAAGGAATCGCGGAAAGCACTGATAATGGTAGGGAGTGTTTTTATCAAGGTCATTAATCCACCAAAGGTTACTGCACCTGCACCTATGTAACGTATGTAACGGTTCCAGATATCATCTGCACTCATTTGAGAAATAAGCTGGGTTGTTTCAGGAGGAAAAACTTTCGTTAACCCGTCACCCAGCATAGTAATAAGCGGAGTCAGCACTAATGCTGATAATACTCCACCGGCTACCATTATACCTGCTATGCTCGGCCCGATAATATAACCTACACCCAATAATTCAGGAGTTATCTCACCGCTGATAGATGCATTAGGTAGAACAGAACTCCTATTGAAAATATATTGAGGAACATCTTTCCAAAAGCCAAGTATTGACATAAGTAGTTTGTATAGGAATGCAATTCCTAATCCGTAATAAACTTTTTGAGCAAGCTTGCCACCTTTTTCACCTGCAATAAGAACATCTGCGCAAGCAGTTCCTTCAGGGTAAGGAAGGTTGCCATGCTCTTTTACAATAAGTGAGCGCCTGAGTGGCACCATAAAAAGCACACCCAATATACCACCGGCAAGTGCCAGGACAAATATTTGCAGATAATGGAAGTATTGTTCTCCGCCCGCAAGAAAAAGCAGGGCAGGAACTGTAAATACCACACCCGCTGCAACCGATTCACCGGCTGAGCCTATGGTCTGTACAATATTACTTTCTAAAATGCTGGCATTGCCCAGTTTTTTAAATACCGATATAGCAAGAACTGCAATAGGAATAGAGGCACTAACCGTAAGCCCTACTTTAAGTCCAAGGTAAACCGATGCCGCCCCGAAGATTACTCCGAAGATGGCACCCATGATAATTGCCCTAAGCGAAAATTCAGGAATAAGCTCTTTTGCCGAAATAAAAGGCTTGAAATCTTTATCGTCTGCCATGGGGTATTAATTAATCTGTGAGGGGTAAATATACAATTAGTTAGAAAATTCTATATTTGGCTTAACTAAATCCCAGATTATGTCAAATACTACACCTAGAAAGGGTCATCCGAGAGCATTATATGTTCTGTTCTTAACTGAAATGTGGGAACGCTTCGGCTACTACCTTATGGTTGGAATTTTCTTCCTGTATTTAATTGATCCTAGAAGGCACGGAGGCAAAGGGTTTGATGCTACTGCAGCATCTGATATTGTAGGTTCATATATAGCGCTAGTTTACCTTACCCCATTTCTTGGTGGACTTATAGCAGACCGGTATTTAGGTTACCGGAAGTCAATTATTTTAGGGGGATCACTTATGGCCTGCGGTTATTTTGGGCTGGCTTTGCCGGGTGATACTTCCATGTATGTATCATGTGCCTTAGTAATTATAGGTAATGGTTTCTTCAAACCTAATATAAGTACACTATTGGGTAATATTTATAATGCCGAAGATCTTAAACCCAAAAAGGATGTGGCCTATAACATCTTCTATATGGGTATAAATATTGGGGCCTTCTTCTGCAATTTTGTAGCTGCTTACCTCCGTAACTATTACGGATGGGGATATGCTTTTGCAGCTGCCGGTGTAGGAATGGTAATCGGGCTTATTTTCTTCATGGTAGGCATGAGAGATGCAGAAGTTATAAAAGGAGATGTAGTTAAGCCTGCACAAAAGGAAGATATGCCATTAAGCAAAATATTTATGTATGTATTCTTCCCTGCAATAATAACAGGTGCTATTGGCTGGAATATTAGCAAATGGATGCATTTGGATCACCCCATTTTCAACACCATAACCAACGACGCTTTCTTCTTTGCCTGTGTTCCTCTTATTGTGTTTTATCTTGGTTTATATTTTAAAGCTTCGCATGAGGACAAAAGAGGACTAGGAGCCTTGCTTTCATTCTTTGCAGTGAGTATTGTGTTTTGGGTTATATATAACCAGAATAGTACCGCTTTAACCATATGGGCTGATACATATACTAACCGACATATGCCTGCTGCAGGGGTTAAATGGACCAAGCCTTTCGGTATGTTACAAATGACTTCGGCCGATACAACTACGGTAACTAAAATAGATAATCACTTCGTTGCAGTTCTTGATGCGAAGGGTAATACACAGGAGGTAAAGGGAGTGGATCCTTACCTGCAAAACCTGCCAAAAGACCAGTGGCCTAAGCCAGGTGAAAAAGAAAGCCTTATTTCTCCTGAGTTGTTTCAATCGGCAAATCCAATATATATTGTAATTCTGACACCTTTGGTACTTGGCTTCTTCGGGTTTATGAAAAAGCGAAAATTTGAGTTAAATACTCCTATGAAAATTGCTTTTGGTATGATCATAGCTGGATTATCTTCGCTCACTATGTACTTTGCAGTTAAAAGCACCAATATTTATATCGACAAAACAAGCATGGGATGGCTTTTAAGTACCTATGGAATATTTTCTATCGGGGAATTGCTGATAAGCCCTATAGGGTTATCTATGGTTTCTAAACTTGCCCCGGCACGTCTCACAGCGCTTATGATGGGCGGATGGTTCCTTATCAACTCTATGGCAGGTAAAATATCGGGCATGATGGGAAGTTACTGGGATAAGTTTGAAGACAAGGGTAACTATTTCCTTATACTATTCTTTTCTGCTCTTGGTTCCGCAGCTATCATGTTCTTTATGGTTAAGTGGTTGGCACAAGTAGTAAGAGAAAAGACAGGAAGCAATTAACAGAACGTATATAAATGAAAAGCCCCACGAGTATTCGTGGGGCTTTTTTAATGCCATTAAATCCCCTTTAGGAGCAATGCTTACTGTTGAACTACAAACTTGCCATTTGTAAGTATGTTGCCCGACTTATCAAGCACCCTGTAAAGGTATATTCCATTTGCAAATGAAGAAGTATTGATTAAAGCGTCTCCGTTCTTCAGTATAGTTCCGTTAATTTCTCTTCCTGTAATGTCAAACAAAGAAACTGTTTGAGCATTTTGATTTGTACTGCGGAACGTAACCTGGGTAGTGCAAGGGTTAGGAAATAACTTAGTACTGTTGTTCTGACTTACTTCATTAATGCCGTTAGGAACACCATCATACCATTTAACTGATTTTACATTAGCATTATTGGTATCCATTTGCATGGTAATAAGCATATCGCCAATGCCATTGGTGTACCACCTGTATTGGTAGTTCTTAGTTCTTAGGTCATAACCCGAATAAGACCAGGTGCCGAAGATTGAAAGAACATAGATGCTGTCTATATCAAGTTCATAATGCTTCTGACGCAATGTATTAAATGAGCCAAATGGAGTTGTTAAAGTTCCCCATGCATCTATAGTATCGGCATATTTTATATAAGCTGTTCCTCTTGCAGAGTCTACTCCTGGTATAGCCACAACCGCAATAGAATGAGATTTTCCTGTACTTACCCCACCATCAATATTTCCATAAATTCCAGGGAAGTTAATTTGAGTAAAGGCAGGGCTGAGGGCAATAGCCACATTATATCCCATAACGTTTTGAACAGTTCCAATAGCATTGAATGAACCCGATGAGCTATTTAAAAATATATACCCACCTCCATATGTGGTATCCGCAATATTAGAACTCGGGAAAGTACTTGCATATGGAGTTGTACTTGGATTCGTGAAGCTATCTATAGCTGTTGTGGTTCCTTTTAAAGAAGTAAAGTTCCATGTTTGCCCTGTGCCTTTATTGCCAGGGGTAACCGTAGGTAAGGTATCGTCACGGTTAATTACCGCTTTACCAACAACAGGCATATCGGCCTGTGTTATGGTTATTTGCCCTTGCATCTGTATCGATAACAGAGTAAGGCATAACAGGGAACAGAGTAATGTAATTTTTTTCATGTTTTTGCGATTGGTTATAATTAACAAATATAGGAAAGGCTTTACAATAAAGTTTACTTCCAGTGCTACTTTACTACTTTTGCAGCATGAACCAATATGTTAAGCCTAAGAAAAGACTTGGACAGCATTTTTTAAAAGACGAAAATATAGCCAAGAAGGTGGCTTCTTATCTTACCCCTTCTGACGATATATTGATTGAAATTGGTCCGGGCACCGGTAACCTCACCACGCATTTGGTGAAAGAATGGAGCGATAGGCTTTGGTTGGTAGAAGTAGATGATGAATCGGTAGAATATTTGCAGAACGTATTCCCTGAATTGAAACCAAGAACGTTGCATACCGATTTTCTGCAACTGGAATTAGATAAGACTTTTCCTAATAAAAGCCTTTCTGTTATAGGCAATTTCCCTTACAACATTTCATCGCAAATTCTTTTCAGAGTGCTGAAATACCGGGCGCAGGTAACACAAATGGTGGGTATGTTTCAAAAGGAAGTGGCTAAACGTATTTGTTCCCCTCCGGGTAATAAGGACTATGGTATTTTGAGTGTTTTAGTTCAGGCATATTTCAATACAGAGTACCTGTTAGATGTTCCTCCTCAAGTATTTATTCCCCCGCCTGCAGTTGATTCAGGTGTAATTAAGATAGAACGCAAGCCTGAATTCACATTAGGGTGCAATGAGGAATTATTTACAGCTGTTGTAAAGGCAGGGTTTAATCAGCGCAGGAAAAAGCTTTCCAATGCCCTTTCGGGTGTAATGGGAGATAAAAAAATAAAAAGTGAATTACTGGATAAACGTGCGGAGCAGTTATCGTGGCAAGATTTTGAAGTCCTTACTAAAATGATAGAGGAAAGCAGGCCTTAGCTTTTTGGAATAAACTGGAATTTCATTCCAACTACCTTTTCGTATTCTTCCCCTGTATCTTTTATATCGTTATCGGTAAGATCATAATGCCACAATATTTCAATGGAAGCGCCATTGTCAATAAGGGTCTTTATCTGCGACAATAATTGCTTGAGTATGATAATAGAGGATGAGCTTATGTATTCAAAAGATAGAGATAAGCGTATTGTTTCTGCAGATGGTGCAGGCAAATTTCTGAACCATTCAAACACAGGCTGATAAAAACCACGCGCATTTTCAGGAAATGACTTTCCTGAAATTTCAAATCTCTTTTTTGTTTGGTCTAATATGACCCTTGGGCTGTTAAGCGTTTCTTTTATAAATAGGTTTTCCATAGGCTAATCTTATTTGTCAGGTATAGTAGCAGATATTTCAAACAGAGCAGCATGCTCATTCACCCTAACTTCTTCAAAGGTAAAATTATTATTACTTTTTAATGCAATGGTAATAAGGCCGAGCCCAGCACCGCCTTTGGCAGAATATTGGTCGTTGCTAAGCACTTCCATATAGTGGTTCTTAAGCTGCCTTTCGTTCATTTTCTTTATTTCATCTAACGATGCTTTTATCTTGGTAGCAGTATCTGCTTTTACAATATTTGCACAGGTTACAACGTAATCTTCCATATTACGGGCCAAAATAAAATAGAATGGCTTTCCTATTTCCGGTGTAGCGCTATGCAACAATACGTTCTGCAGCATTTCAATAAGTATATTGAATATCTTCTTGATAGTACCTCGGCGTGCGCCTTCAGTATCAAGCTGGTGCTCGGCTGCATACGATAACATGCTTACCCTGTCCTGGTCCATTTGCCCATGATAGGAAGTAATGACCTTCTTGCCCGGCCCGGTATTGCGGCTTAAAGCGTCAGAATATCTATTTTCCATT
Source organism: Bacteroidia bacterium (assembly GCA_035485295.1). Taxonomy (GTDB): domain Bacteria; phylum Bacteroidota; class Bacteroidia; order JABEUT01; family JABEUT01; genus JABEUT01. The sequence continues at coordinate 11,167 of DATHOD010000174.1, forward strand.
AAGGTGCTGGGCATTTTACAGGGATTAACGTAATGCTTTTAAAAGTTTAAGCTACAAAAAAGGGCAATTGGACATACAAAAATAAAAATTCTTCTCAAATCGAGGGCATTTGGTCTTTCTGTGCCTCTTTTCGTTTTATCTTCGCGGCTCGTGAAAACTTTTAAACGATATACGATTACGGCTGCTTTGCCATATGCAAATGGCCCCCTTCATATAGGGCATATGGCAGGTTGCTACCTGCCTGCAGATATATATGTGCGTTACCTGCGTTCAAAGGGTAGAGACGTAGTATTTATCTGTGGTTCAGACGAACATGGGGTGCCAATAACCATACGTGCTCGTAAAGAGGGGATTACACCACAGCAAGTGGTTGATAAGTACCATGCCTTAATGAAGAAGACTTTTGCTGATTTTGCAATAGATTTCAGCATTTATTCACGTACTTCTAACGAAATACACCATAAAACAGCATCCGATATCTTCAAAAGGATATATGATAAGGGCATTTTCCAGGAATCGGTTACCGAACAATACTTCGATGAAAAGGCAGGCCAGTTTTTAGCCGATAGGTATATAACGGGTACCTGTCCTAATTGTGGTAATCCGAATGCATACGGCGACCAGTGCGAAAAATGCGGTACTTCCCTAAATCCTATGGATCTAAAAAATCCGGTATCGGCATTAAGTGGTGAAAAGCCAATATTAAAAGAAACAAAGAACTGGTTTTTGCCTCTGGATAAACTTCAACCCCGGATAGAAGAGTATATAAACTCACATAGTGATTGGAAACCAAATGTATTTGGCCAATGCAAATCATGGCTTAATCAAGGCTTACAACCCCGTGCTATGACACGTGATTTAGATTGGGGAGTGAAAGTGCCTATAAAAGGTGCAGAAAACAAGGTACTTTATGTTTGGTTCGATGCACCTATTGGGTATATATCAGCCACTAAGGAACTTACAAAGGATTGGGAAAAATATTGGAAGGATAAAGATACACGCCTGATACATTTTATCGGCAAGGATAATATTGTGTTCCACTGTATTATCTTCCCTGCGGTACTTATGTGCGATGGGGAATTTATTTTACCTGATAATGTTCCTGCCAATGAATTTTTGAACCTGGAAGGAGAAAAAATATCTACTTCTCGCAACTGGGCAGTTTGGTTGCATGAATACCTTGAAGATTTTCCCGGTAAGCAAGATGTGATGCGCTATACCCTTTGCGCCAATGCTCCTGAAAGCAAGGACAACGATTTTACCTGGAAAGATTTTCAGGCAAGAAACAATAGTGAACTTGTGGCTATACTTGGCAACTTTGTACACCGCACAAACGTGCTAACATGGAAATATTACGAAGGTAAAGTTCCGCATGCCGAACAATACGAGAAAAGTGATCTGTTGTTAATGGAAGAAATGAGCAAATTCCCTAAAAAGATTGCTGATTCTATTGAAACATTCCATTTCCGCGAAGCTCTTTCTGAACTAATGAATCTGGCACGCCTTGGTAACAAATACCTTGCCGATAACGAACCATGGAAGGCCATTACTCATAACCCGAAAAGGGTGCAAACTGTGTTGAATCTTTCTTTGCAGATTTGTGCCAACCTAGCTGTGCTTATGCAGCCCTTTCTGCCTTTTACATCCGATAAACTTTTCAGATTATTGAATATTTCTCCTCTTAACTGGGATGCTGCAGGCAAGGCTAATATATTAACAGATAGTCACCAGCTTTCAGAAGCAGTTATGTTATTTGACAGGATAGAAGACGAAATCATACAACAACAAGTGGATAAATTGCATAATAGTAAGAATGTGCCGGCAGCACCAAGTGTAACTCTGCAAAAGGCAACTATTGCGTACGAGGATTTTGAAAAGATGGACATGCGTGTGGGTACAATAGTTAATGCAGAAAAAGTTGCAGGAGCCGATAAACTGCTTAAACTTACTGTAAATACGGGTATTGACACAAGAACAGTAGTATCGGGTATTGCAAAATATTATGCTCCTGAGCAGATTGTGGGCAAACAAGTGTGTTTATTGGTAAATTTGGCCCCGCGTAAATTAAGAGGTATCGAGTCGCAGGGAATGATATTAATGGCCGAAAATGCAAATGGAGAATTGGTTTTTGTGTCACCTGTAAAACCCGATACCGATAATGGAGCAATAGTTAAATAAGATAGTTCTTAAATTTTTGGCGCCGTAGTTCAATGGATAGAATAGAAGTTTCCTAAACTTTTGATATAGGTTCGATTCCTATCGGAGCCACTGGGTGAAAACCCTAATAAAACCCTTACTTAGTAAGGGTTTTATTGTTTCCGGGACTTTCTTTTTTAGAAGAAATTTTATTGTTGAATAATTCCAATTATTACTGCAATTGAAAACACTACTGCTATTCAAAACATTATTGCTGACATTACATTTGATGAATCATTTGGGTTTTTCATATTGTTTGTATTTACCGGCTAAGATTATTTAATCGTGAAGGTGTTATGAGGCGATCTTATTCTTCAAATCCTTAATAGACTTTCCCAATTCACTCATATCACGGCTAAATCCCGCTTTGAATGCTTCCCACTTTTCTTTCCCTTCAGCTTTATAATCATCTATTTTCTTTTTCATGTCACTATCTTTCTCATTCAATGCATCTATTTTTGCTTGGTATTCATTCTTATCCTCTTGTTTGTCATTTGCTATTCTTTCATTAAACTCTGTAATGCTTTGTTGGTTAGCAGAAATACTATCGGCAGTTTGCTTTTTGTAACTTTCTATATCTGCCAGATATTCCTGATTTGCGCTATCCAGATTATTATTAGCTGTGGTAACATTATCTTGTGCGTTCTTGACTTTTTCCTCGGGGCTACTGCAGCCTGTAAATACTGCACTTATTATAACAGTAGATATAGCCAATGCCACAATTGATTTATTCATGATATTATTTATTTAAGTGTGAATTAGTTTTCACTGCGCAAAGATTGTATATGTATCAGCCGCTGATGTTATATTACTTTTAGAATAAGTTGCATAATTGCCACAGGGTAGTTTAATGTAGGTTCCTAAATGGTTAACTGATAACCTAAGTACCATAAAAGGTTAGTATCATCTATTATACCTTTGCCAATGGAAATAAGCAGGTGGTGTTTCTCAGTATAATCAATGATGACTTTATATTGGGGACATTTATCAACTATAATTCAATAAATACTTTATTGGTTAAGTAATTTGAACAGGTCAGTTAAATCAGGTGATAAAATAATTTCAGTTCTGCGGTTCTTTGCTCTTCCTTCAGCAGTAATATTATCGGCCACAGGATAGTATTTAGACCTGCCTGATGCAATAACATTATGCGGATTCACATTATAATCCTTAATAAGTATGCGCGTAATGGAGGTCGCTCTTGCGGTACTTAGAGCCCAGTTATCTTCATATTTCCCTGTCATGGGAATAGTGTCCGTATGTCCTTCAATGTCTATGGTAATACCTGTAGTTGTATTAAGTACGGTTGCTAATGTTTTCAATGCTTCCTTTCCTTTAGGATCAACCTCTGCGCTGCCAGATTTGAATAGAAGTTTCTCTTGTAGTGAAACATAAAGTTTTCCATCTTTTAAAGTTACGGTTAGCTCATCAGGTTTAAAATTAACTAGGGCATCTGCTACTGTTTTCTTAAGTTTATTCATCACATCTTTTTGTGCCTGAATAAGACCTTCCAGCGTTTTTAATCGCTTAGCCTGATCATCAATGGTCATATTAGAGTTCGCCTGATTAGACTGGTAGCTTACTGAGAGATCCTTTATGGAATTTTGCAAATCTACTTTGTCCTTTTCAAGTAATGCCACGTGTGAATTGCAGTCACTTAGTTTTGAATATGCGGCTGTACTGTCGTTCTGTAGTTTTTTAACTCTATTTCTGGAACTTATTAATTCTCTTTTTGGGACACAACCGGTGACTATAATGGCAATAACGGATAGAAGTACAATGTATTTTTTCATGATCATTCTTTGTAAAGTGTGAATTAATTTTCACCGCGCAAAGATTGATGAAGTTGAATGCATGGTTGTTATATGATTTCTGGAATATGTTACAATATTTATGCGGACACACTAAGTTTTCATAGGAAATGGGACAATACACACCAAGAACCTTTGCCATATGATTTATGTAAGGAAATCATACAAAAATGTAATACTGTAAAGGTTATATAGCTTCACCTTTGTTCCATAATTAGTTAATAAAATTCAAATCATAACATTATGGAAACAACCCGAAGTAAAATAGCTGAATTCCCTAAAGCAAAAGGAAACTGGGATACTCTTTTAAGTAACCTGAAAAAGCATTTCGCATTACTTCCTGATGTGGAACATAAATTCACTTCCCCTCAAAAAAATGAATTGCTCAGTACGATAGAAGTGAGGTTGAATAGAAATCGTGAAGAGGTGACTAACATTAGCAAGTAACTAACTGGCAGATAAAGTCTAAGTTGTCCTTATTTAAGGCAGCACATAAGGGCAGGTATAAACCTGCTCTTTCTTCTTGAATAGGTGGTAGCTTAATCATACAATAGAATATGGATACATTAATTGGCTTGTTAGATTACGGTCAGAGTTATTGGTTAGACAACCTTACAAGGAAGAAAATAACCTCTGGTGAGCTTAAGAAAAGAGTTTCAGGTGAAGGCTTGCGCGGTATTACTTCAAACCCAAGCATATTTAATAAAGCCATTAGTAATAGTACTGATTATGATGAGCAAATCAGTTCATTAGTAAAAGAAGGTAAAACAGTTGCACAGATTTACGACGCACTTACAATAAAAGATGTTCAGGAGGCGTGCGATATTCTAAAGACTGTATATGATCAATCTGCCGGTACCGATGGTTTTGTAAGCTTGGAAGTGTTGCCGTATTTGGCACATGATACCGAAGGTACAATGAAGGAAGCCCGTAGGTTATCGAATCTAGTAGGAAGACAGAATTGCCTTATTAAAATCCCCGGTACCCACGAAGGTATTCAGGCTATTGAGCAGATGCTTTACGAAGGGATCAATATAAATGTAACACTTCTTTTCTCTGTTAAAAGATATATTGAAGTTGCCAATGCGCATATTAGAGCTATTGTAAGAAAAATTACCGAGGGAAAGCCAATAAACAATATTATTTCTGTGGCGAGTGTTTTTATTAGCAGAATAGATATTCTTACTGACCAGTTATTAGGGCAACGTATTGTCCAGTTTAAAGATGGTGATGCGAACTGTGGGCCTGAATCACTCTTAGGTAAGGCTGGAACAGCAACCGCCCAATTGGTATACCAACAATTTAAAGAACTCTTTAATAGTAAGAACTGGGATGAGTTGGAAGAAAAGGGAGCCAAAATGCAGCGCCCTTTATGGGCAAGTACAAGCAATAAGGATCCTATGTATAATGATCTTCGCTATGTAGAATCCTTAATTGGGAAGAATACAATCAATACCCTACCTGATGAGACTATAACTGCTCTCGCTCAACATGGTGATCTAAAAAGTGACACCATTGAAAAAGGTCTTGTAGAAGCCACTCAATTGTTTACTGAATTGGATGCACTAGGCATTAACATTGATTTTATAACCCAACAACTGGAAAATGAGGGTATACAAAAATTTACTGATGCCTATAATGAATTAATTAAAAACCTTGCAAGTAAGCGATTGAAGATACTAGGAAATCAGGCTTCGCAGCAAATGATAAGCTATGGAAAGCTGGAAGCTGAAATAAACTCAGGCTACAACTCAGTGGATGAAAAGCAGATAGGTAGGCTTTTATTTGCAAAGGATCCTTACTTATGGAAAGCAGGTATTGAGCAGGTAAAAGAAATAAGTCATCGCTTAGGGTGGTTAAGTCTGCCTGATAATTTTGTTGAAAATGCTGAAAGTCTTATTAAGTTTTCTGAAGAGATTAAAAATGAAGGTTATACAGATGCAGTATTACTTGGCATGGGTGGTAGCAGCCTGTGTTCTGAAGTAGCTAGAGAAACATTTGGAACGAAAAATGGGTACCTCAAATTATCTGTTCTAGATAACACAGCCCCTGCTGCAATATTAGAATTAGAGAATAAGATAGATATTAATAAAACGCTCTTTATTGTGGCCAGTAAATCAGGCAATACAGAAGAGACATTGAGCTTTTTCCGTTATTTCTACGAACAATTAGAGAAGACAGGTAAACATCGGCCAGGGAATAGTTTTGTTGCAATAACTGATGATGGCACTCCATTGGTTAAAATTGCTGAAGAAAATAGTTTTAGGAAAATATTCCTGAACTCCCCTGATTTGGGTGGCCGTTATTCGGTCTTATCAGATTTTGGATTGGTACCCATGGCGTTAATGGGAATTGATATTAACGCACTTCTATCTAGTGCCAAACAAATGGAAAGCAGTTGTGATTCAGTTCCTGCATCAGCCAACCCTGGTATTAGTTTGGGTATAGTTCTTGGTGTTTGTCAGAAGCGTGGACGAAACAAAGTCACATTTGTATTGTCTTCTTCTATAAGTTCCTTCGGTTTATGGGCGGAGCAATTACTAGCGGAAAGTACTGGTAAAGAAGGCCGTGGTCTTATTCCGATTAATGGTGAACTGCTTGGCGTCCCTTCAGTATATAGGAACGATAGAGTATTTGTACATATGTATCTGCCTACTGATAATAATTATGCTGATGAGAAAAAACTGAAAGCACTTGAAGCAGCAGGTCATCCTGTTATTAGAATTTGCCTAACAAATGAAATTGCCTTAGGTGGAGAATATTATCGTTGGGAGATAGCTGCAGCCATTGCCGGGATTGTAATGGGTATTAACTCATTTGACCAGCCAAATGTAGAAGAGAGTAAAAAAAACACGAATCAACTACTTGAAGAATGGAAGAAAGAAGGCTCTTTTAAAACGGCAATACCGCTTTTGAAAACAGAAGCCATCTCTATTTATGGAGGAAAAGCAATTGAGAAGTTCGCTATTGACCAATATGAATCAATGGGAGATTTCGTAAGAGATTTCACCGAACAGGCAAGGGAAGGTGATTATATCGCGCTATTACCATATTTCCTCATGACAGGTCATAGAACGAAAATATTGCAAGCGTGGAGGCAGCAAATGAGGGATGAGTTAAAAGTTGCCACTACAATGCTAAATGGCCCTCGGTATCTACATTCTACCGGGCAATTGCATAAAGGTGGCCCCGATACCGGATTATATATTTTACTAATTGGAGATGAAGAGGAAGTATTGTCAATTCCAGAAGAAAAATTTGGTTTTGAGACATTGCATCAGGCACAAGCTCTTGGTGATTTCCGTTCACTCAATGATAAAGGCCGTAGAGTTATTCGTATAAACCTAGGCTGTGATATTGACTCCGGGCTAAATAAGTTGTATAGGTCGATTAAAGGCGCGAACAGGCTTAAGGTTTCACACCAACTTATATGAAAGATAAAATTGTAACTACACTATTTCTTGATATTGGAGGAGTTCTGCTTAGCAATGGGTGGGGGGCTGAACAACGCACAAAGGCTATAGAGCATTTCAAACTTGATAGCAGTGAAATGAATGAGCGGCATCATTTGACATTTGATACTTACGAGGAAGGCAAATTAGATTTTAAAGAATATTTAAAACGGATTGTCTTTTATGAAGAAAGGCAATTTTCGGAGGATGAGTTTATAAAATTCATGTTTAAGCAATCGCTTGTTTACCAGGATGCAATTAATTTCTTTAAGGAAATTAAAAAACAGAACAACCTTAAAGTGATTGCAGTCAATAATGAAGGCAGGGAGTTGAATGCTTACCGAATAACAGAATTCAAACTGAATGAATTATTCGATGCTTTTGTCTCATCTTCATTTGTGCACATGCGCAAACCCGATGCAGATATATTCCGCATGGCAATTGACATATCGCAAACAACACCTGAACACTCACTATATATTGATGACAGGTTAATGTTTGTTGAAGTAGCAAAGTCTTTAGGTATGTATGGAATACATTACCAGGGTTTGGAAAAGACTAAAAGCCTTTTAAAGGAATACAAATTTGAAATGGAAGATGTAAAGAAAACAGCTAATAGTTAGAAAAATGACTGAGAAGAAATACGATTATGGAATGATTGGATTGGGAACGATGGGACGTAATCTTGTTTTCAATATAAATGATCATGGATATAGTGTTGCAGGGTTTGATAAGGACAATTCACAAGTGGAAACACTTAAAAACGAAGCAGCCAACCGTGAGATAATTGCCACTACCCAACTCGATGAATTTGTAAAGGGACTTAAAACCCCAAGAGTTATTATTATGCTTGTCCCAGCCGGGCGAATAGTAGATGATGTTATACATGAATTAAAACCTCTTTTGTCAGAAAATGACTTATTGATCGATTGTGGTAATTCTCATTTTACCGATACAAACCGGAGAGATGATCTATTAGCAAAATCAGCTATTCACTTTATGGGTGTGGGTGTTTCAGGAGGCGAATCAGGTGCGCGTTATGGGCCCAGCATTATGCCTGGCGGTCCAAAGCAAGTATATGAACGCGTATCTAGTATATTTGAAGCTATTTCAGCTAAGGTGAAGGAAAGGCCTTGTGTGGCTTGGCTAGGAGAAGGCTCAGCAGGGCATTATGTCAAAATGGTACATAATGGAATAGAGTATGGGCTAATGCAACTTATATCAGAGTCATATCATTTGTTGAAGTCTGCCTGCAATATAGATAATGATGAACTGCATAAAGTCTATTCAAAATGGAATGAAGGATTATTGCATTCATTTCTTATAGAGATTACGGCCGATATTTTTGCTCAAAAAGATGAGCTTACAAGTAACCACCTAATAGACATGATACTTGACAGTGCACATCAAAAAGGGACAGGTGGGTGGACTTCGGAGGATGCAATGAAGCTACAGGTGCCAATACCTGATATTGATATTGCTGTTTCCATGCGCGATTTATCAGCTTATAAAAAGGAACGGGAAGTTGCCCAGCATAGACTTGGTGGCCCCGGAGCTAAATATAAAGGCAGTAAGGATGAACTAGTTGCTTTACTGGAACGTGCACTTTATTTCTCTATGATCACTACGTATGCTCAAGGAATGGCTCTGTTGCATGTTGCATCGAAAGAATATAAATATGAGTTGAACCTGGAGAGCATAGCGGGTATTTGGAGAGGTGGGTGTATTATTCGAGCTTCTTTATTGGAAGATATCCGAATTGCTTTTTCTCAACATCCCGATTTATCTAACCTTTTACTAAACGATAAAATCTCCCACGAATTAAGACAGTCGCAACCCGGAATTCGTAAAGTTATTCAGGTAGCTGTTGAAACCGGGGTCCCGATACCTGCTATAATGGGCTCATTAGCTTATTATGACAGTTATAGGAGTGGTTGGTTACCCGCGAATTTAATACAGGCTCAACGTGATTATTTTGGGGCACATACATACGAACGTAACGACAGGGACGGTTCTTTTCATACACAATGGAATCAAACAAAAAAGTAGAATGGAATCGAAGTTAAGAACAACGCCCACAATTATTATTATTCTTGGCGCAACAGGGGACTTAGCATGGCGGAAGTTAATTCCCGCTATTTATAACTTATACCTTGATAGCTGGATACCGGATGAGTTCGCTGTAATTGGAATAGGTCGAAATAAGGTAAGCGAACAGGCCTTTACTAAACATTTACATGAGGGCGTAGACAAATTTTCACGAAGAGGCAAGGCAAAAAAAAGTGAATGGGACAAATTTGCAAAATGCCTATCCTACTCAAAGGGTGAGTTTAATGCCAGTTCAACCTATTCCAATATTGAGAAGCAAATAAAACAAATTGAAAAGAAGTGGAAGTCAACTGCTAACCGCATTTTTTATATGGCTGTTCCGCCTAATTCATTTGAAGATATTGCAATTAGGATAGGGGAGTCATGCCTGGCAAAGAATAAGTTACAGAGCCGTATTGTAGTTGAAAAACCTTTTGGGCATGACCTTGAAAGTGCGAAGCATCTGAATAATCTGTTGCATACTATATTCGATGAATCACAGATCTATCGCATCGATCATTATCTGGGCAAAGAAACGGTTCAGAATATTTTGGCCTTTCGTTTTGCCAATGCACTGTTTGAGCCAACATGGAACCGAAATTATATTGACAGTGTTCAAATAACCGTGTCGGAACAATTGGGAGTGGAGAACAGGGGGAATTATTATGAAACTGCCGGTGCCCTTCGTGATATGATACAGAACCACATATTGCAACTTCTATGCCTTATTGCAATGGAGCCTCCGGTTTCTTTCGAAGCCGATGAAGTGCGAAACCGAAAGGTGGATGTGCTGAATGCTTTACGAAAGATTCGCCCAGAAGAAGTTCACCAATATGCCGTTCGTGGGCAATATGGAAAGGGCTGGATACAAGGAAAGAAAGTAATAGGATACAGGCAAGAACCTGATGTGAGCCCAACCTCGACTAAAGAAACATTTGCAGCTGTAAAGCTGTTTATAGATAATTGGAGATGGCAAGGGGTGCCTTTTTATCTGCGAACAGGTAAACGCATGAATGAAACAATTTCTGTTATAACCATACAATTCAGGCCCGTACCCCATCAGTCATTTCCACCTGAAGCAACGGGTAACTGGCAGCCAAACAGGTTGATTTTAAATATACAACCACATATGGGCATTCGTATGCGCTTCCAGGCAAAACGGCCGGGACTCGAAATGATTCTGTATCCTGTTGATATGCAATTTAACTATGATGAATCATATACTTCAGGAACGCCAGAAGCGTATGAAACGTTATTATTAGATATAATGGAAGGTGACTCAACTTTGTTTATGCGTGCCGATCAGGTAGAAGCAGCATGGAAAGCACTTATGCCTGTCATCAATTCATGGGAAACAAACCCTTCTGTCAATTTCCCTAATTACGAAGCAGGTATGCAGGGGCCTGAGGACGCTGAAGCGCTTATTGCAAAAAACGGACATAGTTGGGTGGTAATGCCAACGGAGAAGAATGGAGGCTAAATCAACATACCAGCTTAAGGCTTTTCAGACTGTTGACGATCTCAACCAATCTGCTGCAAAACTTATTATAGAAATTGCAAATAAAGCTATTGCTGAAAGAGGGAAGTTTTCTATTTCACTTTCTGGTGGACAAACACCTATGGAATTATATTCACTCTTAGCGCAAACTCCTTTTTGTGAAGAACTTCCATGGAAGAATACAAGTGTTTTCTGGTGTGACGAACGTTGTGTTCCTGAAACAGACGTTAAGAATAATGCCCATCAGGCAAAATCAGTTCTTCTCGATAAGGTGAATATTCCCATATCTAATATCCATTCAGTTCAAGTGAATCTATCGCCTGCTGCTGCAGCCATTGAGTATGAAAAAGAAATAAGAAATTATTTCAGGGAAGAACCTATATGCTTCGATCTAATTCTACTTGGAGTAGGAGAGAATGGACATACAGCTTCTTTATTTCATGGTACAAAAGTAATAGATGAACATGCCGAAGGAGTAAGAGAAGTATATATTGAAGATGAAAATATGTCTCGGATTACCATGACAGCAGCATTGATAAATAGAGCCCATAACATCCTTTTCCTGGTAACAGGAAAAAAGAAGGCAGAAATAATGCAAGCAATATTCTCTGCTTCTGCATTGCCTGATAAGTACCCTGCGCAATTAATCAAACCTAGTAACGGAGAATTATTTTGGTTTGTTGATCAGGCAGCTGCGGCGCTTATTAGCAAATAATACCTGCTTCGCAATTCCACTCAGTTTCAAATTAGGAGTTCTCTATTAGTACATAATACTATTCCTATTGAATGGCCTATACCATCATCTACCAGAGTAATAATACCGCTCTTTTCCTCGATACCATCTACACTTACAATAGTCTCTCCCACGCTTTCCTTTTGAGTTACTACAATATTATAAGTGGTTTTCATGTAACGATAATGTATGGTGAACGATTCCCATTCGGTGGGAACACAGGGTGCTATCTTTAGTTTATTCCCTTCCTGCTGCAAGCCAAGAAATGATTGTGTAATAAGCTGATACATCCATCCTGCGGAGCCTGTATACCATGTCCAGCCGCCACGTCCTGCATGCGGTGCACATCCATATACATCTGCTGCCAATACGTATGATTCAACCTTATAAATTCCAATCTCATCAGCACTTTTGCCATGGTTAATAGGGTTTACCATATTCAAAAGCTCCCATACTTTTTTCTTATCACCTAATTTGGCAAAAGCCATTATCATCCATATAGCGGCATGGGTATATTGTCCACCATTCTCGCGAACTCCCGGCACATATCCTTTTATGTATCCGGGGTTTAAATCAGATTTATCGAATGGTGGTTCAAGTAACTGAATTACCCGTGTGTCTTTCTGAACAAGATTTTTATAGGCAGCTTCCATTGCAACATTTACTTTCTTTTCCTCTCCTGCACCTGATATTACTGACCAACTTTGTGCTATAGAATCTATTTTGCATTCTTCATTCATAGATGACCCCAATGGAGTGCCATTATCAAACCATGCACGCTTGTACCATTGTCCGTCCCAGGCATTTGCGTCAATATTCTTTTTTAACTTCTCTGCTTCTTTTGTGCACAACTCAGCAAATTGTGAATCTTTAAATAAGCCTGCAGTTTCTGAAAACTTAATCAGTACGTCGTAAAGAAAGAATGCCATCCATACACTTTCTCCTTTACCATTAATACCAATCTTATCATACCCATCATTCCAATCTCCTGCGCCAATTAACGGTAAACCATGTTCTCCATATCGGAAGCCATGTTTGATGGCAAGTACACAATGAGCGTAAAGCTTAGCTGAATTAAGAGATATGGCAGGTGTATCATAATACGATTCCACTCCGGTGCCTAATGGCCGACCTTCAAGGAAGGTTACGGTTTCATCAAGTACTCCAATGTCACCTGTATGCGATATATATAATGATGTTACAAGTGGTAGCCATAGAAAATCATCAGAACATCTGGTACGGGTACCCTGGCCAATAGGAGGGTGCCACCAATGTTGTACATCACCCTCTGGAAATTGACGTGATGCACAGAGCAATATCTGTTCACGTGCCAAATGTGGTTGAGTATGAAGTAATGACAAGACATCTTGCAGTTGGTCACGGAATCCAAACGCTCCGCCTGATTGATAAAACCCGCTGCGTCCCCAAAGCCTCGATGAAAGTGTTTGATATGTCAGCCAACCGTTTGTAATAAGGTTAAGTGCCGCATCAGGCGTTTCAACTCGTACAGCACTAAGAGTATGTTTCCAGTAGTTCTTTATTCTTTCCAGTGAATCATGTGCAACATCACTACCTCTGAATTGTCTTGCAATTCTACTTGCGTCACCGGCATCTCTTCCTGCTCCAAGCCTGAAGATGACTTCTGTCTCTTCGCCATCGGCCAGGTCAAATGGAACCTGGATGGCGGCACATGGGTCAAGCGCTAGGCCAATCTTTCCGGAAAGTTTCACGCGAGACATAGCATCTGGGTTTTGTAAAGTGCCATTCCTGCCTATGAACTCGATGCGATCTGCCGTAAATGTTTTTTTCGTAAAATCCACGTCGAAAAATGCTACTCTGTTTGCAAACTCTTTATTATACGGATTCTTTCCAAAAAGAGCGCCGCTATCAGGGTCAATTTCAGTATGAATATGCATGGCAGTCTTCGCCCTGTTATTGTCAAGAACCCATTCTATGTACCCGGTAGCGGAAAGTTTACGAGGCCTGCCAGACTGATTTCGTATTTTAAATGCTATAAACTTAATGGGCGAATCGATATCGACATAAGTCGTCATTTCCGAGTATATACCATCTTCAATATGTTCGAAGGCGCTATATCCAAAACCATGGCGTGTTATGTAAGCTGAATCACCTCCTGTAGGAAGAAGGGTAGTAGACCAGAAAGTCCCATTTTCTTCATCACGCAAATAAAATGTTTCCCCACCTGTATCGCATACAGGGTCATCATTCCATGGCGTAAGTCTTAGTTCATGAGCATTTTCAGTCCATGTATAAGCCGAACCACTTTCTGAAATAACAGTTCCAAAATTTGGATTCGCTATCACATTAACCCAGGGTGCAGGAGTTTTGTTCTTACTATCTATTCGAATAATATATTCACTGCCATCTGGAGAAAAGCCTCCAAGTCCATTAAAAAATAAAAGTCCTTCAGGCAGTGCAACATCTGTTACGATTGGCTTATGTGGCTGTGTGGGTGAAATATATGGAATAATAACCTTTTGTAGCTGTTTACGCTGAATATGGTCAGCTAATGCTCCACCATTATCAGAAATATTAATGCGTGCCACTGTTTGAAATAAAATACGGTCCTCATTTGATATCTGGTCTGATGCTCTTACAAAAATCCCACCCGGGCGATCAGCTAATTCTGCTGGTACCAATGATTGAATTTCATTTTGGAAAATCTGCCGGTAGCCACTATGTTCCTCATTCCAAATTACAAGATCAACAGCAAGCCCTTTCAAACGCCAATAGGAATGGGCCTGTATAAGCTGTTTCACCAATTGCATATTCGCCTGCTTTTCAATTTTCAACAGCACAATAGGCAGATCTCCTGAAATTGAATACCCCCACAAGCCTGATTGACCACGATGATTATTGATGAGTATAGATGGGTCAGCACGAAATGAAGGATTTGTAAATAGAATAGAACTTGCAAGTTGTCCATATAATTGTGCGTCGGCTTCAGTTGCATTTATTTGTCTTAATACTACCTGGCTATGTGTCCAGGCAAGTTCAAATACGCGGTCTTTATGGTGCTTATCCTGGTATTTATCAATCAAGCCTTGACAAGTTTCCCGGGTTTCTGCAATGCCAATAATCATATCAAGTATAACTGTCTCTTCGGGGTTAAGTGTTATTTTATACCTAATGGCAACGATTGGATCCAGTACTGAACCCTGATTTCCTGACAGTACACCAGCATTAGCCACAGCCTTGGGATTGACAGTAGTATTTCCTCTTCCAATAAATTCCATCCTATCGGTTTCATATGATACTTCTTCAGGTTCTTTCCCTTGCATTGTCATTAAATGGAAAAGCCAAGGAGATTGTTCATCAGTGGACCGCGGCCTGCGTGTGCAAAGAATAGTGTGTTTATTTGGTATTATTTCTGTTTGAACAAAGAGATTACTAAATGCAGGCTGCATAAGGTCTGAAGCGGCAGATGCCATTACCACTTCTGCATAACTTGTTATTTCCAATGTAGTGCGGGTAGGCGAATTATTAGTTATACTAACTCTTCTCATTTCTATATCATCTTCCGGCGATACAACAATTTCTGTATGTGTTTCTATATTGCTATGCTTAGTACGAAAGCTTACATGTCCTTGTGAAAATGCAGCTTCATAAGCATCACCTTTTTTCAATGTAGGCTGATGTGTATTTGACCAATATTCGCCACTCTTCAAGTCACGTATATAGCAAAACGTGCCCCAATTATCACAGGTGCCATCTTCCCTCCAGCGTGTAACGGCAAGATCCTTCCACTTACTATAACCACCGCCTGCATTAGTTACCATTACATGGTAGTTCCCATTTGATAATAATTGAACTTCAGGGGTAGGTGTGTCAGGGGTATTTATTACTCTGGTTTCGGTGCCACTGGCTACATAATTTACATCAGCTATGTCCGTGGTATGTGCAAAGAAGGAAGATGCTTTCGGTATTCTTTCCTGGAGCAATAGGAGAGTAGCCTTAAATTGAGGTTCCGCTTCAAATAGTTTTTGCATAGGTTTATCAAGAAGCAGGTAACCAAGTGATAGCAAACTCATTCCCTGGTGATGGGCCATGTAAGAATAAATTATAGCGCTGGACTGCCCATGCTGTAAGCGTGATGGAGTATAATCGACTGCTTCATAAAACCCATATTTTCCTTCAAATCCTTTTTTGTAAAGCAGTTCCAGATTCTTACAAGCCTCCTCTGGCACCACCATAAGTGCTAGTGCAGAAGCATACGGGGCAATTACTGAATCTTCTTCCAGGCCACGCTTTAAGCCAAGGCCGGGAGCACCAAATGCACGATATTGATAATTGGAATTAGCATTCACCATATTATAGCCTGATTCTGATATTCCCCAAGGCAGGCTTTTCAGTTTTCCATATTCTATTTGCCAGTCAACAGCTGCTTTGCAGGTTTGGTCTAACAAAGTATTTTCATAAGATGGCATTACTAAAAGTGGCATAAGATATTCGAACATAGAGCCACTCCATGATAGAAGGATAGGTTGCCCGTCGACATTGGTGAGTAAGCGCCCTAATGCAAACCAGCTTTCTTCGGGTAGTTTGCCTTGTGCAATACCAATAAAGGTGCATAACCTCGATTCAGATGCAAGCAGGTCATAATAGCTTACATCGGTTTTATGTTCATGTACATTATACCCAATACTGAATAATTTGCTCGATGTGTCAAATAGGAAATCCCATTCCATATCCGCAAGTTCATTGCATTGTTGAGCTAAACTTTCGGTAGCTGAAATTCTTTCTTGAGCTATATGTATTGAACTGGATAAGGAAGCCTGAAATGTTTCTAGCCATTCATTTTCAACTACTGTATTACTGCTATTTTGCTGAAGAGTTGTATTGATTTGTAAACCCTGAGCTGCCTTTAATAATTCAACTAAGCTTGAATTTATTTTCATGGGAACTACGTCAGTGAACTTGGCTGGAACTTGAATTTGCCATGGTGTAAAAAATTGAATGTCAGTAGTTGCCTGCTTAAGTTGGTTTTCGAAAGTTTGATTCCACCAATGCGTTTCACTATCGGTAGAATTATTAAGCTTTTCAAATACGGGAGTAAAGTCTTTTGTAAGTACTTGCAGTTGGGCATCGACTTCATGGCTATTGACTAAAATGGAATTACAGATTGTGTCCAACTCTGTTTTAAATTCTTTCAGCAGGTCGATATCTTCCCCTTTTAGCGTACCAATAAGTACCAGCAGTGTATCTCTAAGCCCTTCAAATAAATTCACACTTAATATTCTTTGATAGGGTATGGCAAGCATTCCTTGTCTTAAAACCAGCAAGTGTGATGCAAGGTTCCCGCTATCAACTGTTGAAATATATTTAGGCAGCAATGGGTTTAATGTTTCAGTATCGTACCAATTATAAAAATGGCCTTTGTATCGCTCCATTTTATTCATCGTATCTATTGTTTCGGTAGTTCGTTCAATAAGCTCATTTGTAGAAATATATCCAAATTCACAAGCTACTATATTGGATAGTAGCGAGAGCCCTATGTTGGTAGGTGATGTTCTATGCGCTATTTGAGCCTCTGGTTGTTCCTGGAAATTATCAGGGGGCAGCCAATTATCTTTAAGTACTACGAAGCGTTCAAAGTAACTCCAAGTTTTCCTTGCAAGTTTTCTAAGAAAAGTATTTTGCTCCTCATCGAGTACTGCTATTTGTTTTGCCAGTGGCTTGCTTGTCCACCAAGTAATTAAAGGTGCAAGAAGCCAAAGCACTAAAATAGGGCCGGCAATAATTAATTTTATTGGTGAGAAAATGGTAAGATAAATTACTACTGAAATTGTGATTAACGGCTCAACAAACATATAAGCATAGGATGCAATCAGGCTTGTCTGCTTAGCAGCTTCATCATTAGCGGAAGAATTCCATTCCAGAAGTTTTTTCCGGGTGATAAGTACTTTCCATAAGGTGCGGGCTATTGCTTTTAAGTTTGAAAATGCTTCGTAGGGAAGGCAGATTAAAGTAAATAAGGTTTTAATAAATACATCAGCAATATTGGTGGCCGAATTCCTTATGTGATGCAACAGGATAACATCTTTGGGTTTTCTGATCGTGTCCCAGATAGAAGTAACTATAATGGGAATGATAATAATACTTGAAACCAGTATTGTCCAGAAAAAGCACGAGCCCAATGCAATCCAGCCGAGTAGGAGCAGGAGTGTTAGTGCTACAGGCACAAGACTTCGTCTTATGTTATCAAATATTTTCCAGCGAGATAATGCTGATATAGGATTTTTATGCCACTGGTTTCCGGGACCGGGAACAAAAGGCAGGAACCATGAAAAAATCTGCCAGTCGCCGCGAATCCAACGTGAGTACCTTTTCATATCTGCACGATAGGTGGTAGGATACTTTTCAAACAATTGAACATCGCTTAATAGGCCCGAACGCACATAACATCCTTCCAAAAGATCATGGCTAAGTATCCCATTTTCAGAAAACCTTCCTTCCAGCACTTTTATAAATATATCTACTTCATAAATTCCTTTTCCAATAAAAGAGCCTTCTCCAAAAAGATCCTGATAAACATCTGAAGATGCGCGGGTATATGGGTCAATTCCGGGTTCATTACCATGCAGGCGGGCATATACTGAACCGGTAATATCAGGTAGGCTAACTGTAACTCTAGGTTGAAGGATCCCATATCCCTTTGTTACTCTTTTCTTTTTTTCGTCATACCATGGACGATTTAATGGATGAGCCATTGCACCAATTAGTTTCCATGCTGAACCCAATGGAAGCTGGGTGTCGGCATCGAGTGTAATAACATACTTTATTGTTGGAAAAATAGATTGATCACCTATGATTAGCGAAAAACCTTCTTTTGCTCCACCACGCAATAATGTATTTAACTCTGAAAGTTTTCCACGCTTTCTTTCATAACCCATCCATGCATTTTCCTGTGGGTTCCAACGTCGCGGACGATGAAAGAGAAAAAACAGATCATTCTTTTCTCTTCGGTATTTCTTATTTAATCCCTCAATTTTCTGTTGTGCAAAACTCAACAGTTCCTGATCATCGGGTAGTGTTTCTTGGGCAGCGTCATTAAAATCTGTTAATAGACCGAAATGCAAATTATTATTTCTATTTGCCAGGAAACGAACTTCTAAAGCTTCAACTAAGTTCTCTATACCTTCTATATTAGAAATCATCACCGGTATCACGACTAACGTTTTAGCGCTAATTGGAATCTCATGCGAGAAGTCCATTCTGGGTAATAAGTGTGGCTTAACCAGTAAGGTGAAAATGAAATTGACAACTGAAATAGCGAGTTGGCTTGTGCAAATAAGCGCAAGCAATATAATTGACAGTAGTATCCAACGGTGCTCTGAACTCGCATGCACTCTTATTAAAATGCCAATACTGATAGAGAATGTAATTAACGTGATACAAGTTAGGTATACACTAAAGGCTCGCTTTTTCAGCACTCTTCTTATCCGCTGGGCAGCAGATAAGTGCATATTTGCACGTTGTTGGGTTTGCCGCATTCCATGGCCTATCAGGTAATACCCGACATGCTTTGTACGATCATCTTGCTCATTTACTAATACATTTTCATGCATTAATTCTATGGCAATACGCGCTACTTCGAACTCGGTTATTTTGCTTTTTTTCGCAATATTCTCAACCGAGTGGCGGTATTGATCACGTGTCGAGAAATCCATTAAGCCATAAACGCCATCATTATCTTCACGCAGAGTTTGCTCTACTATGCTATGATTTTCAACAAAATCGCGCCAATCCATTGCACCAAGCAATCGAAGACTGCCGATACTATTACTCATAGAAACCTGGTCTGTCGACTGTTTTTGAATTTCAGCATTTATCAGCTCGGTACTTGTTAGCCCGCTTTCAGATAATTGCTGCTCTATCCAGTTAAGCGATAGTGCCAGGTCAGGCCCTTTTCCACGAAGTTGCCGTGTTAGCTCAGAAACAAATGCACTAACCATAGGTGGCTCAGAACGTGCCATATCTGAAATAACCAATATCAGGTCCTTGGGATTTTTTTCAGCGGTCTCAACCATTTGTCTTGCCCAGTAATCAGCAAGGTTTCTATCTACACGGTCAATAGCTATTCTTGCGGAAACCCGCCTGAGATTCTCAATAAGTGCAAGGCGGAGCATAATAGGAATAGCCCATAATTCACCTAACTGCAAATTTGTAACAGATTGATAAGCTTGCATAAAGCTGCTAAGGCTTTCAATATCTATTCGTCCGTCGGTATGAGAAATTATCTGCAGAACAATATCATAAATACGCGTAAATCCTTTCGATGCTCCATCCAATAGTTGAGGTAGATCTTCACTATAGTCTTTTGGGAAGTGTGTTTTAGCGGTCCGAATATGTTCTTCTATCAGGTAGAAGTTATCTATCAGCCATTCGCCTGCAGGTGTAATTTCATGTTTTCTCTTTATTGAGCCGGTAAGAAGCTTGCGCACTTCATGTAAAACCGCCTCATTATCTGCAAGCCGTTTGAGTAGATGTTCCTTTGCCGGTTTTGTACTTAGTTTGTGTGACCCGGCAAGAGTTTTCCCAAATCTTTCCATCTGCTCCGAACTAAACAACTCACCTCTTAATGGTTCCTCATTCAAGTAACGGAGCCTTGAGTTATTCGCCCTGAAAAAGTCCCTCATATTGGATATGAGTTCGTGTGCTGCCGGTATTAATTTCATACTGCGTTTTCTTTAATGCTTAAAGCAGTATTGACAATATCTGTAGCTTCTTTGATGATCTGTCTTAAGTGAGATCTTTCTAAAAAGCTTTCTGCATATATTTTATAAATATCCTCCGTTCCTGAAGGGCGTGCTGCAAACCAGCCATTCTCTGTACCCACTTTCACACCACCAATCGAGGCGTTATTAGCAGGTGCAGTAGTAAATATTTTTTTTATTTCTTCTCCCGCTAAATCTTTGTGTGTGATCTGTTCAGAAGAAAGCGTTCTCAGTTTTTCTTTTTCCTGAGGTGTTGCTTTAGTTTCAATACGTTCGTAAATAGGGGTACCAAGTTCTTTTGTGAGTTCATTATAGAGCATACCCGGGTCGCGGCCCATTTTTGCAGTCATTTCTGCTGATAGTAATGCAGGTATAAATCCATCCTTATCTGTTGTCCATACACTTCCATCTAACCGGGAAAACGATGCACCAGCGCTTTCTTCTCCTCCAAAGCAAAGCGATGAGTTAAGCAAACCATCTACAAACCACTTAAAGCCAACCGGAACCTCATAAAGCTGCCTTCCAAATTTTGCCGCAATACGGTCTATCAGTTGGGTGGTAACAACCGTTTTACCTACTGCAGCTGTTTTATTCCACTTAGGGCGATTTTGAAGCAGGTATGAAATGGCAACAGATAAATAATTGTTAGGATTTAAAAGTCCTTCACTTCTTGTAATAATTCCATGCCTATCATGGTCTGTATCACAGGCAAAAGAAATATCAAAACGGTCTTTCATTTTGATTAACCTTTGCATAGCATAGGAAGAAGAGGGATCCATCCGAATCTGCCCATCCCAATCCCTTGTCATGAAACCGAAAGTAGGATCGACTGTTTTATTTACAACTGTTAAGTCTAATTTGTATCGTTCAGCAATGGGCTCCCAATAATGAACTCCGGCACCACCCAGAGGGTCAACACCAATACTAATATTTGAATTACGAATTACATCCATATCGATAATATTACCAAGGTCATTAACATATGAATTCAAATAGTCGTAGTAGTGCGTTGTAGATAAGCGAAGTGCTTTGTCAAATGAAATCCTTTTTACAGATTGAAGATTATTCTCAAGAAATTCATTTGCTTTTGATTCAATCCAGTCTGTTACCTCTGTTCCTGCAGGCCCGCCATTGGGAGGATTGTATTTAAACCCACCATCATCAGGCGGATTGTGTGAAGGTGTAATTACTATACCATCGGCCATGCCTGTACTACGCCTCTGATTATATTTTAAAATAGCATGTGAAATAACAGGAGTAGGGGTGAATTCATCATCTTCAGTGATCATTACCTCTACATTATTTGCAGCCAATATTTCCATTGTAGTGGCAAAGGCAGGTGCTGAAAGCGCGTGGGTATCGAAGCCCAAATATAACGGGCCATCAATCTTTTGTTCTTTACGGTATAAGCAAATGGCTTGTGTAATAGCCACAATATGATTTTCATTAAATGAATTTGTGAATGAAGACCCTCTATGCCCGGAAGTTCCGAACACGATACGTTCAGCCGAAACAGTTGGATCAGGTTTTCCAGTATAATATGCAGATACAAGCCTTGGTATGTTTACCAATATCTCCGGTATAGCCGGTTTGCCTGCAAAAGGACTCACTATCATATTTAAATTGCGTTTCGCGTACTTTCTAGTTCAGCTACTTTAGCCAAACGCCTGGTATGTTTTTCTGTATTCCTAAACTTTGCTTCAAGAAATATCTTAGTCAATTCCCAGCCAAGGGCCAAATCAATCACCCTGCCACCCAGGCATATCATATTCATGTCGTCGTCTTCAACACCTTGTTGTGCTGAAAACTTTTCATGGATAAGGCTCGCTCTTATACCTGTAACTTTATTTGCTGCAATACAAGCTCCAACACCACTTCCACAAACAGCAATACCTTTAAGTACATCACCTGTAGCAATTGCCCTTGCAAGTGGAATCACGTAATCAGGATAATCATCATCAGGGTGTAAGCCACTAGCACCAAAATCAATTGTCTGGTAATCGGTTTCATTTAGCTTTTTTACTAAATATTCTTTCAATTCAAATCCTGCGTGATCTGCCGCAATTCCAATTTTAAATTTCCCAATACTATTCATTACTATTCCTTTTTAATAAGGCCTGAGCTTGCTTGCATATATTTTCAACTGTAAATCCTTTTTTATCCATCATGGTTTTTCCGGGAGCCGAAGCTCCGAATGTGTCGATACCTATTACTATTCCTTTATCGCCTGTATATTTATGCCAGCCTTGTGTAACTCCGGCTTCTATAGCAATTCTTTTATTAATCGAAGGAGGAAGTATTATATCTCGGTATTCAGTAGCCTGTGCTTCGAATAGTTCCCAGCTTGGCATTGAAACAATTCGTGCAGGAATATTATGCTTCATTAATTCTTGTTGCGCATCTACTATCAAACCGACTTCAGAACCGCTTGCTATTAATATCAATTCTGGTTTAACATCAGGAATATCTGATAATATATAAGCCCCGAAGCGAAGACCTTCCGCAGAAGCATATTGTTTCCTGTCAACAGTGGGTACGTCCTGTCGGGAAAGAATTAATGCCACCGGCGCTTTTTTTGATTCAATAGCAATGCGCCATGCCTCGGCAGTTTCATTTGCATCACAGGGCCGTATTACAATCAAACGAGGGATTGCCCTAAGACATGCAAGATGTTCTATGGGTTGATGGGTTGGCCCGTCTTCACCCATAGCGATACTATCGTGGGTGAAAACAAAAACTGTATTTAATTCCATTAATGCCGCAAGTCGAATAGCAGGGCGCATATAATCTGAGAAAGTCAGGAATGTGGCACAGAATGGGATAATACCTCCATGAGCAGCCATTCCATTTGAAATTGATGCCATTCCATGCTCACGAACGCCAAACTGTAAATTGCGGCCGGCATAGCTCCATCCACCTCCCGCTGACCCTTGAAGGTCACCTACGGCCATGGAAGGGTTTTCAAAGTTTCCGGCATCTATAAGTTCTGTGAAAGTAGATGTGTTAAGGTCGGCAGAGCCACCAATGAAGCCAGGGAGTAAAGGACTAAAAGCCTGCATTATTTTGCCAGAAGCCACGCGTGTAGCTATGCCCTTGCTATCAGCCGGAAATTTAGGAATAGTGGCATCCAAGTAAATAGAAGGCTCTCCTTTTATTAGACTGAATAGCTCTTGAGCAAGTTCAGGATATTTTTGTTCGTATTCTGAGAAGTGCTTTTTCCATTTATCTTCTAAATGCTTTCCGGTTTCAACTGACTTGCGAAAGTTAATCAGGGCATCTTTAGGAATCAGAAATGATGGGGTCAAGGGCCAGCCAAGTTTTGCCTTGGTTAACTTTACTTCTTCTTCTCCTAACGGAGAACCATGAGCAGCGCATGTATCTTGTTTGTTAGGTGAGCCGTAACCAATATGAGTTCTTACTATTATCAGCGAAGGACGCTCTTTTTCTTCCTGAGCAGCTTTAATCGCTTTCTCAATGGATTCTAGGTCATTACCATCCTCAATAGATGCCACGTGCCATCCGTATGCTTCAAATCGCTTCGCATGATCTTCAGTAAATGTAACGGGAGTTGCAGAGGCAAGTGTAATATGATTATTGTCGTACAGATAAATCAGTTTGCCAAGTTTTAAATGACCAGCAAGCGGAGCTGCTTCTGCAGATACCCCTTCCATTAGGTCACCATCGCTTACTAAGCCATAGGTGTAATGATTGATGATTTCAAAACTGGGCTTATTGTATCGTGCAGCCAAATATGCTTCGGCAATTGCCATACCCACACCATTTGCAAATCCCTGGCCGAGAGGACCGGTTGTTGTTTCAACGCCGGGCGTTATTCCACGCTCAGGATGGCCAGGTGTTTTACTTCCCCATTGCCGAAACTGTTTAATATCATCAAGTGATAGATCATATCCAGTCAAGTGCAACAAGCTATATAACAGCATTGAACCATGGCCCGCAGACAATACAAACCTATCGCGGTTAAACCAATGTGGATTTGTTGGATTATGCTGCAGGAACCTTGTCCATAGAACGTATGCCATGGGTGCAGCACCTAACGGCAAGCCAGGGTGGCCGCTATTAGCCTTTTGAACAGCATCTATTGACAGAAAACGTATTGTATTTACAGAAAGGGTATCCAATTCCAATTGAGGATGAATTGGTTCACTTAGTTTGTTCATTAGGGTATTTTATTAATACGTAAAATAGCCGCTATTTGCCAAAGCAAGTGTTACACAAGTTTTAGAATATATTATACAATTCACACATTAGTGTAAAATTCAGAATGTTGAAACAAAATGAATAAATTTGAAACCTCTAGTGACTGAAAATTGTTTCAGCTTTGTATTACCTAAGCAAAATGAAATTATGTATTATGTTGCTTTTCAAGTAAATGAATGTTCTGGTTCGATTCCTATCGTAGCCACAAAAATTGTGATAATAAAAGGATTTAAGCTAAAAACCAGGGCACGGAAGGTTCTGTTTTTTTCATTTACTATAACATTTTGAATCGTTAAAATATGCCAAAGCTTATATATCCTAAGAACTATAAATCAAGTTCATATTATTACAACCCTAAAATTGAGGTAAGGAAATCTAAAATTCATGGGATGGGTGTTTTTGCTAAAAAGCCTATTAAAAAAAATGAAGTATTGGAAGAGGATCACTATATTATTTTAAAAGGGAACTTCAATAAATTACCCAAGCTTTTGCAAGAATATGTTTTTGCCTGGACAAAGGAGTTACCGGAGTATAAATCAAAAGCCGCCGTATTACTTGGAACAGGGCCCATTTATAACTCTTCACCTAAGCCAAATGCTGACTGGCTAACGAGTGTAAAGAGGAATCGATTCATATTCCACGCCACAAAAAACATTAAGGCTGGCGAAGAGATAATGATAGACTACGGCCCTGAATATTGGGAAAGTAGAAACAAGGACTATAATAAAGGTTAGTTTGATAAATTAATAGTAGTGAAAAACTTCCTAAACCCCTTGCTTAGTAAGGGGTTTATTGTTTATGGCCTCAACAATTATAATATATCACCAAAACCTTAGAATTTCCTTCCCTGAGTGTTATGCGTTCATTACCATTCAAGAATATTCTTCAATTCTGGTAAAATAAGCGTAACTTGTGTGAATAGTGTAAGTTAATTCCATCGCAGTATAACACTTCCTTGTTATAAGCTTATCACTTTTGTGGTTGTAAAATCTATACAACTATCAAGTTTGGAGTCATGAAAAAACAGGAATTAAACCAATTTATAAGCGACATAGTAATTTGCTTCTATTCAAAAAGCATAAAGATTAGCCTGGCCTCATTAAATTCAATCCTAAAAGACAAGGATGCTGACTTTAGTAGTAAAAAGAAACTAGGAAGGCATGTGGCCGAGGCCTATAAGTATTGGGAGAAGAAAGACCCTGTAGTACACCATGCAATAGCTTATGTGTTTTCAGATAAGCATGGAAAGTATGTCTATTAAATGAAAGGAAGTGTGAATTATGTAACTATTCCCCAAAATGATGTAATAGTTAACAAAACAGAATAAAGGAATTTTGATTAGTACGAGTAAATAAAATAATTTGAAGTTACACATTAAGTATATGGTAAGTAACCGCTGCAAGATGGCGGTGAAAGAAGAATTAAATAAACTTGGCCTCCATTATGTAATTGTAGATTTAGGTGAAGTTGAAGTAATGGAAGACCTTTCTGTGTTGGAACTGGAACAGTTGAGAGCTGGTCTACAGGTATCGGGGCTTGAATTAATGGATGATAAGAAAGGTGTGATGATTGAAAAAATTAAAAACACCATTATTGAAATGATACATCATGCAGATGAGGCTATGAAAGTCAATTTATCGGACTACCTGAGCGAGAAACTGAAACACGACTATACTTACCTGGCAAACTTGTTTTCTGAAGTGCAAGGGATTACTATAGCCCAGTTTGTTGCTGCTCATAAAATAGAGAGGATTAAAGAACTGATAATGTATGATGAATTAAATATTACTGAAATTGCCTGGAAGATGAATTACAGCAGTGTAGCCCATTTATCTAATCAATTTAAGAAAGCAACCGGCTTTACTCCATCACAGTTTAAGCAATTGAAGGATAAGAAGAGAATGCCAATTGAAGAAATTGGAAATTTAAACGGTACGAAATAACCCCAATTTCGAAACTAGAATGGTTAAAACAAATAAAACAGATAAAGAAGCATTACTCGATGCCCAAAAGGAACTTGTCTCGCAAAAGCAAGAGAAAGACAAGTTGCTTGCAGAGTTAGATAGTGCGAACAAAAAATTAGCCTTTCAGGATCAGGAGAAAGGAAAACGTGCGGCGGAGTTAGGTATTGCCAACAAGGAACTGGCCTTTCAAGACGGGGAGAAGGAGAAAAGGGCAGATGAATTAAGCATTGCTCATTCTACAATATTAGCATCTCAATATGCCAGAAGTTTAATAGAAGCAAGTCTTGATCCGCTATTTACTATTAGCCCCGGAGGTAAGATTACTGATATGAATAATGCTTCAATAAACATTATAGAGTTATCGCGCGAGAAATTAATTGGCACAGACTTTTTTAAATATTTCACCGAACCCGATAAGGCTCGGAAAGGTTACCAGGAAGTCTTTGCAAAAGGTTTCGTGGCTGATTACCCTCTAACCATGATAGATGGGAAATTTACAGATGTATTGTTTAATGGCTCTGTTTATAAAGACGAAAATGGTCATGTGGTAGGTGCCGTTGTAGTGGCAAGGGATATTACTGACCAAAAAAGAATTGCTACAGAACTTACAGTAGCGAAAGTTGCTGCCGAATTGGCAACTGCAATTGCTGAAGAAGCAAAGGGTAAAGCTGAAAATGCTACCCGTATTGCTGAAGATGCTGTGAAATCGAAACAGCAGTTCTTGTCGAATATGAGTCACGAGATACGAACACCTATGAATGCCATTATAGGGTTTACTAAGGTGGTATTAAAGACAGAACTTACTGCAAAACAAAAGGAATATTTAATGGCTATTAAAATGAGTGGTGATGCTCTTATTGTGCTCATAAATGATATTCTTGATCTTGCAAAGGTTGATGCGGGTAAAATGACATTTGAACAAACACCCTTTAAAATGGCATTATCTATTTCTGCCATGCTGCATTTGTTTGAAACCAAAATTCAGGAGAAGAACCTAATTTTAGTTAAAGAATACGATAGCAAGATACCCGAAGTGCTTGTGGGTGACCCTGTACGCTTACACCAGATAATTTTAAACCTTGTTAGCAATGCAGTGAAGTTTACAACCAAAGGAAAGATAACAGTAAGTGTGAAATTGCTTAACGAAGATGAAGACAAAGTCACTATAAAGTTTGCTGTAACAGATACAGGCATAGGAATACCTACAAATAAAATAGGTAAGATCTTCGAGAACTTTCAGCAGGCATCGAGTGGCACATCAAGGTTATACGGCGGTACCGGTTTAGGCCTTGCAATAGTAAAGCAGTTAGTAGAACCGCAAGGTGGAACTATAAAAGTAGAAAGCAAGATAAATGAAGGTTCTACCTTTAGTTTTATACTCGATTTTCAGAAAACAAAAGAAAAGGCAGAAGCCGAGACTGATATTTTAGAAGTTGACCCGGAAATTAGAAACATTAAGGTATTAGTGGTTGAAGATATAGCACTTAATCAATTACTAATGAAAACACTGTTAGATGATTTTGGTTTTGAACGTGATATTGCAGGAAATGGAAAAGTAGCAATAGAGAAACTAAAGGCAAAGACATATGATATTATACTTATGGATTTGCAAATGCCTGAAATGAATGGATTTGAGACCACAGAATACATTCGCAATACCTTGAATTCTAAAATACCAATTATTGCATTAACCGCCGATGTAACAACCGTTGACCTGGCTAAATGCAAGGTAGTAGGCATGAATGACTATATAGCAAAACCGGTTGATGAAAGGTTGTTATACAGTAAAATAGTAGGCCTGGTTAAGAAGCCGCCACATATAAAGGCTACCGAAGTAGTAGATGACCATAAGAAAGTAAAATGTATTGACCTGGCCTACCTGATACATCGTACAAAGTCTAACCCTAAGTTAATGATGGAAATGATATCACTTTACCTGGAACAGACTCCTCCTTTAATTTTAGCCATGAAACAAAGTTTACGTGATAAAGACTGGCATGCTCTGTATTCCGCAGCGCATAAAATGATCCCTTCGTTCCTAATTATGGGTATAAGCTCAGATTTTGAGAATATGGCAAAGAAAGTACAGGAATATGCCAGTACACAAAAGCAAACGGACGGAATACCTGACCTGGTAATGCAACTTGAAAATGTATGTGAACAGGCATGTAAAGAATTACAAATAGAGTTTAATACAATTAAAAGCACAACTGTATGAAGAATAAAATAAAACTCTTCCTTGTAGACGATGACGCAGTATTTTTAAAATCATTGGAGATTGAATTCATGGAACATGCAGACTTTGTAATTGAAACCTACGCTACCGGGGAATTATGCATGGAAAATCTATCACACAACCCTGACGTAATTATATTAGATTACCATCTTGATGGTATTGATAAGAATGCAATGAATGGCCTGGCAACATTAGACAAAATAAAGGCATATAACCAGGATATACCAGTTGTTATGCTATCCTCACAAGATAAAATTGACGTTGCCGTAAACTGTATGCACCATAGAGCATTTGATTATGTGGTGAAGAGTGAAACTGCATTTATGCGCCTTCAAAAGATCATTACAACTATTTTTAGCTACCAGAAGATGCAAAAGACCTTGAACTGGTATATGGAGCGGATGTAATTCCCTTTATTACTCATGGCATGAGGCTTACACTATTTCTATTACTTTCCTGTACTTCAACCATTGGATATTCCCAATCAAATGGTCTTATTGGTAAGTGGAAGTTACGGCGTATTGACGCAGATAACAGAACCCTTAGGCCAGTTCCGGAAGTAAAAGAATACTTTCTTACAATATCCCAAACCAGCATTGCTTATAATTTAGATGTGAATGATTGCTGGGGAAGTATAGTATCAATTAATGATTCAGTTCTAGTATTAAGTAATGCAGGCTGCGCACAGGTTTGTTGCGACGGCCGTGTAGATGCTATAGCCCTTTACATAAACTACAGTGGCAGATATACCATTGTGCATGATAGTCTGCTAATTATAAGTAATGATAAAGGGAAGTTCTATTTAAAGAGAGAGTAGGGTAGTGCACCCTATAAGTAACCCGGGAAAGTTTATTGCAAAAAAAAGGGGCAGGTTTTAATCCAGCCCTGCCCCTTACACATAAAGGTTATAAATTACTTTATAACCACCACGAGGTATTTACTTTTACTCCAGAAAGCATCGGCATTGGTAATATCCAATGAGGCACTAACTGTATTTGTTACGGTATATGAATCGGTGGGATGTTCTGTAATTACTTTTACAAATCCTGCATCTAATGCTACATGTTGCAATACGGTCTTATCTGCCTTAATGAAAGCTGATGCACTTATATTATTGTTAAGTACAGCTTCACGGCCTATGCCAATAAAGCCACCTTCTTTAGTTATAATGCCTTCATGTTTTAATGTTTTCATTGTTCCAATAGCGTAATAAACGGTATTCATATCTGCCTGCATCATACCAATCTTTTCACGCTCTCTAACAGCTACATTAATACTGTCGTTAAGTTGAGCAAGAGTAATTTGTAAGGTGTTGTTGGTTTCAACAAGTGTTTCCTGAAGGCCAACTATCTCAGTATCCTTATAGTTCAATTCTACACCCAAGCGTTGTACCATGTCTTCCAATGAGGCATTCTTTTTATCGCTTTTCTTTAACCTCACTTCCAATGCAGCTAATGCTTTATTATCGGCAATAATCATCCTGCCTAGTAATTTTACATCTTCTACTATGGTGCCTGTACTTGCTTTGGCCTCGCTGTTTACTTTCAAAATATGAGCCACAGTTTTAACACTGTCAAGGTTAGCCTGTATCCGGTCAATTGAATTAACAAAATCGGTTAGGGCTGAATCTTTCTGCTGAACGACTACCATAAGGGAGTCCTGGGTTTTCTGGTTTTGTGTTTGCAACTCCTGCCCCTGGTGGCCGCAAGCCGAGAGAAAGAATATTGCAATAGGAATTAGAATTGTACTTTTCATGATGTGTTTTAGTTTGTTTTAAATTAATTATTAGGACAGAAGAACATTGATAAGAGGTCGGACGAAGTGATAATACATACTATATATAATGAGCATGATCAAATCGTTGTTTCGTTATTCGAAGAACTTTGCTTCATATCTTCACGTTTAGCTTCACTAGCCATGTTAAGATATTCCTTGGCCAGCATTGCGCTTTCAGCTGCCTTTTCATAACTTCCTTGCTTAAGATAATTAGCGGCCTTGAAATGATGAGTGGCGGCAGCCAGCAAATGCGAAGCTGTTGTTTTATGGGTTTCAATTATGGCCTGACTGTCTATATAAGGCAGGTGGTTGGTGTTATCTTCTATTAGTGCCATAGGATTCTTCATTTTAGTTGTGTTTATCGGATGCAAAGATGCCTCCATAAAACCTGGCGGGCATTACATCTATCTATCAAAAGGTTACATCTTTCCTATTTGGGCAGAAGAATATAATCGTAAGCGCAAATCAAGATAAATGTGTAAGGTTATTCTGTGTATGTGTAACACTCTAAAGTGTTGTATGCACAATCTTTGTCTGGTAATTGATAAACCTTAAAGCAAAATATTATGATTGACGGTAGCTATTTTTTGGGCATGCATATGGTTTGGTGGTTTGTATGGGCTGCAATTATGTTTTGGATTTTTGCCACTCCATATAATATTCCTGGGCAACGGAAGAGAAAAGACCAAGACACTTCACTTGATATTTTGCAGAAGCGATTTGCATCAGGGCAGTTTTCAGCCGAAGAATACAAACGAAGGAAAGATACACTTAAAGAACATTTCATACTGGTAAACCAGATTACATATAAATAGCACATGAGGCAATAAGGCAGTTGGGAATGCTTTAGAACAGTTTTCAATTGCCGCTTCATTATACACTAACCTTTAAATCTTATTTAAAATGAATAAAACAGAAATAAAACGGATACTTATTCCGACCGATTTTTCCGATACGTCACTTAAAGCTATTGATCATGCCATATTTCTGGCAAAGCTTAAAAATGCAGAAGTAACATTATTGCATGTAATGGATGAAACTTCAAGGCAAGAAAACATAGCCGCAACCCCATTGAATTATGCTGAATATGTTGGAGCAGTTGAAATGCTGGCTCAAAGATATTCTGCCTTGGAAGAAAAGTGGGAAGAACATATCAATACATTAATGGCCCACCTGGTAAATAAGATACGTCATGAAGGAGTAGAGGAAGTAAATTCTATAATTGAAACAGGTGATGTATATGTTGTAATTTGTGAGCAGGCAAAAAAATTAAACGCTGATATAATTGTTATGGGTACGCATGGCGTTAAAGGCTTCAGGGAATTTACAGTTGGAAGTAACACTTATAGCGTAGTAAAACATGCTGAGTGCCCTGTTCTTAGTATTCAGAAGAAAGTTCCAATTGTCGCTTTTGCTAACATTCTTGTCCCTTTTAGCGATAAACCCCATTCAAGGGAAAGTGTAGACTATGCTGTAAGTATAGCTAAGGACTATGGAGCAACTATTCATTTATTGGGAATAGACACTGAGAAAACCGAAATGCACTTTGATAAAATAAAGAAAGAGGCAAACCAGATTATGGAGATAGCTGAGAAAGATGGTATAAAATGTACAAAAACGGTTATGCCTGCCTCGGATATAACAGAATTGATAATGAAGGAAGCTAAAATGAGTAATGCTGATTTAATAGTACTTGTATCAGATATGGATAAGATGAAAATGAGTGAATATTTCACGGGGCCAGTTATACAGCAAATAGTGAATCACTCACCTATTCCGGTTATTAGTATAAAGCCACAGCCTAAGCACTATAGCCCTGTTGCTAATTATCCTGAGCGGGTTACCTTCTAAATAGATCTAAGCTTGGGATGTGTTATATGTAAAACACTACTATGCAAATGTAACACTTCACCAACTGAAGTGCATCACTTTTGTTCCGTTGTGGAAATTCATTCACAGCTTAAAACAATAAATATGAAAAAGAGTAGATTGATAATTGGTGGCTTGCTGCTGATTCTTGCAGGAGTATTACATGCACAAGTTGGCGTAAATATAGTAGTTGGAACTCCGCCAGCATGGGGCCCGGCTGAATCATCGGGAGTAAGGTTTTATTACCTGCCTGAAATTGAAGCATATTATGATGTAAACACATCAAATTATATCTATATGTCTGGAGGAAGATGGATACATGCTTCAAACTTACCACCTGCATATAGAAATTATGATTTATACGGAGGGTATAAGGTTATGCTTAACGGTTATCATGGCGAAAGGCCTTATGATAATTTCAGGGAACATCAAAGAAGCTACCCAAGAGGATACAATAAAGGGCATGGACAAAAGACATACGGAGAAAGACCAGGCAATAGAGGCGAACATGGAGAAGGTAATCATGGGCATGATGATAAAGACCATGGTGATCATAAATAATAGTATTTCAACAACAAGTAATTACTAATAATAAAGGGGCCTTGGTTTTGAATAAGAACCTTGGCCTCTTTTTAATTAATGCCCGAATAGAAACAGTAATATAATTAAATTAAAATGGAAAACGAGAATATGCCAAATACAACCAAAGAAGGAATTGATTCGAAAATAGAATTGATTAAAGACCAAACCAATTATACTGAAGAAGCCTCTAAGAGCAACAGAAGGTTGGTTATTATAGCAATATTAATATCTATACTCAGCTTAATAGTAGCCGTCTTTAAATAGTCCTTAGCTATTAGCTGATGTAAGCTTTTTGGTAGGTGAGTATCTTTTTAGAAAGCCTATAGCATCCTGAAGCAAAGAAAGGCGCACACAATACATCAATAGTATAGTGAACATGTTGTATTAATACAAGGATACCAATAGCTATTGCTGCTAAAAGCATGTAAACTCTGTCAGGTTTTTTTGACGAGCATAAATAGAATAGGAAAAGAGTAGCTGTATGGCCGGAATAAAACAGATCCCTGGTAATTGTTCTTGAACAATACATCATATCGCATACTGGGTCTTTAAGGTCTATCAAACCTATTGGTGCACGTAACTCTGTTATGCTTATGGTTATTATACGTGTAATTAGTATAAGCACAAAACCAATAAGGTAAGTAATGAACATATTGGGATTAGTCAGGGATCGAAAGAAGAATAAGAGCATTACACTCGACATAAGGAAAGTAATTGGTACAGATGCATCCATTGCGGGAAGTACATTTAGTATCCAGTCGTTTAATACAATGCCACCCGATCGATTTTGGTTATAACCTAAGAAGAAATAGGTAAGTACTAGCATAATTACCAGTGCGACCGAACCCAAAATCAGGTTCTTAACAAATACTTTATTATGTACAGCACTATACCAATTTCGTTTAATTGGTAATGTATTCGTGTCATTTAAACTCATTGTAGTTTTTTTAAATTTAAAGTACCTACAAAGGTCTATTCTTCAAGTCATGTAGATATTATACTTGAATGGGGAAATATTATATAAGTCACACATTAAACCTGATAAGATATGTGTAAGCTTATTCTATATCTGTGTAATGCTTTGCCGGACAAATGCCTCCACCTTTGCATCGTAATTATTTATTAATAACTCAAACAACAACAATATGAAAACTAATGAAACCCTAAGCAAAAAGGAACAATCAGGCGATTCTTCCAAGAAACAATCCAATAGTTCATCTTCAGAGCAATCAACCAACACTCCTAAGAAACAATCAAGTGGAAATTCATCTGAGAAGTCTAATGACCCATCTAAGAAGCAGTCGAATAACAGCTCATCTGAAAAGGCGGGCCACTCTTCCAAAAAATAATCGGTAATATATTCTTCAGAGGATTAAATACCGTTAATAGAGTTAAGTAAGCAAATAAGTTGCCCTGATAATAGTATTGTGAGAGATACTATGTCAGGGCACTTTTAAAGAAACAAAATATGAGCAAAGAAGTAGAATTAATTAAGAAGGAAGATAACGGAAAGAATACTTCTCCAGTCCTTCCAGCCCATTTAAAGAACTACCTGGTAGATATAGATGGCACAATATGTGAGGATATACCTAATGAAGAACCTGAACGTATGATACTTGCAGCAGTATTTCCCGGCGCAGTAGACACCCTGAATAAATGGTATGATGAAGGGCATATTATTACTTTTTTCACTTCACGTACCGAGCAACACCGTTTGGTAACCGAAGAATGGCTTAAAAAAAATGGATTTAAATATCATTCCCTTTTAGTAGGTAAACCACGTGGTGGTAACTATACATGGATAGATAATGCACCTGTACAGATAATGAATATGAAAGAAGATTTCTGGAAATTCAATTTTAGTAAGAACAATGTCATTGGTTATAAACTGCCGGCGTAATGAACTATAAACGACAATACTTAATATTTAATCATAATGAAACATCTTTTCCCTCTTTTGCTATTCCTGGTTTTCATCAGTTCAGGAGTCGTAGGTCAAGATTTGAGAAACCCTAATACAAAATTCCTAACCAAAAGAGGATATACATTCCCCGACTCCACTAAGAAATATGCTATGTCGGGCAAAATAAGCCAGTGGCCTGATACTATGTACTATAATACTATGTATAGGGCTAAACTCATGGGTTCCCTAACTATTCCAATTACATTCAGTAGTATTGAAATTAGTAATGGCAATGCTGTAGTAAGTCCAAATGTAAGTTTAGGACTTGGTTACACCTGGTTCTATGGTGACTTTGTATTTAATGAAGATGATAAGATGACTGTCTATCCAACTTTTTTCTTTGGAGTAATAGGTGATGCAGGTATAGAAAATAATTTCAGTCTAAACAAATTAGCTGGTTTTTTTGCCGGCGGATTTGTGGGTATTGGAGCATTTACTTTATTCGGGGGCTATGATATTATTAATAAATATGCTTTAATTGGCTTAGGTGGCAGAGTAGACTTCTTTACCATTTCACAAAAGTTCCTTCATGTATTTGGCAAGGTTGAAGAGGTTAGAAAGCACAAATCGATTGCGTTACCTATTACCGGCGAATAGGGCGTACTGAATATAAATAAGATCGTCCGATTTAGAAACAATATTAAAACACATATTATGTTACAAGTACACCCAGTAAGAACAGAAAAAGAACTGAATGAGGATATTTTAAGAATAACACTATTGATACAGGATAAATATCCTGAGCTTTCAAAGTTTATAGGTGAAATGCCTGTTACTGTTCCCAATGCTAATGATACAGAATCAACTATTAAGAATCTGGAGAGTTACTATCATTCATTAAACTCATTATTATCGAACTATAACACTAGTCACGCAGAAGGGCTAAAGCTTAACGTGTGATTAATGTAAGGTTTTTCAATAAAAGTGTAATATCTAGAACAAGTTGAATATTCACCTTTGCTGACTAATAATCAAAAACAAAAAACATGAAACTCAAAACATTAGCTATTGCAGGAATTGCAATTGCTGCCTTAACCTTAAGTGTTACAGTTACTGCCAATGCACAGGAAAACAACAAGACGACCACAACTAAAAATTCATCTGAAACGAATGGCGACAAAACAGTAAAGAAGTCGAGCAAGAAAACGGTTACAAAGAAACAAAGTAAGGATGGCGATAAGAAGTCAACCGACACCAAGACCAGCACAGACACTAAAGTTGAAACAAACAAGAAATAGTTTTCTCGGTTAGTTTAAACTATGAAGGGCCTCGCAATTTGCGGGGCTTTTTCATTTTCTATTACACCATCAGTGAGAAATTTGCAGATATGTGTAAACCTTTCCATTCAAACTGTAACAGCCACAGGGCTCAATCCACTGACTTTTGCCGCGTAATATTTATTAATAATCTAAAACAAAATATCATGAAAATGAATTTCTTAAACTCAACAAAAGCGGGCATTTTGCTGTTGGCGGCTACGCTTGGCAGTAACTTTGCATCTGGAACAGTATTTACGGCAGCTGCTTCAGGAGGTACCTGGAGTGTAGGCACAACATGGGTTGGTGGGATAGCGCCTCCTTTTAAATTAGGAACACTTGACCAGGTATCTATAGGTGGTGGGATAACTGTTACTATGGACAGCACTGTTGAACTTACTGCTGCTGCTGCACTTGTAACAGTAGATGGAACGCTTAATTCGGCTAATAATTCGTTTATTATGCTGCTGGGTATGCTTTCAGGTACAGGTGCAATGACAATGCAAAATGTTACAATGGAAACCGGAAGTGTTCTAAACTTTACCGGCGCACTAAATACTGATACACTTATTAACTACGAAGCAACACTTAGTACTTCTGCGCAAATGATGGTAAGTAAAGTTCTTACTTATTCAGGAGCTATGACTATTATTACCGGTGGAAGCCTAACTATGGGTGCCGGTTCTGTAATTAATGTAGTAGGTGGCTCGCTTACTGTTACAGGTGGCACACTAGGGCTTACTTCAAAGTATAATGTGAATTATATATCTCCGTCCATTACTTCAGGATTGGAAATTAGTGGTACAGGGCTTAGCACAATAACTGTAAATGTATTAGCTGCAAATAGCGTAACACTTGCTTCAAGTATCATATTAAGTGATTCACTTAATATGGTTAGTGGCGCGTTAATTCTAAACGGACATAAAGTTGTTGTAAATGGCGCTATAACAGGTGCAGGTACAATAAGCGGAGACTCAAAAGCGAACCTTGCAATTAATACAGCAAGCGGTTTAATTTCAACTATTTCTTTTACCAGCGGTTCACGTGTGCTGAATAGTCTTACTGAAAATGTGGGTCCGGGTAAGTTGGTTAATCTTCTATCTGATCTTGTATTAGATAGCACCTTAACCCTTTCCGGTGCAAGTAATTTAAACATGAATGGAGTTATGCTAACATTAAATGGCGGCTTTAATGGCAATGGTTTAATATTTGTGAATACTAAATCGGCCATAGTTATTAATGGTGCGGCCTCTATATTACCTGATATATCTATAGATGGTAATCTTGGTAGTTTCGTATTGAATGTAGGTACAGGAAACACTGTAACTTTAGGTTATGATTTAACTGCGGATACTATTAGTCTGCAAACTGGAACGTTGGTGCTTAATTTCCACAATCTTTCTGTTAATGGCGATATTAGTGCGCTTGGAACCGGTGTAGTATTCGCTACTGCTGGTTCTAATATTTCTGTAGCAGCATCTTCGTCTACATCTGATTCCTTAACTTTTACTTACCCTGGAAATACGGTTGGTAATTTTACCGTAAATATTGGTGCAGCTGGCTCGGTAATGATTGGTTCTGATCTTATAATTCATGGAGAATTGAATTTAATAAATGGCCATATCAATACAGGAACCAATAATTTGCAAATAGCAACATCTGGCTCTATAGTAGGCGCAAATAGCAACTCATATGTAATCACAGCTCCTGGTGGCTACTTAACAATGAATGCTGCAGTATCTGTTATAGATACCTTTCCAATAGGTACTGTATCCAGTTACTCCCCTGCAAGTATTATGCTAAATACAGGCTCTTCAGTCGGTACTGTTGGTGTAAATGCTTCAACAGGTGTTTATTCATTGGGCACATCGGGTACATTATTATCTGCTACCCAGCCAATGGTAAATACAACATGGTTATTTGAAACCAGTATTGCATCGGGTCTTAATGCGAATATGCAGTTGACATGGTCACCGGCTACCGAGGTAAATGGTTTTATACATACTGGCGATTACATCTCTCATTATATATCAGGTGCATGGGATAAGTCATCAGATTCTTTAAATGCAACTAATGTTACAGGTGGAATGTTCAGCATAGAAAGACTGGCTGTTACTTCCATGAGCCCCTTTGCTGTATTTAACAGGAACGCAATTACAGGTATAGATGAAGTAGTTGTTGGGAAAGCATTTAATGTATATCCCAACCCGGTATCAGGAAATCTTTATATACAGAACAATGCTGGTACCACTGGTGTTACTCATGCTGATGTATTAAACATTCTTGGTCAAGTTGTTGGTACGTATACTCTTACAAATACTATGACAATAGTTCCTATGGAAGGATTAACTACAGGAGATTATTTTATCAGGCTTTACAATGATAAAATGACTGTTGTAGAGAAAGTCGTTAAGCTTTAAGTAATAAAGTAGTAATCAACTTTTATGACAGGGCTGATATAGAAATATATCGGCCCTGCTTCTTTTAAGTGAACTGGCTATTTATGAGAAGGATGTAACATATTCCAATTGTTGTATAACATCCAAAGGACAGGGCACATCTAATTTTGTCAAATAAATAAACAACAATTAATAACTCAATCAATAAAATGA
Organism: Bacteroidia bacterium; assembly: GCA_035485295.1. Taxonomy (GTDB): domain Bacteria; phylum Bacteroidota; class Bacteroidia; order JABEUT01; family JABEUT01; genus JABEUT01. The sequence goes on from DATHOD010000174.1 coordinate 50,159, forward strand.
AAACACTAAAATTTTACCTATCCATAAATAAGTGGAAGAGAAGCAATCATTTGTCTGCCCGAATACCACGGTTATTTGGGAAAGGCCTTTTATTGCTTGTAGCATTTCTTACAATGCAATCAGCAGTAAAGGCCCAAGATAGGGTAAGACCAATCTGGTGGTTTGGAGTATCAGGTGGAGCAAACTTTAATTTCTATCGTGGTTCAGCTCAAATTCTAAATGATAACACAACTACACCCAGTTCATTCGAGAATGGCTTTGGAGTAGCTCCTTATTTTTCTGTATTCGCTGAATATAGAAAGAGTAAAGTATGGGGTTTAATGTTTAATGTAGCGTATGATGGTCATAGGGGTTCATTTACTGAAACTAATGCTCCTGATGGTGCAGCAGCAACCTCATTGAATGCAGAGTTTGACTATATAGCATTTGAACCAAGTTTAAGAATCGCTCCATTTGCGGGTAATCTTTACTTCTTTATAGGCCCAAGATTTGCTTATAATGTTGAAAATGACTTTAATTATCAACCTGCATCGGGCCCTAATAACGAAGCAAAATGGAGCGATGTATATGGTGTAAGGTTTTCAGCACAAGTAGGTGTAGGATATGAGATTCCGCTTTCAGCACCGGCTAGTACTACCCAAGTAAACTTATCGCCTTTTGTTGCTTTTCTGCCTTATTTTGGCGATCAACCAAGGAGCATAGAGGATTTAACTTTAACTACAGTGCGTGCCGGCATAGCTATAAAAATTGGTTGTGGCCCAAAGCAAGCGGCAACAGCAATAGTAACTCCTCCTCCGGCAGCTCCGTTCATTCCTGAAGTGCAATTTTCGGTTGCAGCTCCAAGTTCAGTGCCCGACCAGCAGATTGTAAAGGAAACACTTCCACTTTGTAACTATGTATTCTTTAATGCGGGCAGTACAGAAATCCCAGGCAGATATATTGTACTTACAAAATCTCAAGCCACTGGCTTTGCAGAATCGCAATTACAAGATTGCCAAAAGAACCCAGGCACCCGTTCATCAAGGCAAATGACAATGTATTACAATGTAATGAACATTGTAGCCTACAGAATGGAAAAGCACCCTGATGCTACTATCACATTGATAGGCGCTTCAGCCGGCAAAGGAGAAGAAACCGGAAAAGCTAACGCTACTGCAGTTAAGAACTACTTGGTAGATGTATTTGGCATAAATGCTTCAAGAATTAAAATCGAAGCAAGAAACAGGCCATTAATCCCATCTGAATTAGCTAATAGCACTATTGATACCAATCTTACTAATGTGGAAGATAACAGGGTTGATATAGTAAGTTCATCTCCTTTCCTTATGATGGAAGTAAAGGATAATTCAGCTTTATGTTTAAACCCAATTGAAGTTACTGCAATAGACGGCAGTTCTGCAAATGACGCCCCAGTAACTTTAAATGCTGTTGGAGCAAGTGGATCTTATAAATCATGGTCGGTAGATATTACCGATGGAATGGGAAACACAACTCATTATGGACCATTTACAGGTGATGTTACAACCCTTTCAGGTTCTACAATCTTAAATGGCAACAAAAGTGGCACATATAAAATTGTAATGACCGGAACAACTAATTCAGGAGAGACTATAATAAAACAGACCACATTTACTTTAGTGCGTAAAAGCGCACCTAGCCAACCTGAGCAAATGACGAGTATTTTGTTTGAATTCGACAAATCTAAAACAGTTGCAACCTTCGATGACTTTCTTACGAAAGTAGTGGCACCTCATATTGTGTCGAACTCAACAGTTATAATAAGCGGGCATACTGATAATGTAGGTACTGCTGAACACAACTTAAGCTTATCGCAAGAACGTGCACAACAAGCGCAATTGATACTAGAGGGTGCCATAGCTAAATCTAATATTACCGGTGTTACTTATAAAACAAACGGATATGGTGAAGCAGGTGCAGCATTCTCAAACAACTTACCTGAAGAAAGGTTTTATAACAGGACAGTAGTTATTGATGTAGTATCATCCGGAACAGTAGTAAATAAATAATTCCAACCGTAAACAAGAATAGTTCTTAAACAATTAAAATTAAACAACATGAACACAACACAACTGAAAGGAAACTGGAACGAACAGAAAGGCAAACTGAAACAAAAATTTGCAATTCTAACTGATAATGACCTTCTATTTGAGGAAGGAAAGCAAAATGAAATGTTCGGTAAACTTCAAATTAAATTGGGCAAGACCAAAGAAGAGTTACAAGAGATAATTGCCAGTCTTTAAACACTGAACAATTCCACAGGAATTTAAGAAGCAAGCATTGGCGGAGATAAGACTTCTGGTATGAGAAGCCCTCCGCCGGTGGCGGCTTCAGAATAATAAGGCATAAATAAACAACATGAATACAAACAGACTTTCAAAAACCCTTGCTGCTGAACTTAATATTCAGATGACCAAAGAAGCACATGCTTCTCAGATTTATTTAGGCTATGCCGCATGGGCCGACAGCCAGGGATACGGTGGGTTATCGAATTTCCTTTTAAGACATGCACAGGAAGAACGCAACCATATGATGAAGGTATTGGAATACATATTAAAAAGAGGTGCCGAAGTTCATATAGAAGCAATTCCAGCTCCTCCGGAAAATCCAATAAGTATGATGAATTGCTTTGAGAAGATATTTGAACATGAAGTAGAAAACACAAAAGCAGTATACAAACTTGTTAAAATGAGTTTTGTAGAAGAGGACTGGGCTACCTGGAATTTTATGCAGTGGTTTGTAAAAGAGCAAATAGAGGAAGAAACACTTGCTTTGAGGTTACTGGATAAATTGAAAATAACCGGTGAAGAAAAGATAAGCAGTAATGCTTTGTATTCATTTGACCGCGACCTTGAGAAAACACCAGATGAAGTAAGATCAGCGACTGAAGTCACAGCAGAGAATCCTTAGGTAATGAAAACCATATTGCTAATTGATGATACCATAAGTATCCTTGAAAATTTAGCCGAATATCTGGAAATGAAAGGTTATAAGGTAATTGTGGCAAATAATGGTAAAAAGGGAATTGAAATGGCAAATGAGTTTGTGCCTGATTTAATAATTTGTGATGTTGTAATGGCTGAAATGGATGGTCATGAAGTTTTAAGGTTGCTTTTGGACGCATCTAAGACCTTCGAGATACCCTTTATTTTTAGCACATCAATGTCGGAGAAAGTTGATAGGACTGAGGCCATGGCACTTGGGGCAGATGAATATATAATAAAGCCTTTTGAACTACAGGCCCTTTTAGAAATAACAGAGAAATGTATAAAGTCTGGTAGTAAAAGGCATAAAGAAGTACTTTAATTATAAAAATAGAATATATGTGGTTTTGGACATGGTGGGGTATGTTAAGCGTTGCATTGGTTATTGTAGTAATAGGTAAGGCATTGCATATATGGAGGAAAAAGTAATGGAGAAGCTTGTAAGTGTGAGGCCTGCAAAATCGAAAAGAAAGAAAATACTTATTATACTAAGTAGTATTATCATTTTAATTCCAATCGTTATTATTATTTGTATTTCGCCAATAACTAAATACTTGGTAGAAAAGTATAGTGTAAAGTATATTGGTAGGCAAGTTAAAATGGATTGGGCCTATGTAAATCCATTTACTGGATATGCTTACTTCAAGAATCTAAAAATAAATGAATTTGAAAGCGATAGCATATTTATATCTGCAAATGGTGCAAGTGCTACATTCAGTTTGCTTAAACTATTCTCAAGAACATGCGAAATCACTCAAATTACATTAGATCAGCCAAACATTATAATTATAGAATCACAAAAGGATGTGAATTTTTATGACCTTATACAAAGGTTCAAGCCCAAGGACACAATAAGTACAAATTCTCCATTTCATGTTAATGTGCTAAATATGAAAATCGTTAATGGGGTTTTACGCTACCGCGATAACCGTGTACCCGTTAATTATTCTGTAGTACACCTGGATATTGAGAGTCCGGGATTGCAATGGAATATGGACACCTTAGCTGCAAAGGTTTCTTTGTTATCGGGAAATGGTGCAGGGGGAATAAAGGGCCATATTACAATTAACCTAAAAACCCTTGATTATAAGCTTGATGCAGTTATAGATAAACTTGAATTAGAATTTCTTAATCAGTATCTTAAAACAATGTCTAATTATGGCAGTTTTAGGGCGAACCTTGATGCAGATATTAAAGCCAATGGTAGTTTTAAAGATGCTGAGAATATGGAAGCTAAAGGCCAGGTTGTAATAAGTGATTTTCATTTCGGCGAGGATTCAGAAAGGGATTTTGCTTCCTTTAAAAAGTTTACACTAAGGGTCAATGCGTTGAACCCTAAGAATAAGGAATATTTAATTGATTCCGTATCACTAAGTCACCCATATTTCAAATTCGAGCAGTACGATTATTTGAATAATGTTGAGCGTATGTTTGAACAAAAGGGAGAGGCAGTGCAACAAGGGGTAGGGAAGTTCAACTTGATTGTAGCTATAGGTAATTATATAAAAGAATTGTCACAAAACTTTTTCAGGAGTAACTATACGGTAACCCATTTGGCTGTTTATAATGGTGACTTTCTATATGATGATTTTTCGCTAAACGAGAAATTCGCTATAGCTGCTAACCCAGTATATATAAGAGCTGATTCTATAAAAAAGACTAATTCCAGGGTAAAAATATCCTTTAACACCGGTATTAAGCCTTATGGCTCTGGTACAATTAATCTAAGTGTTGATCCTCAGGATAGCTCAGACTTTGATTTAAATTATAATCTTAAAAAAATACCTATTTCCATATTTAATCCCTACCTTATCGCATATACTTCCTTCCCATTAGATATGGGCACATTGGAACTTAATGGTACATGGAAAGTAAGAGAAGGGGTAATACAAAGCGATAACCACTTACTGGTTATTGATCCACGCATAGGACAGCGTGTAAAAAATAAAAACAACCACTGGCTTCCAATGCGACTGGCTATGTTTTTGATAAAGGAAGAAGATAACGTGATAGATTATCAAATACCGATCACAGGAAATTTGAAGAGCCCTTCTTTTCATCTTCATGAAGTGGTTATGGATATTATACGGAACATCTTCGTGAAACCTGCTACTTCGGTATATAGAACCGAAGTGAAAAACAGGGAAGATGAAATTGAACAATCTATGACTCTTAAATGGGAAACCCGGCAGTTTTCCTTATCAGGATACCAGAGAAGGTTTTTGGATAAAACGGAAAAATTTCTGGAAGAAAACCCCACTTCTTCGGTTCTCATATCGCCTGAGTTATATGAAGCAAAGGAGAAAGAAGGAATATTGTTCTACGAGGCTAAGAAGAAGTATTATCTATCAATTAATCAGGGGGAAACCAGGCCATTCAGCGAAGATGACTCTGAACATGTAGAAAGAATGTCAATAAGGGACTCTATGTTTATACGTTATTTAAATAAGCACCTTACTCATGCTCTTGAGTTTACTTTACAAGATAAATGCGCTAGTCTTATAGGTGTAGCAGTGATTAATACTAAATTCAATCAGCTAACTAAGAATAGAAAGAATGCCTTTCTTTCTTATTTTAAGGATAAAGATGTTGGAACGCGAGTAAAATTCAGCCCCATTCAAAATAACATCCCATACAACGGCTTTTCGTATTATAAGATCGAATTCAAGGGTGAATTGCCTGACTACTTGATTAAAGCCTATGCAAAAATGGCTGAACTAAATACCAGGAGTCCCCGCGAAAAGTATAGCAAAGAGAGGAAAAGCATTTTGTAGTTATTTGTAAGATTGGAGCATAATAGTGTAACACTTCTAAGAGTAGCTATTTCCAGCTTTGCACAATCTAATTATCGCAAATGCGATTTAACTCCATCACATATGAAAACTACACCATTAAACTTATCAGTTCTTGATAAGAACTCAATTATCATAGGTCCACTCAGTACTTACCTTAACACCAGGTTCGGTGAAAGGATCAATATAACTCCATATTCAGATGCTGAACTATGCATGCAGTTTATTGACGATGACTCACATGTAATTATCCTTGATTATTTTATAAATCATGAAGATAGAACCGGCACCAAAGGATTAAAGCTATTTGAAACAATGAAAAAGCGTAACCCAGGGAGTAAGATAACCATGCTAAGCTCAAGGGAAGATATTGATGTGGCTACCGAGGAGATGCAGCAAGGTGCCAGCAAATACATTATGAAGAACGAAAGGGGATTATACGATATAAGGTTTGTGCTGGATAAAGCTGTAAGGCCAATGAAAACAATCGTAATTCCGGTTATAACACTCCCAATAAGAAAACTAGTGCATTATTATAACTTGAAATCATACCTAATGATGTTCCTTGTAGCATTTATATCTGTAGGTATCCTGGTAATTGCAGGGTACGTTGGCCTGAAATTCGCACACTTATTAAATATATAGTCGAATAATACAAAACATTCTAACAATTGTATAATAATGCTAAGTGCGATGGTATCCAACTTTGCATATAAATTAACAACCATTAATAATTGAATATATGAACATTATAACTTATGGCTTAACAGGCGCAGGGGTATTTGTACTCTTTATCATAATATACTCTTATATAGAGACCCATTATAAAAAGAAAACGTACAAGATGAAACTGGAGGAAAGGTTAAAAAGCGAAATGGACACAGAGGAAGATTATCGCCACAAGCTATCTGATACAATACCTATCAGCAATGAGAAATCATTAAGCCATAAAGAAGATGCCCGTAAAGATGAAATAAAAACAGCGATAAAATTATAGATGTAACATATACATAAGTATGTGTAACACTCTACCGGTTGAACTGCCACATCTTTGCATCGTAATAATTTAATAATACTTTAATAAAATAAAATCATGGAAACAACTCAAAACAAAACTTCTGAAACAACTCAAAACAAGACTCCAGAAGCAACTCAGAGCAAAACCCCGGAAGCAACCCAATCTACTGAATCATTTAAAGTGACCGGTAACTGGGCTACTAAATCACAAGAACTTAAGTCTCAATATTCAACCCTTACCGATTCAGACGTAAAGTTTGAAACAGGTAAAGAAAGTGAACTATTAGGCAGGTTACAAACCAAGTTAGGTAAGAACCGTGAAGAGGTAATTGCTTTGATTAAGCAAACCGAAACTATACAAGCTTAAAGATATACCGATTAAATGAATAGTGTTACAGCTATTTCGTTTGAAAGGGAAATAAAAAGGCAGGATCCCCAATACCTGCCTTTTTTATAAAACTGAGATAATGATAAGAAAAAGATAAGGAGTTTAAAATATTCCTTTTTATCGGATACTCATAAAAGAGCGCTTAATGGCGCTCTTTGCTTTTTAGGGAAGTTAGCAGGAATAGTGTAACCTAATCAGGCAATTATGTAACAATAGTAAGCCAGAGCTAATAGACCTTTGTGCGTTGTGAAAATTCATTCATAATCTAATTTACTAAAAATGAAAAAGTTAAAATTAATATCAACTCTTGCCATCGCATCGGTTGTCTTACTGGCAGCATGTGCCAAGAGTGACACTTCACCTACCACAACTACTACTACACCACCAATTGTTATACCCGTTCAAACTACTATACAAGGATCTGTTTCTCTGGGTAGTTCAGCCAGTACCATGGTAGTTATTGCTGGTTCAACAGTTACAAGCACCGGGGCAACAAATATTACAGGTGACCTGGGATTAAGTCCAGGTACTGGATTAAGTGGATTCCCTCCCGGGATAATTAATGGAACAAAACACATTGATGATACTGCAGCCAGCCAGGCTAAACGTGATATAACAGCAGCCTATAACGATGCTGGCAGCCGCACTTCTGCCGATATGGTAACACTTTCGGGAAATATTGGTGGGCTCACACTTACCCCTGGCCTTTATAAATCAACCTCTTCACTTGCTATATCATCAGGTAACCTGACTTTTGATGCAAAAGGAAATGCAAATGCCGTCTTTATAATACAGATAGCTTCTTCATTAACTGTGACATCGGCACGCCAGGTAATTCTTGCTGGAGGAGCTTCAGCCGCAAATATATTTTGGCAGATTGGCAGTTCTGCTACTTTCGGAACTACTTCAGTAATGTATGGAACTGTATTGGTAATGCAATCTATTACACTAAATACTGGGGCAACACTTAATGGCAGGGTATTTGCAAGAACCGGAGCGGTAGTAATGCAGGCAAATACTGTAACTAAGCAATAGGTAATCTTGTTTTTATACAAAATGGGGTATATGTGTGAATAGTGTAATATATATGCACAGTTATGTAATACTTATAAGTGCTAAGGTAGGCACCTTTACCAAGTACAATTAATTCATATTAAATCAAGTCCCTTAGGGGCAAAAAAAATGAAAAATAAACTATCTAATATGCTTACAGTTGCTATGCTACTGGTAATTCCTTCTCTTAGTTTTGCACAAGCACCAACGCTTGGTACAGCAGCTGATTTTGTTCTGTTTACTACTAACGGAGCAGTAAAGAATACTGGCACATCTCAACTTACAGGTAATGTAGGGACCAATAATGGATCTAACACAGGCTTCGGCAATGTAAATGGTGTTATGCACGCTAAAGATGCAGCAACTGCAAAATGCGATTCAAATGTACTGGTTGCTTATGGCCAATTAAAAGCTGATGTTCCTACTTTCTTTCCTTCTGCTTCAATGGGAAATGGGGATACACTTATACCAGGTGTTTATTCTATTGCTGCTGCTGCAACGTTGAATTTGAACCTTTATTTAAATGCAAAAGGGAATCCAAATGCAGTGTTTGTGTTTCAAATAGGTGGGCCGCTTTCAACCGGCGCATTATCTAAAGTAAAATTGATTAATGGTGCATTAGCATGTAATGTGTATTGGAAAGTAGAAGGCCTGGTAAGTATGGCTGCGGGTTCTACCATGCGCGGAACAATTATTATAAACAATGCGGCTATTAATATGAACACTGGTGATACACTTGAAGGCAGAGCGCTTTCTATTGCAGGTGCAGTTACAGTAAGTGGAATACTTGCTTACACCCCGATAGGTTGTAGTAGCCCTACGTTAACAGGCCCGGCGGCTCCAACGCTTGGTGCAGCAGGATGTTATGCAGTTTTTTCTACCGATGGCGCTGTAACTAATTCCGGAACAACACACTTAACCGGCGATGTAGGAACAAATGTAGGCCTAACCACAGGGTATAATGCAGTTGACGTAACTGGTACCATACATCCTAAACCGGATGGTTCAACTGCTGTTTGCGCGTCAGATCTGCTTTCTGCTTACAATTACCTTAATACTCTTCCATACGATATTGAATTATTGTATCCTGCCCAGTTTGGCCATAACCTGGTACTTACTCCTCATACGTATATTATGAAATCGGCAGTCACTTTTACCGATTCTCTTTATCTGAATGCTGAAAATGATCCGGCAGCCATATTTGTAATACAAGTAAACGGTGCTTTTGCTACCAGTACCTTTTCAAAGGTTATTTTAATAAATGGTGCACAGGCCGCAAACGTGTATTGGGTAATAAATGGGGCAGTAAGTATTAACAAGTTCTCTACTTTTAATGGAACTGTTGTTTGCAATAACGGCGCAATTAACGTGGTTACCGGAGCTGTGATCAATGGCAGAGTTCTTACCACTAAGGGCCAGGTAACAACTGATACAATTACGGTTACAGCCTCAGCTATTCCGGGCAATTGTTCAACAGTAGGAATTCAGAATATTAATGCAGATGATGAATCAGTTACTCTGTATCCTAACCCATTCAGGTCTTCTTTAGCTATTAAAATAAGCGACAATGCAATTCTAAATAATTGCAATTTGACTATTTATAATGTACTTGGACAAGAAGTATTGAAAATGGATATTACCGAGCATTCAACTACTGTTGAAACAAGTAAGCTGATCTCGGGAATTTACTTTTATAAGGTAATTGAGAATAACAATGTAATACAATCAGGCAAGTTGATATCACAACAGTAAGCTTTTATTAACTAAAAAGCCCTCTGCTTGGTACAATCCGGGCAGGGGGCTTTTCTTTTGTATCTACCTTATATATATAACTATTACTTAAAGTTATGTAACAGCTGAAATAGCCTAAATACGCAGCTTTGTATCGTCGTGAAAATTATTTCACACATAAAACAAAAATCATGAAAAAGTTATTTATCGCAATAAGTTTATTGTCAATGTTCTTTGGAACAAGAGTAATGGCTCAGGATGGAACTGATCCAAGGGAAGATCTTACATTTGGTTTAAAGGTGGGAGCCAACTATTCTAATGTTTACGATGCACAAGGACAAAACTTTGTCGCAGACTCTAAAGTTGGTTTTGCAGGTGGGGTATTTTTAGGAATACCATTAGGCAAATATTTAGGTTTTCAACCTGAAGCCCTGATATCGCAAAAAGGATTCCAGGGATCAGGGATATTAGAAGATGAACCATACTCTTTTACCAGAACTACTACCTACCTGGATATTCCACTATTACTGCAATTAAAACTTACTCCATGCCTAACTATATTAGCAGGACCGCAATATTCTTACTTATTGAGTGAGAAGGATGTGTATACATATGGTGCAAATAGCGCTGCCCAGGAACAGGATTTTTCAAATGATAATATACGGAAAAACATTTTTGGCTTTGTTGTTGGTGCTGATGTTAGCATTTCGCACTTCCTTATTTCAGGAAGAGCAGGCTGGGATTTGCAAACCAATAATGGTAATGGCACTTCTTCTACGCCTCAATACAGAAATCAATGGTTACAATTAACTGTAGGCTTTAAGGTTTAACCAGTAAAGTAAATAAACCAGTAAGCTCTCTATCCTATAAACAGGATAGGGGGCTTTCGCTTTGTAAGATATTCATCAAATCGGGATTTATGTAATTAATCCCAATAGTTATGTAACACTTAAGGATAGCCGGATGTTCACTTTTGTACCATTGCAGAAATTCTTTTGTAATCGTTAATTAAAATCTAATAATGAAAAAAATATTCCAACAACTCCTGGTACTAACGGCATCAACTGTATTGCTATCATCATGCGCTAATATTTCTAAATTATCACTAACAAAAAGGCACTACAGAAGCGGCTACTTTGTTGATTTTGGAAGTAGTAAGCATATTACACCTATTACTGTAATACACAGGAAGCCTCAAAATGAAACTTTAACCCCGGTAACGGCAAAATCTGCGCAACCAGTTGTAACAACTGCCGCAATAATTGCAACCAATGAAGTAAACACAGCTCCTTCAAATATAGTCCCTAAGACAAAAAAGGTGAATGCAGCTAAAATAGCAAGTGCAAATGCGACAGCTCATGTAGCACTGGCAATTACGGCATCACCAACTACTTATGCGAAAGACGAATCAGACTTAGATCATCATACTCAGGTTGATGTTAATGTATCGTTTGTGGTTATTGTGCTTTGTGCCATATTTATACCACCACTTGGTGTAGCACTAATGTATGGTATTACTACTTATTTCTGGATCGACTTGATCTTAACACTGCTTTTTTTCTTCCCGGGAATGATATTCGCTCTGATAGTCGTTCTTAGTTAGAAAGAATAAAATCATTAATCAAATAAATAATAAAACATCATGGGAAATCTATTGTACGTAATAGCAGTAATACTAATCATTTGCTGGCTAATTGGCTTTGTAGGATACGGAGCAGGTGGGTTAATCCACATACTACTTGTAATTGCCATAATAGCTGTTATTATGCGTGTAATTCAAGGTAAAAAACTATAATCTAATATTCTAACAATAATATATATGGATATTTCAAATAACTCAGGAAAAATAATTGGCGCCTTATTAATGGGAGCTGCAATTGGCGGTGTACTTGGAATTCTATTTGCTCCTGATAAAGGCAGCAAGACTAGAAGGAGAATAATTGGCAATGCAGAAGACATTACCGATGCAATGCAGGATAAATTCAACGAATTTCTTGATGAGATAAAAGAAGAAGTTGAAGCCGTTAAGCTTAAGGCAGAGATTTTTATTGGAGACGGTACACCTAAGAACCATAAACTAAAATAAGAACATTAAGAATGTAACTTATTTCGGATTATGTGTAATACTAAGCCGGAATCAAGTTACCACTTTTGTATCGCTGTAGAAATTCATTAACAACATAAAACTAAAAACATGAAAAAGATAATTTTTATACTGGCCGTATTTATTGGCCTTTCAATGCAAGGTTGTTTTATTGGTAGGCCTCATGGCGGTGGCGACCATCATGAAGGACACCATGATGACAGGCACTAAGTAAAAACTAAAGGCTTTCTGTTGTTTTATTAACCGAATAGCAGAAAGCCTTTATCTAACAAAATCCAATGGACGTTTCTTTTAAAGTACCTTTCTATGCAAAGACAGCATTGATATTCATCGCAATGTTCGCTTTGGTATTTACGTTGTATGTTGGCCAGCATATCATTGTCCCGATAGTATACGCCACTATCATAGCTATTTTACTTAATCCTTTTGTTAATTTGCTAGTAAGGAGAGGAGTTAATAAGATAGTGGCAATTTCTGTTGCGGTAATATTTGCAATTGTTGCCGTGTTGGGAGTCCTTTATGTGGTTTCTTCCCAGATAAATATGATAAGTGATACCTATCCTCAGCTAAAGGTAAAATTCAACGTTACCAGTACACAGCTTATACAATGGGTTTCCACTAAGTTTAATGTCAGGGTATCGAAGATATATGCCTGGATGGCGGTAACACAAACTGAGGCTATCAGCAATTTTGCCATAGGGGCCAAGCTTACTGCTGCAGGGCAGTTACTAATGACGGGGATATTATTGCCTGTCTACCTTTTTATGATACTGTTTTATAAACCCTTACTTCTTGAGTTTATACGAAAATTATTTAAGCTTGAACATCATAACACAGTAGTAGAAGTATTGACAAACTCTAAGAAGATCATTCAGAATTACTTAGCAGGTTTATTCATTGAGTTAATAATTATTGCTGTTTTGAACTCGGCTGGCCTTTTGGTTATTGGTATAGATTATGCCATTATCCTCGGAATTACCGGAGCCATACTTAATATCATTCCTTATATAGGTGGAATAATCGCTATAGCATTACCTATGAGTATAGCCTTTATAACCAAAGATTCCATTACATATCCTATTCTGGTATTCTTTGTATACGTATTTATCCAGTTTATTGATAATCATTACATTATTCCCAGGATTGTTGCGTCAAGAGTAAAGATAAATGCACTGGTTTCAATTATTGTGGTTCTTATAGGCGGAGCCATTTGGGGTATACCTGGTATGTTCCTGTCTATTCCCCTAACAGCCATTATCAAAGTTATTTTCGATCACATTGACAGCATGAAGCCCTGGGGCTTTTTATTGGGAAATATCGTTCCCACTGTTTCCCGATTTTCTTTTATCAAACCAAAAACCAAACCATCATCGAACCTATAGTAGTAACAGAAAAGGTAATTGTTCCTTCCGGAAGTAAGCTGATTAAGTTCATGAGAAGCTTTTTTGAAGAAGTAACTATGTTGACCCGTTTCACATTGAGATTTTTCAGGGAAGCAATTAAACCTCCTTATGAATTCAATGAGATTCTTAAACAAGCTTATTTAGTAGGGTATAAATCACTTCCCTTAGTTGCTATTACAGGGTTCATATTGGGGCTGGTATTAACTATTCAATCAAGGCCAACATTGGCACAATTTGGGGCTGAATCATGGCTTCCGGCTATGGTTGCAGTTTCAATAATCAGGGAGCTTGGTCCTGCTATTACTGCATTAATATTTGCAGGTAAGGTAGGGTCTGGGATAGGAGCCGAGCTGGCTTCAATGAAAGTAACTGAACAGATAGATGCAATGGAAGTCTCAGGAATGAACCCATTTAAATATATAGTTGTAACCAGAGTGATAGCTACTACATTAATGTTACCAGTTTTGGTAATAATGAATGATACAATATCATTGCTTGGGGCATATCTTGCAGTCAACCTTAAGGGAGATGTTAGTTTTCATTTGTACTATTTGCAAGTATTCCAAGGCTTGGCTTTTTCTGATTTGTTTCCGGCAGTTATTAAAACTGTCTTTTTCGGTTTTGCAATTGGGATAATTGGTTGTTATAAAGGGTATAATTCAACCAGAGGTACTGAAGGTGTTGGTATTTCAGCTAACTCAGCCGTAGTTATAGGATCATTATCTGTTTTTATAATAGACATGATTGCTGTGCAAATAACCAGCCTCTTTACATAGATATAATGGAAGCAATTGTAGAGATAGATGGGTTAAAGAAGTCTTTCGGTAGCAATGAAGTGCTGAAAGGTGTAAGCCTAAAAATTGAGAAGGGAAAAAACCTCGTCGTATTCGGAAAATCAGGGAGTGGTAAATCAGTACTTATAAAATGTCTGATTGGATTATTAGAACCGGATGAGGGTAAGATTACTCTATTTGGACGGGATATTACTGAACTAAATGAGCAAGAATTAAACATGGTTAGAAAAAAGATAGGTTTCTTGTTTCAAAGTGCGGCTTTATACGACTCTATGACCGTGAGAGAAAACCTGGAATTCCCATTACGCGAATCAAAACTAAAGCAAGAAGAAGTAGATGCATTGGTTATAGAGGCTTTGGCAAATGTGGGGCTATCTGAAGCAATTGAAAAAATGCCATCAGAACTTTCAGGCGGCATGAGAAAGAGGGTTGGGCTGGCCCGTACATTAATACTAAAACCTGAGGTAATACTCTATGATGAGCCAACAACCGGATTAGACCCTATTACTTCAAGAGAAATAAGTCAGCTTATTTTAGATATACAGAAAAAATATAATACAGCATCCCTAATCATTACCCATGATGTGGAATGTGCACATACAACGGCAAACCATATTATGGTTATTAAAGAGGGGTTGGTTTTTGCTGAAGGCACTTTTATTGAGTTATCAGAATCGAAGGATGAGTGGGTAAGCTCATTCTTCAAACAATATTAAAATTTAGATCATGAAAAAGACAAAAGGAAATAAAATAAAGCTAGGAGTTTTTGTTACAGTAACTGTAGCTTTGCTTGTTGCAGGCATATATTTTATAGGCCAAAAGCAACAGCTATTCAACCGCACATTCCAGGTAAGCGGAGTGTTTAAAGATATAAGCGGCCTGCAGGTTGGTAACAATGTACGTTTCTCGGGTATTAATGTTGGTATTGTACAAGATATTGAACAAGTAACTGATTCAACTGTAAAAGTAGATATGCAAGTTGATGAACGTACCAGGAAATTTATTAAAAAAAATGCCAAAGCGGTAATAGGATCTGATGGCCTGATGGGGAACAAAATAGTAGTTATTGTTGCAGGAGTACCTGGAATGCAGGAATTAGCAAATAATGATGTCATTGCAACTGTGCAGCCTGTAAATGTTGACGAGATACTCTTGAATCTAAAGGTGACTAGTAATAACATGGCAGATATTACCTATGATCTGGCTGGTATTATGAAAAATATACACGATGGCAAGGGAACTATAGGTGAATTATTCATGGATAGTTCAATGGCAAAGAACGTTAACCAGGCATTTGTAAATATAAAACAAGGTGCTGGCGGCTTTAAAAATAATATGGATGCTGCCGGGCATAGTTTCCTTTTAAGAGGGTACCTAAAGAAGAAGGATAAGGACGAAAAGAACAAGAAGGATTCAAAGTAATAATCACTTCATTAAGAAGCACTATACCAAAACAATACTAAGAAGCCCCTACTTCTTAGTAGTAGCCATAAGCACAACACCACTTACAAGTAATATACCGCCAAGTATAGGCGACCATTGCACAGGGTGATTCTCGGTTTTATTAATCTTAATATCCCCTATATCAACTACATTCTTTGTGCTTATATAATTAAAGCCTGTATAAACCATCATAATTGCACCAATTATGATGAGCACGATACCTAAGTTTTTTGTTTTCATGTTTTTAGTTTGTATTTTTAGAATTAGCGGACGGAATATTTATTTTATGCATTTTCCCTTCGTGCAGGGTGACAACCCACATACCCGTGGAGAACCCAATTGCACCTCCCAGAAAACTGTCAGATGCCCAATCTTGCCCTTCGTAAATGCGAGAGAGGACAGTAAGTGCAGCAGGTAAGAATGAGAATATCTTTAAAAGAGTGGAGTGGGCATGACGGAACATAATAGTTGAAAGAGCAAAAGCGCTTGTAACATAAACACTTGGAATGGAATTATAACCACTTGCAAAAGTAAATGGATGATAAGTAAACGCCGCTTTATTTTCGTAAGGCTTTGCCCTGCCGATACCTACAATCAATTTCTCAGTAATTAGTTCGGAATAGATTCCCGATTGCAGTAATTCTATGGCAATTTTTTTCGCTTTAATATTATGAGTCAATATTCCATACCCGGCAAAAACTAAAGTAACGGCGCCTATAGAATACCATTCGCCGTATATCCTGCCTGTTAATACAGGTATGTTAACGTATCTGTATTGCTGCCTGGTTATTGTGTTAGATACATATTGATCTATGGGCATGATAGAAAGCGTTAAAGCTGTTACTAAACTAGCCCTAATCCAGTCATTACTATGCCACCGTACCGGTGCTTTTATAAAAAGAAAAGTTTCGTGTTCAAACTGTCGAAGCCCATAAAAATGGGTTTCCAGTTTACTTTCTAGAACGGTGTCCTTTTTTGTTTCTTCTCTTTTAGAAGTGTCCTTAATTACAAGTTGAATTATATTCCCTAAGCTCTTAGTACTATCTTTTACTGCCCCCTGTGCCTTTGTAATTATAGAAATTCCAATAAAAAGCAGTACGAGTATTTGACGCATTATTTAGCATCAGCTGATGGAATATTTATCTTGTGCCTTTTCCTTTCGTGAAGATTAACAACCCAGCTGCCTGTAGCAAAACCAACTGCAGCACCGAAGAACTCGTCCGAAGCCCAATGGAAATCTTGATAGATACGAGAGAATAAGGTAAACCCCGCCGGCACATAGGCTAATATTTTTAACCAGGTTGAATGTGCATGGCGTGACATTACTGTGGAAAGTGCAAATGCGCTGGTAGCATGCCCGCTAGGGCTTGACTGGTAATCAACATTTATAGGTGTAAATGGGTGAAAAGTATAAGCACCATCATTAACGTATGGACGTGCCCGGCCTACTATAATCTTTATTATTTCAGTAAACAGCTCGGAATATGCACCAGCCTGGAATAGTTCAATTGCAATTTTCTTTGCAGAAGTATCATGTGCCAATATTCCGTATCCACCAAAAATGGCTGTTACTGTTCCAATGGAATACCATTCTCCATATATTCTTCCCCCAACCACAAATGGGCTATTATAGTAGTGCTGGTTACCTTGTGTGCTATTTGTAATTCCCTGGTCAAAAGGCATTATTGCAGCAGTTACAGCAATAGTTACACCAACTCTTAACCAATCAGCCGTGCGCCATCTAAAAGGGGTTGCAATAAATAGAACCGTTTCATGCTCGAATTGATGAAACCCATAAAAGTGAGTCTCTAATTTCTTCTCAAGAATAGTATCCTTCTTAGTTTCCTTTCTTTGTATAGTATCCTTAATAACGGAGAGTGCAAGCTTTCCAAGCTTACTGGTGTCTTTTTTTGTGGAATCTTTTGCAAGATTCTGTGCAGAAATACTTGTTATACCAAGAAAGAAAAACAGAAGCCCCCAGATTGTATGTTTCATATGTTCCGTTTAGTTATAATGTCCTCTGCGTTGTGGGTCTTCAAAAAAGAATTGAATAAAAAATTTCTGTTCTGTTTGTGCGACAGTGTATGTTGGAAATCCTGCGTCGGTATGAGTTTCAGCATATAGGAAATATTCATATCCTATTGATAGGTCTTTATAAAGCTTCAAAGTGATCTTTGGCCTTAAAATGCCTAATGAATTATTACCTAAACTTCCGGTAACTGGTTCATCTTGCCCTACACTGTTAATACAATGTAGCATAAAATAATAATATGCAACACCTATTGTGGCTATTTTCCCAAGTGAAAGGGATGTTTCGAATTTAGCTTCAGCTCCATAACAGAAATTAAAGTCACGCGATTGTGATGTATCACTTATAGGCCCAGTACTTGTACCACCAAATGGTACAAGCCCTATCTGTAAGTTTGTGTATAAATTAGTATTCTTGCCTATAGGTAATTTAGAAAAAACTCCTGGACCAAGTGCTATAGTAGATAATTCAAAGGTTGGATTATCCCAATAGTCGTAATTCAAGAATATGCCTTTAAGTAAGGCTAAATTGTCATATTGGGCATTCTTTCCAAATAATATTCCATAACCATTTATATTATCAATAATTTTCCTGCCTTCCCCTATATCAGTCTCTACCTTGAGCATAAAAAAGTCGAAAGGATCTCGGCGTGAACGGACTTCAAACGGATTGCCATAATCAAATTGAACATTTATCATTTCATTAGTAGTTCCTGAAAAAATGGCACTTGTATGGTTGTTTACCAAGTGTAAACCGGCATAAAGAGTGATATTCAATGGTTCTTTTTGGTAAACTTCTTTGTTAGTGTGCCTGGATGTTTTTCCTTGTATTAGGCGGTTAAACCCCCTCATAGGATCAATCATAGCAGCTAATAATTCCCTGAAGAACCTTTCTGTTCCATAGGTGCGATCATCGAGTATATTGGAACTTATACGATAAAGTACTTCCCCAAGTGATATACCATCTACTGTAGTAGCAATTAAACTGTTCCTTTCGGGAGTCACATTTTCTCCGCATATCTTCCACACATAACTACCAACTAATGCAAATGGTGCTGATTCCCAAAAATTGTATCCGTTGGAACGGGCATCGTTATAATATAGGTTGCCAAAGTAGGGGTGACCCAAAAAGTCATTCCCAAATCGGGTCTGATCCCAATCCCATTTTCCACTCCATGGAAACCCTGCATTGAAATTATTTTTCCAGGTGGTTCCATCTACCATTGCCCATGAGTACTTTAGAATTTTTCTGTCAACTAAACTCAATAGTAAATTATCTCCGAACCCTTCTGCAAGGGGTATCCATAAAGTGTATCTTTTATTGTAAGCTGAATCATTCTTTAACAGATCACCATATTTGTTTTGCATTACTGTATCAACCTTCGAAGATTTCTTAGGTTGGTTGCCCACTGAGTCAGGCCCAATAGAATCAGAGTGAAGCTTTATTTTGTCGGCCTTTATTTGTTGTAGTTGCCCTTTTACATCACCCATATTCGGGTTAATAGTATCCTGTTTAGCAACATGTTTAGATGTATCGGGCGGAGTAGTGGTTTGTCCGATAATATAACTTGTTGAAAGAAGAAATAATGCAGAGGCGTAAAATATTTTCATGACTTAATCAATTCTTCTGCCTTGAATAACTCTTAGAATTACTGCAATAAGAGCTATTACAAGTAATATGTGAATTAGGCCACCTGCATTATACCCCAGGTAGCCAATGGCCCACAGAATAACTAATACTACGGCTACGAGATAAAGTAAATTTGACATAATCCTCTTGTTTTATTTGTTTTTAGAACTTTAATATAAATGTGGTGTACTTGTTATTTGACTTTGGAAAGGAGCCAAAATTCTGTGTTTAGGTAAGCTCCAGCAAATACTTAATTCATTTGCTCCGGGAACGCTTATCATTCCTAAAGTGGCCCCCTTATAATTAAACTTATGAAGTTCGGGAAGTATAATGCCTACCAATGCGCCTACGGTCAGGCCGGTCATATCATCTGACGGGAAGTGGGCTAGTGCAAGTACGCGTAGGTATCCCATTGCCACAGGTGGAACTAATGCTGCAGTATATAAAAGGAATTTGCCTCCAAAACTTAGCTCCGGGTGATAGTCACAAAATACTTTTGCGACGAAGAAAGAAGTAAAGGCAACTGAAGCCGTATGCCCACTGTAGGCTGAATTACGGTTATTGCCTACTGTTCTGTCTCCTATAGGAAGGTTAGTGTAGTAAGTAATAGGGCGGTACCTGTTTTGGAAAGTAGGGCCAAGCCAGCTATAGTTGTAAAATGTAAATGTTACAACATGCCCTTCGCAATACATAAATAAAAGATCGAACCAATCTTTGCGTATTTTTTTATCTAAGGCAAGTAGTGCTGGTATAATAACGAATATGGGTGGCTCAACCTCGTCTGATAGCTTACTATAACCAAGATAATTGTCAGAATTCTGGTGTAATGCCCATTGATCAATAGGGCTAAGTAAGGCAGGATTAAGAGTATTAAGTTCAGCAATAGGAATATCTCCTTTAGCTTTAATTCTTCCAATGGCAGGATAATCTGATGCTAAACCGGCAACTATTATGAGGCTTCCTGTTAACTTATTTATATGATAGATTTTTACCCTTGGAGCATCTTTAATATCGCTGTCTTTTGTTTGAGCGGAAAGAGTTTGAGCAAGAGTCAAAATACTTAGAACACATAAAGTATTTTTGATGAGATTTAATCTGGTAATTACTTCCATTGCGAGGGGTATTATTTTTTGTGCCTCGCAAAACTGGGCATCTTTGGCTCCATAGGTGTTACACCTGAATTGGAAAAAGTTACATCATTCTCACATACGCACCTGTAATGAAAGGGATAAACACCATGTTTAATCTCTCATATAACTACTATAAGCTAACCAATGACACCCAGACTGTAAACTTTACAAACTTTAGCTTTAGTAATACAACACGCTTTAAGAATTCCCTTTCAAACAATATTTCAGTGAACTGGTTTAAAACAACCCCTCAGGATAGCTTGAATAATGATGTATGGATGTTCAGTGATGAAGTGGGCTTCACTTTTGCAAAGGGTTTCAGGGTGAGCGTTGGTGGCAAAGCGGCATATAGTCCATGGTCAGAAAACTGGCAATTTGGATATGTCGTGAAAGTAAGTGTTCCATTGGTAAAACACCTCTCATGCGACTTAATGGCTGAGAAGCTGGTGCTTGGAGATTTTTATAACAGCTTTGATATGCAGCAGATGGAGAAATTCCCCTATTTCTGTCAGGGTAAAATCATCTACTCATGGTAGTTAAGAGTGTATTTATATAGTAAACACTTTTGGATTGAAGCAAAATGAAAGTATTTGAAACATTTTGCATGTAAAGAATGTTTCACCTTTGTATCACCTTCGAAAATCATAAAAATACAATACATTGGATATCAATTATATGACTCATGTAGTTCGATTCCTATCGGAGCCACTGGGTGAAAACCCTGATGAAACCCTTATTTAATAAGGGTTTCATCGTTTGTAAAATCCGGTTTTTATTGATTTTTTAGACAAGTGTTTCACCTTTGTATCATTTGAGCAATTATTAGGTATAAATACCTAGGTATTTATACCTAATTCTGTTTTGGGATTGAATTGTGGTTAAGTTTTTTTATGAATTTTTATTGTGTTTAGTATGGTCTGTAAATCAGCAAATTAGGTGTGAATATTAATAAGCCTAAAACATATAGATAACAGAGAAATAAGTTTTTTCTGTACCCTTTATTTGGGTAAACCGTTAAACAAAGTAGCACAGTGTTTTAACCTCACTTAAACCAGTTGCATGAAGAAATTTTACTCCCTACTTTTATTCTTTTCTTTGTTTGTAAGTGAGAATGCTTTTGCTACGAAAGACAGGTATCCTTCAACAATTTCGGCTTTTACCGGCGGTGCAACATATTGCCAGAGTGCAGCAGCCAGTAATTTAAGTGTAACATATGCTAATGCTATATGTGGTGCAGGGGGGGGAACTAATAATACCAACATAACTGTTACATGGTATAGTAATACAGTTAATTCCACATCGGGCGGTACAGTAGTCAATACAGTAGCTTCCAATACCGGGACAACTACTTTTACCTATACACCTTTAACAACTACAATAGGTACTTTATATTATTACGTTGTTATTACTTGGGCAACTGGTTCTGGTGCAGGTTGTGCGGTAGGGGGTTCATTATCTACCGCTTCATATATAGATTCTACGCAAACAGTTATTGTTACCACTCCAATGGCGTATGTTTCAAGTTCTGTTTCGCAATATTCACCAATGAATATTGATAAGAACTGCACTGATGTTACGAATCCAATACTGGCATTTACGGTTACAGTAAGTGGTGGATGTTCTCCAGATAGTATTACTCAATTTAATTTTACTACAGCTGGTTCAACAAACGCAGGCACCGATATTACACGCGCCCGTCTTTATTACACACGTCAAACTGCAGGGTATAATGCCTTTTATTTTTTCGGTTCTGTTAATAACCCAAGCGGTGCATTTACTATTAATGGTTCGCAAGCACTGCTGGATGGAGCAGGGACATATTACTTTTATTTATGCTATGATATTTCAGGTACTGCAACAAGCGGTGATGCAGTTGATGCTACGATGAATTCCTTTGTTATAAACGGTGCTACTGAAACCAATATGTCACCAAATCCTACTTGTACTGGAACAATTGGGAATGCCAGTTGCAGTGGCACACCGGATATGTCAGGCCCGACAGCAAATCTTCAAACTATTAATGCTGGTTCTTATATTATTCCAATGGATAACTCTCACCAAGCATTATGGCCAGGGAGACCATTTAATACTAAAGCATACGGATTAGTGAGAGCCCTGCTAATGCAAGATATACCAGTTAAATGGGTTATTAAAACAGGTAAGATAAAAGATAGTTCTGATTTTTCAGCATCTTCAACTCAAATATATCCAACTGTTGGCACTACAGGACTTCAGTATTTTAAATCAAGTGAGTTTATTATTGATACTACTTACCTCAATAAATCAGTTTACCCTGGAGAGAAAACTGCTATTCAGGTAATTTCTGCATTTGCTTCTGAGTGGAAAGTGGCAGTGTATAAATTGACTTCCAATACCATTGTTGATGTTCGATATACACTCGACCATCGCCCTAAAATTGCATTGTTCAACAATGGAACTTACCAGGCAGTGCAATTGGCAATGTTAGATTCTGCCAAAGTATGGACAACGGGTACTGATACAGCACTTAGTGCCGGAGCTTTTGACGGGCTTGCTTCTTGTTTTACATTTTGTTCTGAGGCTCACTGGTCGACAGGTTCTCAGGCAACTGATAGTGCTACAATGGCCCCTGTATGGCAATTTGTAGAAGAAGGCGGAAACTTTTTGGCTCAGTGTGCTGGTATAGATAAATATGAAAATCAGCAACAACCCAACAGG
>DATHOD010000175.1:0-5114 GCA_035485295.1 Bacteroidia bacterium
CCATTAGTATTTATTGTTAATACACAGGTATTGTAATTCGAAATTCATAAAGGTATCTAAATGTAACTAACTGTTTAGCGTTCAAATACTAACCGCATGCCTTTTACTGACTCATCAAAAGAACCGCTATTGTATACCAGATGTCCGTTTACAAAAGTGTGAGTAACCTCTGAATGAAAAGTTTCTCCTTCCATTGGTCCCCACCCACATTTATAAAGTATGTTCGATTTTTCAACTTTCCATGGGGAATTCATATCGACCAGTGTTAAGTCGGCATAATAGCCTTTACGTATGAATCCACGATTATGTATCTGGAAACATATTGCAGGTGCATGGCACATTTTCTGCACAATAGTTTCAATTGATATTTTTTTTGCATGATGAAACTCAAGCATGGCAACCAGTGAATGTTGCACCATTGGTGCACCTGATGGGCAACAGAAATACTCCTGTTCTTTTTCACCATGTGTATGTGGTGCGTGATCAGTAGCAACAGTATCTATTTTACCATCGAGCAACGCCTGCATAAGTCCGCTGCGATCATTCTCAGTTTTAATGGCAGGATTCCATTTTATCCAGTTACCCTTATTGGCATAATCTTTATCACTAAACCATAGGTGATGAATACAAACTTCTGCTGTGATTCTCTTTTTGTCGAGTACAATTTTATTATCAAATAAGCCCGTTTCTTTAACTGTAGACACATGTACTATATGTAACCTTGTATTATGTTTTGTTGCCAATTCAACGGCATGAGAAGAAGATTTATAACAACATTCTTCGTTACGAATTAGTGGATGAGAAGCCGGTGGAGGGTTATCTCCATATTTCTCGCGGAATAATTTGGAATTCTCTTCTATAATATGTTCATCTTCACAATGGGCTGCCAGTAGAGTAGGGCATTGAGCAAAAAGTTGTTTAACTGCTTCAGGATTATCTACACACATATTACCGGTAGATGTGCCCAAATAAACTTTTACTCCGCAAACGGTCTTTGGGTCTGTCTTTAACACTTCAGCCAGGTTATTGTTTGAAGTACCCATATAGAATGAGTAATTGGCAAGTGCTTTGTCTTTAGCCAATTGAAACTTATCTTCCAGTAGTTCTTGGGTTAATACTGCAGGGACTGTATTTGGCATATCCATAAACGAAGTTACGCCTCCAGCTACTGCTGCCTTCGATTCGGTATAAATATCGGCTTTATGAATTAAGCCCGGTTCACGAAAATGTACATGAGTATCTATTATTCCCGGTAAAAGATATTTACCTGTAGCATCAATTATGGTAGTGCCTTCAGGGTATGAAGAAATAGCAATTCCAATTTCTTCAATCTTATCATTAAGGATAAAAACATCGCCCTGGAATATGAGCCCTTCATTAACAATAAAAGCATTGCGAATAAGTATGCTTTTACTTGCCATGTTTTCCTAAACGTATTTGAATAACTCCCAGGAAAGCTTCTTTAAATATGCCACGGCTCATTTTTGATACTCCTACTTCACGATCAATAAAAGTAATAGGTACTTCTACAATTTTAAATTTCTTTTTGTAGGCAAGGTATTTCATTTCTATTTGAAATGCATAACCAATAAACTTAATGTTATCAAGTGGAAGAGCTTCAAGCACCCTGCGCCTGTAACATTTAAAGCCCGCGGTTGTATCCTTAATATTCATCCACAATATCATCCTAACATAGAACGATGCAAAGTATGACATCAATACCCGTTTCATATCCCAATTCTTTACATTTCCACCCTTTACATAACGTGAACCAATTGCAACGTCGGCACCTTGTTCGCAGGCTGCTTTAAGTCTCAATAAATCTTCAGGATTATGTGAGAAATCGGCATCCATCTCAAAAATATAATCATAGCCTTTTTCCAATGCCCATTTGAAACCGGTAATATAAGCTGTACCCAAACCTAGCTTACCTTGTCTTTCAAGAATAAACAAACGATTGGGAAATTCCTGCATCAATGTTTTGACTATAGCAGCAGTACCGTCTGGCGAACCATCGTCTACCACAAGCAAATGGAAGTCACCTTGCAGCGAAAACACTTTGCGGGTAATATTTTCAATATTGCCCTTTTCGTTATAAGTAGGTATAATTACTAAGCTGCCTGACATACAAAAATTAAACTGTGCAAATATGAGAATAAAACCATAGCAGATTGCATACAATAATTGGCCATACTAAATCATTCTTCTGTGATAGTTTATCTGGCCTATGTGATAATCCATATGTGAAATTAAATGGGCAAGGAAATAGAATTTTGTAATATGTTCCTTACCCAATAAATGTGCAGGAAATGCAGTGTATTCTTTATCAAGATCTTCATCAGGTATTGTCTCTAATGTTTTCACAACTACTTTAATAGTTTGCTCAATCTCTTTCTGCAATTCGGCAACCGGAATGTTTTTATCTGAGAACTCTTTATCTCGGTTACGCACATAACCTGAATTGCCGAGTACGGTACCTATAAAATGTTGCAGGTTTCCGCAAATATGCAGGCAGAGATTTCCGCCTGAATTTTTTACATCTTTCGTTACTTTCCAAATTCTGTCTTCCGAAGAATATAGCTTTATCTCCTCGCTGAGTTTGGTTAGTTCACGTTCAAATATTCCTGCAATTGCAACTGTTATCATTATAATGAAATATTACAAATTCAAAAGTATGAAAATATCATCGCTTTTGCCATTATAAATAGCATGTTAACATATTTTAATCTATTGATAAACTAACTGTTCTTTTTAATTCCCATAGGCTTTAATAAACAGATGTTTTATTCTATCTGCACAGTTGTTCTTCATTTAAGCAGATAAGCAAGATTTGGCATTGGCCAGCTATCTATAAAAGGTAGAATGAATTATTGTAGTGTTCTGATAACCAATAAGTAGTGTAGTGTTTTGAAGTTTGAAGCTATAGTGTGATATATGTCATTAACCTCCTTTTTTAAAATTTGGTATCTTTGCAAGGTTAAAAAAATAAAGATGAGCGAAAAGCAAAAATTTAATGGTACGGGACAAGGCAGGGTATTCAAAAGCCCTTTTCTTGAGATGTTCACTAAAACATCTCCTATCATTGCCTTTTTTACCGATGTTCCCCTGATTATTTTCTTTCTTGTATTGGGCCATATTTACTTTCCAATAGCAATTGGTAAGGCTGCGCTTATATACGTTATAGCCTTGTTCTCATGGTCATTTTCAGAATATATTTTGCACCGCTACATATTCCATTTTATAAATGAATGGAAATGGAGCGAGCGTTTTCATTACATAGTACATGGTGTTCACCACGAGTATCCGCGTGATGAGGAAAGATTATTCATGCCTCCATTGCCAAGTTATATTTATGCAGCTTTGTTCTTCGGTATTTTCTGGTTGATATTAGGTAAGTATGCCCTATACTTTATGCCTGGTTTTATTAATGGCTATTCAATATATTCGTTTACACATTGGGCCATTCATAAATTCCAGCCTCCAAAAGGCCTGAAGTTTTTGTGGAAGCACCATAATATGCACCATTACCGTACTAATGAAAGAGCATTTGGTGTAAGCAGTACCTTGTGGGACCATGTATTTGGTACCATGCCTCCTGAAAAATAAAGGGTGGCCCCATCCCATCCTTCCCCAATGGGGAAGGAGTAAGTTTAATCCAATATAAATATTGTTTCTTGAATTCGAAATTGGATATTCAATGTTCGATATTCATTATTCATAAACCCCTTTAGGGGTTTGGGGTTATTGTTCGTGTTTCTTCCAGATATCTGGCCTACGTTGTTTAGTACGTTCCATGGCTTGGTTCAGCCTCCAGTCTTCCACCTGTTTTGGATCACCCGATAATAAAACATCAGGAACTTTAAGTCCATTATAATCTGCAGGGCGGGTGTATACCGGCGGGGCCAATAAATTATCTTGGAATGAATCATAAAGAGCAGAGGTTTCATCAGATAAAACGCCGGGTAGCAAACGTATTATAGCATCGCAGAAAATAGCAGCAGGCAGCTCACCCCCGCTTAAAACATAATCACCTATTGATATTTCTTTTGTAATAAAAAGTTCACGCACTCTTTCATCAATACCCTTATAATGTCCGCACAGAAGTATAATGTTCTTTAACATAGAGAACCGGTTAGCCTTTTCCTGGTTAAAGACATCACCATCAGGCGTGAGATATATAATTTCATCGTATGTTCTTTTAGCTTTTAGTTCACCAATACATTTTGCTATAGGTTCAATGGTCATAACCATACCCGCACCACCACCAAAAGGACTATCATCAACCTGTTTGTAGTTGCCAATACCATAATCACGCAGATTGATAAAGTTCACCTCTGCTACCTTTTTCTCAATAGCACGCTTAACGATAGAGTGCTGAAATGGACTTTCGAGCAAGCCGGGGTGGAGTGTTATAATGTCTATATGCATTGCTTAGACTTTCTTATCACAAATGTAGCAATAAGCCCTCACCCAGACCCTCTCCCGTTGGAGAGGGCAATGTATTCCTTCTCTTAAGGGGAGAATGATAAAGGATGAGGGCGAATTTTTCTTATTTTTGTTTCTATTCTAAAACGCATAGCCATGAACGATGTACGTTACGACTGGACGAAAGAACAAATAGCTGAAATTTACAATACTCCTTTATTGGAATTGGTGTACCGTGCAGCAACTATTCATCGCCAATATCATAACCCTAAAGAGGTTCAGATTAGCTCCCTTATATCTATAAAGACAGGCGGTTGCCCCGAAGATTGTGCATACTGTCCGCAAGCGGCACGTTACCATACCGATATTAAGGTTCATAAACTGATGAGTGTTACCGAGGTAAATGGTATTGCTGATAAAGCACAGAGCATGGGTGCATCACGCTTATGTATGGGTGCAGCATGGAGAGAGGTAAGGAATAATAAGGATTTTGACCAGGTGCTTGATATGGTGAAAGCTGTAAATGCCAAAGGCATGGAGGTTTGTGCTACTTTAGGTATGGTTACCGAAGACCAAGCTAAGAAACTGGCAGATGCAGGTTTATATGCATATAATCACAACGTAGATACATCGGAAGAAAATTACGAAAGCATTATTACCACACGCAAATACGAAGACAGGCTCAATAC
>DATHOD010000176.1:0-8403 GCA_035485295.1 Bacteroidia bacterium
CAATACTCTTTTATGCTTGTAAAGTCATACTGTATTATCGTTCCATCCTTCATTGGATTAGGGTAAGCATTTAAAATGGATACAGGTGGTTGTGTTATAGTTGGAACACCAAGTGCACAACCTGTAAGAGACTTAAATGCATTTACTTTACCATAACCCCAGGTATTGTTTGGTAAACTTGTACCAGTAAAACTATCTTCTGTAGAGCAATAAATAATAGCACTCCTTACTTCTAAATTTGTAGCACTCGGATACATTTGAAGATATAGAGCGGCTACTCCGGCTACTCCCGGTGAAGCCATAGATGTTCCGCCATCTACATCATGATAGCCTCCGGTATCAATTACTGTTCTTCCTCCACTACTGGTAATATATAATTGTCGCATAGTAGTTGGAAGTACTGTTAAACAAAAATCACCCGGAGATGTAATGTCTGGTTTTATTCTGCCATCTCTGGTTGGGCCTACGCCAGAATATAAGGCAAGCTCGCCGTCAAGATGATTTTTGTTTGTGTCCGTTGTGTACAACACAGTATCATAATCAATAAGTGTTACACGATTACGATAATCACCTACGGTAATTACATTGGGTGAACATTGAAAACTACTGCAAAGTGTAGAAACAGTATCCGGTAATTTATAGTTCTTTATATCAGGGAAAATACTTGCATTAGGAAGGCCACTATTAACGATAGGCGTAGGGTCTGCATACCAACAATCAATTTTACCACTGCCGGTAGTAATAAACCTCCAATAATAAGATGAGTCATTTGATATTTGCCCTGATTGAGTCGAATCGGGTTGTATACTTACATTAAGCGAATATATACTGCCATTAAGTTGTGAGTATGTATTGACAATACCTATCCTATTGCCCTTTGCATTTTTAATGGTGTCGGTCACCCAAACTCCTAGTTTTGTAAGTACAGTAGAGAAGTTTGTCCTTCCAACGAAAGAATAAGGGTTAATTCTGTCAACTCCTATTGCATATTGCACATTTTTGAAATTATTAGTGTCAGCCCAAGCATCAAAGTTTATACTGCCCCAATTATAAGAATAGTAGGAAAACCATGAAAATGATGTATCTCCGGGAATATTGTTGACACTTAAATGATAAGGTATGTTACTTGCATTACCGGAAGCAGCAACAAATACCCTGCCTGGTTTTGCGGTTACCATGCCATCAATCATTTGTGCTTGCAGGTCAGATCCATCATGAGATCCATCATAGTCTCCAAGGCTGGCATTTATAACGCAAGGTTCACCTAGTATATCAGCCTGGGTATAAATATAATTTACTGCATCAGTCATTTCGTTATTTGTCTGATTCGTAAAGTTGTATGCCACCATCATAATGTCGGCCTCAGGTGCAGCGCCAATGCAAGAGTGATTTGATCTGCCATTGCCTGTTGCTATACCTGAAACATTAGATCCGTGAGCATATTCCAGTGTTGAACTAGAATCCATAGTGGAAATACCAGTTGTGTCATGCGTCGCCATTACCGAATCTATCTGCCTCTTACACCATGCTTTTCCATATCCATAGGGTAGTGGAGTAAAGGTTCCTGAATCCTGATTCATATCCCATAAGTACTGAATCCTCGTTTTATTTGCCGTATCCTTAAAGTCAGGATGAAGAAAGTCTATACCCGTATCAATCATTCCAACTACAACACCCTTGCCTTTATATGGCATAGTTAATGGGGCCATTCCCATTTGGGCTTCAACAATATGTGAACGGGCTCTCATAGTATCGTTGCACGGAATAATATGAGGAGGTGCACCTTCCATTCGTAATATTTCTTTGCTATGGTTGAATGCAGTTAATGCACTTACTGGAATGACTATAGCAGCAATATTGCCGTAAGAGTATTTGAAAACACCTTTATTTTCTTGAACAAGATCTTTAATAGCTGTTATATTTCCCTTTACAAGTACTTGCATCATCTCTGAGCCATCACTTCTGCCCAAAGCAAATAATTGAGCTTTATCCGCCAAATAAAAATCAAATTTTGTTGGTGTTTGGCAAATGGCTGGTATACCTATAAGCAGAAAGGCGGAAATAATATATAGTTTCTTCATAATATGAATTTTTGCTTTAAGCCAATAGTTAGTAAAGTTAGTAAAAAAAAGGATATGAAAATTATACCTTCATTGCCAACTCAGAAAGGCTTTCAGGGCATTTTTTTATCTTTATTCCTATCTTCATTATGTCAGATGTAGTGTCAACATAGGATTGTTTTTTTAACCCTAAGAGGTTTTCACGGGAAACTGGAAGTTTTATACCTAGCGTTTCTGAAACTGATAGAATTGAGTATAGTAAACTATAAGATATTGAAGTAAAAGCCGCAACAGTATTAAGGCTTTGGCAAAGAAGGCTGTAGAATTCTTTATAAGTAAGCTTTTCGGAAGAGGCAATTGATAATGTCCCTGCCACATTATTTTCTATACAGGTATCGATAG
The DNA here is from genome assembly GCA_035485295.1 of Bacteroidia bacterium. GTDB lineage: Bacteria > Bacteroidota > Bacteroidia > JABEUT01 > JABEUT01 > JABEUT01. The sequence goes on from DATHOD010000176.1 coordinate 2,463, forward strand.
CTTGAATAAAGTCTTTTATATATATGGTTTGTATAGGTTGGGTACCGCCAGATATAAGTGGAACGCGGTTCCTTCTCTTTAGGTATTCTTTCATTTGCCCAAATAATCCTCCATTTCCAAGCACCATACCTAATCGTAAAACTAAGTCGTCCGGTTGATTAAATAACTTCTCACATGCCCACTTCTGTTTTCCATATACAGAAAGGGCATCTTCTTTTGAGGATAGACTCGAGATAAAAATATTTTTTCTAATTCCACATTTTTTGCTCATCTCAAGCAATTGCCCAGTCCCGCTTACATTCAATTTGTAAGAATCTTTGGCATAGGCGCAATGAATAAAACAATCTGCTTTTTCGAAAATACGCTCATCAATTTTATCTCCAAGTGCATATTTATAATAAGCAATACCCGCAATAGGAGGGTTTGCATTTGAATGAATCAAGGCTCTGACAATCCAGCCATTTTCATTGAAATGCTTAACAAGCTCTGATCCAATAAATCCGTTAGCTCCTGAAATAACAATAATTTTCATATTAGTTGCTTAACGAGTTAAGGGCGGTTAAATGGGCATATGCCATTATAGAAAGTGTTATTCCTTTCGCCGGTAAATAGTTAAAGCCAGAACCATCGGCCACATAAATATTTTTTGTGCCATGCAATCTTCCATCAGAACTTAAATGATAGGCTTTATCAGTTTCACTAAAGGGAAGACATCCGGCATAATGTATGCTTGCCCCATAGCCAGGATTGATTTTCTTAACCGTATAACAACCCAATTTGCGCATGGTAGCAGAATATTGTGTTTCCCTTTCTACGATTTGTTTTTGCTCCTCACTGCTAAGTATATATTCTGCTTTTAGGTGGTCACCCGTAGATGAATAGTTATCTTTTACAAGCTCAATGTACTTATTATTGGAATAAGTATCAGGGTGATGAACACCCATAACAGACATTGCCGGAAGCATAAGTTGCATGATCTTTCTACCTTCTCTGAATCCCAAAGACACTTCCTTTATAGTGCGGAACAACATAAGTGAATGGTAGCTATAAATAGATGCTGCCCCCACATTGAAATTATTTTCCGCCGGATTATGATATAAAGCTAACTGGGCAAATGCAGTGCGTTCTTCATTAGGTAATTTTCCAAGTAATGAAGGTTGCAATAATGTGAAATACTTGTAAGGATTACAGAGTAGGGGTAAGCGCTGCGAACTATTGCCCATTGAGCGAAGCACTATTCTTGCCGTGCTAAGTGTCCCAGCACAAAGAATAAGTTTTTTACATTTTATTGTTTTCTTTTCATTGGAACTGGTATCTAAATAAGTAATTGTAGTTAATTCATTTTCATTGGAAAAGCTTAATACCAATGCATTTGATAAATACTGAAAATTTGAATTCTTTTTTAATTGGGTGACGGTAATTGATGGACGGTATGCGGCACCATTGTCAGAATAAAAATCCATTTCGTTGTAATTAACTGCTTCTCTTTCTCCTTTTTTTTCAGTTAGTAATGCAAGGGCAGGCCTACCCATATAGAACCCTTTTTTATTTAGCTTCTCTTTATTGATTTTGTATTTTTTATAAATAGAATCACTATTGTTATCAATTGTATTAGGCTTTTGCAGATTTTTTATGCCAGATGAAGTATAAGGAGTTGCGTCATCATTTTCGGCACTAATTCCAATCCGATCTGAAATGGATTGGTAAGCCTCTTTCATTTTATCAATAGGCAAACCTGCGGCTTCAAGTTCTTTGTCTGAAAATACACAGCATCCCAATCCCCAAGCATTACCCAGGCCACCATAGCTAAGGCTTTCCATTGGCAGGAAGGTTTCTGATATAAGAGGCAAGAGCTTATCTGTATTACGAAGAATATACTTCCGTGCGGGTGTAAGTTGAGCCCCTGTTGTGGTCTTCCCTAAATGTATACCCTCAAAATTTTCTCCAAGCCAATATTTGTATTGTTCATTATCTGTTTTGCGGATATCTGTAAAACCTTTCTTAGGAGTAATAGTGGAATACCTGGTATCAGTTTCTCCAGCATCGAGCATAAGTACTGTAACTCCTTTTTCAACAAGTGTCTGTGCCGCCATTGCACCAGTGCAGCCTGATCCTACTACTATATAATCATGAATGGTTCCTATATCCATGGCAGTAGTATCAGTCCGATTAATGTATTCCAGGTGGCACGAATGCCAGAACCAATTAATGAAAGTATTGGTGAGTTACTTTCTTTAGGCAGGAAGTATGATGAGAAAGCAGGCCTGCTTTCAAGTATGGAGAACATTATATAATCTTTTTTCGTATTCCGCTCTCACGGTCAGTAATTGCAAGGGCTCCATCAGCCATACCGATAAACGAAGGGTTGTTCAATAGAAATGTAAGACGTTTAACTTCTTTATCAGTTAAAGTAATATTGAGTTTTGTGTTGGCGCTTAGATATAATTGTATCGATTGCTCATCGGCTTCTTCCCCGATAAGGTATCTGGAAAAGACCTTAGCTTCTTTAATTAATAAAGATTCGTCAGCAGACTGCATTATATAGGACTGTAAAAAAGTAAAGATAAATGAAAAACAGGATAGTTAAACCCGAATACCAATAGCCATTACATCATCAATCTGTACCAGGTTTCCTTTCCAATCTTCAAAGGTTTGGTTCATGGCTTTTTCCTGCTCAGCCATTGTTTTACTCTGAATAGATGTTAGTAGTTCCTTCAAATGATTCTTTGAGAACTTCTTGCCTTCAGGGCCACCAAACTGATCGGCATAGCCATCACTTAAAATGTATAAGCTGTCACCTTTTTGCAATTCTATTTTGTGATTTGTAAAATGTGCCTGGTTATGACCTATGTTAATACCAATAGGTAGTTTATCACCGGCAACAGTTTCCAGTTTTCCGTTTTTGAATAGTTGTAACGGTATATGTGCACCTGCATATTGTACCGATGTAATGTTCTTGTCAAAAAGCAAGAGCGCAATATCCATACCATCTTTATTCGATGCATATGTGGTAGTTTGGTTCAATAATCGTATAACCATTTCCCTTAACTGGTCAAGTATCTTAGCCGGGGTTATGTCTTTATTATTATTTATAATTTCATTCAGTAAAGCATTACCCAACATACTCATAAAGCCACCCGGTACACCATGGCCTGTACAATCAGCAACAGCAACTATAATACCATTTTCTGTTTCCCTATAAAAATAAAAATCACCACTAACAATATCTTTTGGTTTAGATAGAATGAAAAAATCGTGCAGCTTCTTAGCTATTTCTTCTTTAGGTGCAAGAATGGCGTGTTGAATGGTACTGGCATATAAAATACTGTCTTTTATATCCTGGTTCTTCATCTGGATTATCTCTTCATCCACTTTCCGTTGGGTAATATCACGGCATATTCCTGAATTCCTTACCAATATATTTTTATCATCGAAAATGGGTGATGATTTCTCAGCTACCCATTTTACTTGCCCATTAACAATAATTCGGTATTCAATATCGTAAGGAATGCCTGAATCTACCTGTTTGTTAGCTTCTACAACCATTGCAAGGTCGTCTTTGTGAACCATTGCTTTTGTATTCTTACCGGTATAAAAATAGTCCTGGTCAACCCCAAACAGAGTAAGGCAATTCGGGCTAATATGTTCGTATTTCTTTTCTACAATATTATATAAGTAAAAAACATCGTTTATGGTTTCCGTTATGAGTTTGAATTTGCCTTCAGCAGATTTTCTTATTGTAATATCACGACATACCCCTGAGTGCATGCTTATTGTACCATCAGCGTTAAAGTTGGGAGAAGATTTTTCGGCGATCCATTTTATAACTCCGTTAACTACTATCCTGTACTCAATTTCATAAGCTTTGCCCTGTAAAACTTCTGCGTCTGCCTTATGAATAATCGGGAGATCTTTTTCAAATACCACTGTATTCATGCTGTTTCCGCTATAAAACCAATCCTGTGTTAACCCTGTAATAGCGGTACAGTTAGGGCTTATGTATTCATACTTTTTATCGCGAATATTATACAGATAGAAAATATCATTTATAGTTTCAGTAATGAGTTTGAATTTGTTCTCGCTTATAGCAAGTACCTGAAAGGCATTCTCGATTTTTTTGTTCTTAAGTTCCAGTTCCCTGTTTGATCTTTTTCGTTGAATATTTCCCCTATAAATAAGTATAAAGAGTATTAATACCAATATAAACCCAATAATAATAGCATTAAGCAGAGTTGCTTTCCTTGCTGCCTCGGCCTTTTGTTTCGCTATTTCTGAATCTTTTAATTGAAGCTTTTGTTTTTCAAGCTGTTTCTCTAAATCGTGCTTAAGGCCTGAAAGATTATAATCGTGTTTGGTTTGTTTTGCTCTTAAGGAGTCATTATACATCACAGCCATTTCATAAAAATCATTCGATTTCTTCAGGTCACCCAGAACGCGGTAATCGTATGCAAGCCCTTTACTTACATCGAATATGATTTCGATATTGTTTTTTAATGTTTTTGCCAGATTAAATGCGCGTAGGTGGTATTCCAAGCCCTTCTTAAAGTCGTGCAGACGAAGGCTGTATTCATTTCCTAAAACATTGCAGATAAAAACAATGTTTTCAGTACTTCCTGCTTTTTCAGCGGTTACTAATCCTTTTTCCCTTAGTTCTAAAGCTTTATCATGATTACCAATAAGATCGTATACCCTTGACGTTTCATTTAAAGAAGCTGCTATCTCATCATACGCTCCAACTCTTTCACGGATAGCAAGGCTTCTTTCGTAAAAGTCCAATGCCTTTTTATTGCTTTCAGAACTCCCTTCAAATATGGTTTCGTAAATGTTACCTAATGCACTAAGCGCATATGATTGTGCCAGTTCATCATGTGTCTCTTCTGCCAGTTTTAGGCTCTTATCGTAATATTGTTCTGCAAAAGAAGGATCATCAGGCCTGTATATATATCCAATATATCTGTATGCTCCAATAAGCAGCTTTTTTGCCCCAATTTCCTCCCCAATTTTAACTGCTTTTATAAGAAAGCCAAGCGATATATCCGGGTCTCCGTCAAAGTAAGACGAACGGCCAATGTCCATTAATGCCTGTGCTTCTCCTATTCTGTATTTAACTCTTCCCGCTATTTCAAGTCCCTCGTATGCATAAGGTACCGAATCGGTCGCCTGGTATAACTGGTGTAAAATCTTGACCCTGTTACTATCTATTTTCGATGCCTTTAATAATGCGCGTAATGAATCTTTTTTGGTTGAGGCAATAACAGGGTGTATGCTTAAAAAAGCAAGCCCAAACACAATGAAATAGATGTAATATTTACGTATGTAGGTCATAGTTACACTACTAGTGGTCAAACGATTTTTATGGCAATCCCCCTGATTCTTAACTTAATCTGTTTAGGTTCAATTCCCCTCTCTTAAAGTAAAGATATAAAAAAACATTAATTTACAAACTTCTGCCCCTAAACAATTAACGGCGGTCTTTATTTGAAAATGAATGGTATTTTTGCCCCAATCGGGAAATGAATATTAATTCGTAATTTTTAATTTTTAATTAATTGAAGCCTTCTATACCTAAAGGTACACGCGATTTTTCGCCACAAGAAATGGTGAAGCGCAACTATATTTTCGATACTATAAGACAGGTGTTCCGTAACTATGGTTATTTGCCAATCGAAACCCCAAGTATGGAGAACCTTGATACGCTTATGGGTAAATATGGGGAAGAAGGAGACAAGCTGATTTTTAAAATACTGAATAGTGGTGACTTTTTAGATAGCGTTAAGGATAAAGATATTAAGGATATGGGGGCGAAAGAGCTAACCAAGTATATATCAGAAAAAGCTTTGCGTTACGACCTTACTGTGCCATTTGCCCGTTATGTGGTACAGCATCAGAATGATATTACTTTCCCTTTTAAGCGTTACCAGATACAACCTGTTTGGCGGGC
>DATHOD010000177.1:0-4076 GCA_035485295.1 Bacteroidia bacterium
CAGCCTGTAAGCCATTCAGTGGCTACACTGGCTGAAGGGCCAATACTGTATTGCTGGGCTATTTCAAGTCCACTACTATAGTCTGTCCAGCTGGTTCCGGTATTTGTTGATGCATATACACCGCCATCGCAGCCTGTATAAATAGTTGTTCCGCTGCCATTTGGAAATATAATGCTGTGTATATCGGCATGTACATATGGGTTATTGGTCCATGAGCTCTTTTTGGTCCATGAAGCACCATTGTTGGTAGACATCCAGATATTTACCCCACCTACCAATACTGTAGAAGCGCTTGTAGGAGATGCAGCAATAGAAAGAGTATACCAGCCTTGCCCCTCTGTAGCATCGCTGCCGGTACCATTACTAAAACCTAAAACATTCGGAGTGGTTGATTCAAGCGTGAATGTTTGTCCATCATCTTTCGAAAACCATAGTCCGAAGAAAGCATTATTGCTTGCATTTTCACCTAAAACATATACATAATTGGAATCGGCAGGAGTAACGGCAATTTGCAACCTTCCCACACCTGATGAAGTAGGCAGAGCTACTGAAGTAAAACTAATACCACCGTTAGTAGAACGATAAAAACCACTGGTATAAGTAGAAGCATATACCATTGCAGGGTGAGAGGGTTCAAACTCTACTGATTTAAAATTACCGCTCTGTACTGAAAACCATGAAAGGCCTGCATTAGCTGTATAAAACAAGCCAAATGAGGTGGCAGCGAAAATAATTTGTGTGTTGTTGGGGTTAATTGCTAACTGATTAACTGTTTGGTAGCCTGGGCCACTGCTCGTTAATGTGTAATGAAGCCCGGTTGCATTCCATGTAACACCTCCATCGGTAGATTTAAGAACTCCAATAGTAGAAGGTGTACTAACTGCGCTTAGTATGCCATCGCCATCGCCTGTTGCCAGGTACATGATATTAGTATTTGTAGGATCAATAGCAACATCGCTAGTACCTATGCCTAACAAATGGTCAGTATTAGTTGACCAGTTCTTTCCTCCATTAGTAGATTTCCATAAGCCACCTGCAGGTGAGCAGGCATAAACTATATTGCTGTTTGTCGGGTCAAAACGTACACGGTTTACTCTTCCCGCATCACCACCGCCTGCAGGCACTTTTGTATTACCAACATACGACCACATTGCCGAAGCAGCCATAGCACCATGGGTACTCTTCCGGGTATTCTGCATCTTTAAAAAATCCTGGTAATCTTTTTCAATTACAGCAGGGTCGGGGCGTAAGCCGGTAGGATAAGTACGTGGTATCATTAATGCTTCCCAACGCTTGAAAAGCATATAGTTTCCGTCCAATTCATTTTCTCCTTTCACAGCATCTTTATCATTGTCAGGAGCGGGTTGGTGTGTGCTGTACCATTTATTAAACGCCGCCTGAACATCTTTCAGGTTTGCATTATGGTCCTGTATCATCTCAGTCCAATCCTGAGCAAAAACGTTATAGGACAAAAAGAGTGAGCCTGCAATCAGGAGGGAGGAAAACTTCTTCATAAATTAGGATATATTTTACACAAATGTATGAATTATGTAACGCAAAACAAAGGCTGAGGCATTAATTAACATAAGGGGTTCAGGCTTATTCGCTTTGTAGCCTAATTTAGCGTAGTTTTGCACACTTATAAAGGAATTGTGAAGACTAAAACGTTAAAAAAAAATAGGGTAAATGTTGTTACCCTTGGCTGCTCAAAGAACATTGTTGATTCTGAGGTGCTTATGGCGCAACTCAAGGCCAATAATTTCGATGTAAAGCATGAATCGGGCGATGCCCCGATAGTAGTAATTAATACGTGCGGGTTTATAGATAATGCCAAACAAGAAAGCATTGATACTATTTTACGTTATGTTGATGCTAAGCAAGCCGGGCAGATAGAAAAAGTATATGTTACTGGTTGCCTTAGCCAACGTTACAGGCCCGAACTTGAAAAGGAAATACCACAGGTAGATGGCTATTTTGGAACACAAGATATGCCCCGATTACTTAAAACACTTAAGGCCGATTATAAACATGAACTGGTTGGAGAGCGCTTGCTTACAACTCCCAACCACTATGCCTACATGAAGATATCGGAAGGCTGTGACAGGAAGTGTTCCTTTTGTGCTATACCATTAATGCGTGGTAACCATGTTTCCGTTCCTATGGAAGCTTTGGTAACACAGGCTAAAGGATTAGTTAAGCAAGGTGTAAAAGAAATAATGCTCATTGCACAAGACCTTACTTATTACGGGCTTGACCTTTATGGCAAACGCAATGTGGCAGAACTTATCCGTAAGTTGGCTGATGTGGAAGGACTTGAATGGATAAAATTGCACTATGCTTTCCCAAGCGGGTTCCCAATGGATATTATAGATGCTATTAAAGATTGTCCTACCGTTTGCAATTACTTGGATATGCCTTTGCAACATGTGTCAGACAATGTGCTTAAACTTATGCGCAGGGGCACAACAAAAGAAAAATCAACACGATTGGTGGAAACCATTCGTGAGAAAGTGCCGGGTATAGCAATGCGTACTACATTTTTGGTTGGTTATCCCGGAGAAACGGAAGATGATTTCAACCAACTTGTGAATTGGGTAGAAGAAATGAAATTCGACAGGCTGGGTGTATTTACATACTCTCACGAAGAAAATACACATGCCCACAAATCGGTTGATGATGTTCCTGCAGAGGTAAAGAAACAACGTGCAGAGCATTTGATGGATGTACAACGTGATATTTCTCGTGAACTGAACAGTAAGAAAGTCGGTAAGACTTTAAAGGTTCTTATAGATCGTAAAGAAGGCGGATATTTTATTGGCCGCACCGAACACGATTCACCGGAAGTAGATAACGAAGTGCATATTAAAGCTGAAGGCGATACCTATATGCGTATTGGAGATTTTTCAATGGTGAAGATAGATTCAGGGGAAGATTATGACCTTTTTGGAACATTAGTTAAATAACAAGTATGAGTTTTAAGAGCCCATTATTTCGTTTACCCCACCCAACCCTCCCCCAAGAGGGAGGGCAATACATATCCCCCTTGGGAGGGGGTAGGGGGAGGAATTGTTTTATAATCTCAATAGTTTCTTGAGTATGAGTTTTAAGAAGACTAATATATCTTTCGAGGAAACCGGATTATTCTCAAAAGTATTTACAGATTATATAAAAGGAGAATCTTATTTATCTCCTTTTTATCAGTACGAGCCTTCTGTTGCAGGTTTCAAAAAAGTAATTGAGGATAGAAGCAAGAAAGAAATTGCACGCGATGTATTGGTAAATGTGTTGCAGAAGAATTATGGAAATAAAGGTACTGAAGCGACAAACAAAAACATAGCCTCTCTCAACGACAAGAATACTTTCACGGTAACAACAGGGCATCAGTTATGTCTTTTCACTGGACCACTATATTTCATTTACAAGATAATTACAGTTATTAATCTTGCTGAAAAACTAAAGAAGGAATATTCAACCAACAATTTTGTACCTGTGTATTGGATGGCGGGTGAGGATCACGATTTTGCTGAAATAAATCACACCTATTTATTTGGAAAGAAAATAGAATGGAGTGGTGATAGCCTCTCCGGTGGACCGGTAGGACGCATACCTATAGATACACTTGCACCTGTATTAGATGGACTTTTTACCATTATGGGTGAGAGCGAAAAAGCAGCAGAACTAAAGAAGATATTAACGGAAGCATATAGCGGAAGCAAAACCCTTTCAGAAGCTACATTCACAGTTGTAAACGCCCTTTTTGGAAAATATGGCCTGGTGGTAGTTGACCCTGATAATGCAGAGTTGAAGAAGCTGTTCATCCCCATTATTACTGATGAACTGACGAACCAGAGCTCATACCGTTGTGTAAGTGAAACTAATGCTCAATTGCAAAAGGTGGGAGTAGAGCCTCAAATATTTGCCCGTGAAATAAACCTGTTCTATATAGACGAGCATGGACGCAACCGTATAGAACAAAAGGACTCGGTCTATTCGGTAGTAGATACTAAAACTACATTTACAAAAGAACAAATATTGGCTGAAGCTCAACAACACCCCGAAAGGTTTAGCCCTAATGT
>DATHOD010000178.1:0-8389 GCA_035485295.1 Bacteroidia bacterium
CCAGACCAATACATTTATAAGGTAATAGTCGTGAACATCGAATACCTGGAACCAGAGAAGAATATAAGCTATAGCTCCGAACGTTATGAATATGGTAAGGAATAAGAGGAAACGTGAAGCACGTTTGTAGTTGAAAATAGAATAAATGAATAGAAGTAAAAATATCTTAAACCCCAATCGGTCAAGGAATAGATCGGACATTTCGCCGAAATATAAATTTGCTTTTATAGGTTTGATTTGCGCTGCATTTAACTCCCATATTGGTAAAATATGTGAGCCAAACAAACCAGCATTGTTTTGGTTGTTGTAATGAATTGAAAATGCAATCCAAAGCCCAATGGGAGCAAGAGCCAAAACAAATAGTGCTATAGGAAGAAGTGTTCCTTTAAATAATTTATCATCTTTCTTAAATGATATAATGTTGAATTTTTCAGCAAAGAATGCAAATACAATAGGAACAAAAGAGATAAGGGCAGTAACCTTTGTGGCTCCTGCAATGCCAAAAAATAACATGCTAAATATTAATGAGATGTTTTTATTGGTAACGGAGTATCTATAGAAGAAATACCATGCAATTAGCGCGAGCGATAGGGCAGTAGGATCGGGAATAAAGTTGTTGCCGTAATATGCCACAATAGCTGAGGAGAAAAGAAATAAAGAAACGATCATTCCCCAATAATGGCTGTTAAGAATACCTGCCGCGGTTTTGTATAATGCAATGAGTCCTGCATATAATATTGCCATATCAAAAAGGCGATATATGAATTCGTGGTATCCGAATACTTTCCATAAAATAGCGACAGTGTAATATATCCAGGTGCATTCACCCGGAGCCGCATTGCCATTGCCGTTTAATCCGCACCAGTGCACAGCAGGGCTAAAGAAGTGCATTCCATTCTCATAGTACATTAATGCCATTGAAAGACAATCGCACTGACGCCATAAGTGAATAGAGTAGGGGCGATGGAAAAGAATAACAGGATAGTTATAGATGCATGACACTATTGCTAAAAGTGCAATGAATATATAGAGTGGAGGTATCTTTCTTAAAAAGGTGGCTTGCATAGCACAAATATAAAGGAAGCTATCATTTAAAGATAAGAATTAGCCTTAAGGTATCGTTCTATCAACCTTGGTACAGCATATTTCGATATCGTTTTCTTTTCTACCCAAAAACAATCCTTGGGTAATTTCTTTACCGGCTTCTTGCTGTCGAGTAGAATGAATTGAGCGTTTAGTCTTTGGTGGCTAAGTATATGAACATATGCATCAGATACATTTTTAATTGCAGGTGTTATGCCCGAAAAGATACTCTTCCATTCTTTAGCAGCTACCAGTTTCTTGGGAGATAATGCCGAAGTGCTTTCAATGCAAGGAAAATCGTGTAAGCCTTTCCAAATGTCTTTTTCTGTTCTGTTTCTTAAGGCTATTTTATTGCCTTGTACAATCACCAAGTAATTGAAATACCTTTCTCTCTGTTTTGTCTTTCCTTGCTTTATAGGTAGTTTGTCTGTCAGTTTGTGAGAAAAAGCATAGCAAGCCGATTGTATTGGACATTCTTCACAATTAGGGTTCTTTGGAGTGCAGCAAAGTGCACCCAACTCCATTATTGCCTGATTATAAGTGCCCGGTTGCTTTTGTGGCAGCAATTCAGCGGCAGCTTCCCATATTTTCTTTTTTCCTTCCGTTGAGTCTATAGGATTAGTTATGCCTAATACACGAGAGTATACTCGCAACACATTCCCATCTACCACAGGGTAAGGCAGGTTATATGATATAGATGTGATGGCAGCTGCAGTATAGTCTCCTACACCTTTTAAAGCCCTCACCGATTCATAGTCGGCAGGAAATTTACTTTTATGATTCTTTACAATTTCCTTAGCAGCATGGTGCATATTACGTGCACGGGAATAATACCCCAACCCTTGCCACAATTTTAATACCTCATGTTCTGATGCAGCAGCAAGATTCGTAACAGTCGGATACTTTTCAGTAAATCGTAAATAATAATTCCAGCCCTGGTTTACACGTGTCTGCTGTAGTATTACCTCCGACAGCCATATCTTATATGGATCCTTGGTGTTTCTCCATGGCATATCGCGTTTATTCGCCTCGTACCACTTTAAAAGCTTATGGCTCCAATCACCCATATAAAGGGTATTTTATAAGATTAGCTTTATTTCTTCGCTTCAACCAAACCACGGTTTTCAAGCATAGGCTCAATATTCGGGTCATGGCCAATGAAGTTACGGAACATGGTAGACAGGTCCTCACTATTTCCACGAGATAATATCATATCACGGAATCGCTGACCATTCTCCCTGGTAAGGCCACCATGTTCTTTAAACCATGCAAAAGCATCATCATCCAACATCTCTGTCCACGAGTAAGCATAGTAACCTGCTGCATATCCATTGCTCCATATATGAAGGAAATAAGTAGAACGGTAACGGGTTGGTACCTGCGGCAAATTAAGATTGGTTTTTGTTAATGCATCTGCTTCAAATTTGTCTACATCTGGTATTGGTTCACCGGCAGAAACCTTGTGCCATTGTATATCTAGGTAAGCAGCGGCAAGAATTTCAGTTAGGCTATACCCTTGGTTGAAGGTAGCAGCTTTCTTAATTTTATCTACTAAGGCTTGCGGCATTAACTCACCTGTTTTATAATGCTTGGCATAGTTTTTAAATACCTGTGGGTCAGATGCCCAATGTTCATTGAACTGAGAAGGGAATTCTACAAAATCACGTGCAGTAGCAGTACCTGAAAGACTTGGGTATTGTTGGCTTGCGAAGATTCCGTGCAGGCCATGTCCAAATTCATGGAACATAGTAGTTACATCACTAAAGCTAATTAATGCAGGTTGCCCTTCAGATGGCTTGTTAAAATTGCAGATGTTATATATAACAGGCTTTGTACCCAATAGTTTTGACTGGATAACCAAGTTGTCCATCCATGCACCACCATTCTTATTATCACGTTTAAAATAATCGCAGTAGAACAATGCAATTGAACTGCCGTCATTATCAAATACTTCAAAAACCCTTACGTCTTTATGGTAAACCGGTAGGTCCTTACGTTCTTTAAAAGTAAGCCCGTATAGTTTGTTTGCTGCATAAAATACTCCATTCTTCAAAACGCTATCAAGTTCAAAATATGGCTTTATTTCATTTTCATCAAGGTCATATTTAGCCTTTCGTACTTGTTCTGAATAAAAATCCCAGTCGGCAGGTTCTAATTTAAAACCACCTTTTTGTTGGTCGATCAATTTTTGAATATCAGCGGCTTCTTGTTTTGCCTTTGCTGTAGCGGCAGGTATAAGTTGGGTAAGGAATTGCTCTACTGATTCTTCTGTCTTAGCCATTTGATTAACCAGAGTCCATGAAGCATAATCCTTGTATCCTAATAGCTTGGCCTTTTGAGCACGAATGATTGCTATACGAGTAATAGTTGCACGGGTATCATTAGAATCACCCTTTTCTGCACGTGTCCATGAAGCATCAAATAATTTCTGCCTTGTTGCTCTTACTGTAAGTGATTGTAAAGCTGGTTGCTGAGTAGTGTTTTGTAATGGCAGCATCCATTTCCCTGGCATATTGGCAGTTTTCGCAGCTAAAGCGGCAGCATCTAGTTCGGCATCGGAAAGGCCTGCCAATTCAGCCTTATCACTTACCACCAGGGCGCCTTTTTTAGCAGCAGCCAATAACTGGTTGGTATATTTGGCCATTAAGCTTGCTTCTTCTTTGTTAATGTTTTTAAGGCTGTCCTTTGCAGCATCAGAAAGATTAGCTCCTGACAAAACGAACTTCTGGTAGTAGTATTCTACTAATCGGTTCGACTCAGCATCAAGCTTTAAGTGATCCTTTTGTTTGTAAATAGCTTCTACTCGTTTAAAAAGTTTGGTGTTAAGGAAGATGGCATCAGTGTTTGCAGTAAGCTTAGGTGCTATATCCTCCGATAGCTTTTGCAGAACAGGATCTGTATTAGCACCGGTTAAAAGATTGAAAACCCCATATACCCTGCGGAGCATTTGTCCGCTTTTTTCCAAGGCTACAAGTGTATTCTCAAATGTAGCTGCAGCACTATCATTCGCAATTTCTTCAACTTCAGCCATTTGCTGCTTGATACCTTCTTCTAAAGCAGGTTCAAAATCGCTGTCCTTAATATTGGCAAAATCGGCAGTTTGAAATGCTAATGTGCTTGGGTTTGCAAATGGGTTATTTTTAAGCATACTATCTTTATTTTGATCAGCTTTTTTGCCGTTGTTATTGCATGAGGCTAAGGCAAATATTGCTGCTGCAGTTAAAACCGGGTATAATTTTATCATAAATCTTAAAGGAGTTTTTAATTGAGGCGGCAAATGTATTAAAAATAGGGATTTTGATATGAGTAGAAAGGTAGAAAATGCTAAACTTCTTTAGTTTTCTGGTGGAGACTTAGGGCTTTTTATTTTAATAGTTTGAATATCATGGAAATTCAGCTTGACTTGTGAGGCTAAAAACGACAATTGCCCGTATAGTATGCTGTCCTTAGCGAACATAGTGCTAAATAATAGCTTAATTACATCGCCGTCCTTTGTCGTGATGATTGCTACTGTATTTGAATAAACGCCAACTAATGTTGCTTTTCCATTCTTATCAGAGCAGGTTATTTGGGTTAAGCCGTTATTGAAAAGCTTGGTAAATACTACAGCATCATAGTACTTGTGTTTATAGGCAGAAGCTGTGTCTTTAACCTTGTTAAGTTCTTGGTGCAGGTTGTCAGTGCTCATATAAAACATATTATAGCAAGATGTGAGTGTTGCTATAATACCGAGAGTGAAACTATATTTTATTGTTCTATACAAGAGGAGAGTTATCTGATGCAAATGTACTTAAAAGGAGATGCATTTTTATGTTCTCAGTATCAGTCGATAAGAGAAATTCAATTGCTTTTTTTAGATAGAAGTATTGTTGGTATTGCAAAGTGTAATATATTTGTAAGGTAAACTAACAAGTTAGTATACTAAGTTAAAATACATAAATGGAAACATCAGAATTAGCATCATCGCTCCGCTCGGTAGTTTCAAACCTGCACAAGGGCCTTCGCAAACAGGCCGATTCCGCAATGGAGTATTCAATGACTGAGGTTGAAATTATAGCGCATCTGTTTCGATCTTCCTCCCTTCTTCCTACTGAATTAGCAACACTAACCAGGGTTAAAACTCAATCCATGTCGCAAATGCTCAAAAAGTTGGAAGAGCATGGACTTATTAGAAGAACACCCTCACAAGAAGACAAGCGCAAGGTGTATATATCCCTTTCCTCGCATGGTAAGAAGATGGTGGAAAAGGTAAGGTACAATAAAGATGAATGGTTGAAAGATTCCCTAGAAAAAATGCTTACAAATAAGGAAAGGGAACTTCTTGAAAAGGCTTTACCCGTTTTAAATAAATTAATATAAAATTATTAAATCCAGAATTATGGAATGGTATCATTATTTCAGCGGGTTTTGGGCGGGTGCATTTTTGGGAAACTTTGTACCTCATTTTGTAAAAGGGGTTTGTGGGGATAAATTTCCAACACCTTTTTCAAAACCGCCAGGCAGGGGATTATCTTCTCCGGTAGTAAATGTGTTATGGTCACTTCTTAATTTACTGGTGGCGTACTTGCTTTATACTGTAGGCAAAGTATCTTTTCAAGATAACCTTTCAATTTTGCTATTCTTTATTGGGTTTGCAGCTATTAGTATAATGATGGCTTTAAACTTTGCTAAGAAGCACAAGGAGTAATCAAAATGGCAACCAAGATAAAGATAAGTACATTCAGAGCATTTAGCAGCCGCAATTACCGGTTGTTTTTTACAGGGCAGTCCATATCCCTCATTGGTACATGGATGCAAAAAACAGCCATCCCCTGGGTTGTTTATGTAGAGACGCATTCTTCTTTTATGTTGGGGCTAACCGTTTTTGCAACGCAGTTTCCAAGTTTTCTTTTTTCTCTTTTTGGTGGAGTTGTATCAGATAGGTACAACCGATACAAGGTCTTACTTACTACGCAAGTGCTATCGCTTATACAAGCACTTCTACTTGCAATACTCGTTTTGCTTAATCACTATACGGTTTGGGAAATATTAGTGGTAAGTATTTTGCTCGGCATTATTAATGCATTCGATGTACCTGCGCGGCAAGCTCTGGTTTATGATATGGTAGATGATAAAGCTGACTTAGCCAATGCCATTGCTCTTAATTCATCTATGGTGAACCTTGCAAAAATATTGGGGCCATCGTTGGCAGGATTGGTACTGGCTGAATTTGGCGCAGGGATATGCTTTTTGATAAATGCTATTAGTTTCATAGCTGTCATAATTTCGCTTTTATATATGCGGTTCAGCAAACCTATTCCTCATGACAAATCAAAAAATGTTGCCCAGGAATTCAAAGAAGGCTTTGCATATTTAAAGGCTACGCCAAGTATTGGATTGGTGATTTTATTTCTCGGAATAATCAGCTTATTAGTACTGCCGTATAATTCACTGTTCCCAATATTTGCCAAGGATATTTTTAAAGGGAAGGCTTCTACGTTTGGCTATTTGAGCGGATCGGTGGGATTAGGAGCCATTATAGGAACTATATATTTGGCTTCATTGAAACCGGGCGCCAATTTGAAACGGATACTATTATTCTCGACCTTTATTTTTGGTGTCGGATTGATTTTGTTTTCCCACGTAACTGTTTTTTGGCTGGCATGCGTTTTTGCTGTTATAACTGGTTTTGGAATGATGGCGCAGGTTACAGTGAGTAATACCTTTATACAAACTACCGTGTCACCCGAAATGCGGGGTAGGGTGATCAGTTACTTTGCAATGGCATTTTTTGGGATGCTGCCTTTAGGAGCTCTTGTGATAGGGGAGCTATCTTCACGGTTTGGAGCGCCTGATACTGTTTTAGCTGAGGGGATAGCTGCATTGTTAATCTTCAGTATATTCCTCTACCTGATGAGAGAGGATGTGTTGAAGAATAAGGGAAAGCATCCTGTAGTGCCTGATAAAATAATAATAGAAGAAGTTTAAATCAATAATTATAAATCATTTTAAAATGGAAAATAACACTGCTCTTTTAGTAATGGACATGCAAGTAGGAATAGTTCCTATGCTTCCAAATCCGGGTGAAATTTTAAGTAACGTAAAGAAAGCGATAGAAAATGCTCGCTCAAAAAAAATACCTGTAATTTATGTTGTAGTAGGTTTCAGGCAAGGTATGCCGGAAGTTAGTTCAAATAATAAAGGATTTACTGCCAGCAAATCAAGAATGGTCACGGGAAATATGAATGAGTTTATGAAAGTTCATCCTGATATTACCCCAATGGAAGGTGATATTACCGTTACCAAGCGACGTGTTAGTTCGTTTACGGGCAGTGATTTGGAAGTTGTGTTGCGTTCATTCGGTGTTCAGCACATTGTATTATCCGGCATTTCCACCAGCGGTGTTGTTTTGTCAACTACACGTGAAGCAGCTGATAAAGATTATAAGATCACCATATTGTCTGATTGCTGCGCCGATGGAGATGAAGAAGTACACCGTGTATTGACTACCAAAGTTTTCCTTCGTCAGGCAGATGTAGTTACGTTAGAAGAGTGGAGCAAGATTTAGTTTGCGCCTAACATACTGAATTTAAACCCTATACGTTTATAATAGTCATAAAGGTGTAATTTTTGTAATTTTGACTATATAAATCGTAGAAATTGAAAAAACTGGTATTGACTCTCGTGTTATGTTTATCTGTGGTGGCTATGTATGCCCAGGAAGAAACTGCTGACCCTAAGGCTAAAGCTATATTGCAGTCATTGGGCAAAAAGACCAAGGCGTATAAAACCATTAAGGCTGAATTTACTATGGTAGTATATGGCAAAGATGGTAAGCCGACAGATAACCAAAAGGGTAACTTAA
This sequence comes from Bacteroidia bacterium, assembly GCA_035485295.1. GTDB lineage: Bacteria > Bacteroidota > Bacteroidia > JABEUT01 > JABEUT01 > JABEUT01. The sequence goes on from DATHOD010000178.1 coordinate 7,928, forward strand.
CCATTAAGGGCGGTAAGTATAAGTTCGATATGAAGAACCAGGTGGTTATATCAGATAGCAATACCATGTGGACGTACTTAAAAGACGCGAACGAAGTACAAATAAATAATGTTGACCATAATACGGATAAAGGAAGTATTTCACCGGCTACCATATTCACCATTTATGAAAAGGGTTTCAAAAGTCACTTTGAGAGCGAAGAAGGAAATTTAGAAGTAGTGGATCTGTATCCTAAGCATCCTGAAAAGGAGAAATACCACACCATTAAATTGGTGATTGATAAGAACAAGAATCAAATTACGAGTATAAAGGTTATGCTTAAGGATGGTACCATGATGAGCTATACCATTGATAATTTCGTCACAGATACAGCAATTGCTGATAGCTACTTTAAGTTCGAAGCAAAGGATTACCCGGGGGTAGAGGTGACTGACTTAAGGGAATAATCTAAGCTAGCTTAGT
>DATHOD010000179.1:0-11689 GCA_035485295.1 Bacteroidia bacterium
TCGGTATCTAAGCCCAGACATAAAAATGTCTTTTTCTGGTGTATCTGCTTTGCCAGTTCATGCCTTGATAGATAATGCTTCATAATTAAACAGCAGCTGAATATCCTTCTTGTAATCTTTCTGCATTTTCAGCCAGTTGCAATGCTTCAAGCAGGTTTTGAATATCTCCTTCCATAAAAGACTGCAGGTTATGTGCGGTATACCCAATGCGATGATCGGTAATACGACTTTGCGGGAAGTTATATGTACGTATTTTTTCTGAACGATCGCCACCGGCAACAAGGGTTTTACGCTTGGCTGCATCGGCGCTGTTCTTTTTGTTCAGTTCAGCCTCGTACATACGTGTGCGCAATACAGCAAGAGCCTTGGCATAGTTCTTTATCTGCGAACGTTCGTCCTGGCATTGTACCACAATACCTGTAGGTATGTGTGTAATACGCACGGCAGACTTGGTAGTGTTAACCGACTGTCCGCCTTTACCACCCGAACAAAATGTATCTTTCTTAAGGTCTGATTCTTTCAATTCAACATCAACCTCATCGGCCTCGGGCATAACTATTACTGTTGCGGCTGAGGTATGCACACGTCCCTGGGTTTCGGTAGCCGGAACCCTTTGCACGCGGTGTACACCCGATTCGTATTTCATGGTGCCATACACGTTTTCGCCATGCACTTCAAATACAACCTCTTTATAGCCACCCATAGTACCTTCTGAATGGTCGAGCAGTTCAGCCTTCCATCCTTTCTGTTCAAAGTAGCGCATATACATTTCAAACATTTCTCCTGCAAAAAGTGAAGCCTCATCGCCACCGGTACCGGCACGTATTTCAACTACAGCATCTTTTGCATCTTCTGGGTCCTTCGGAATAAGCATCAGGCGTATTTCAGCCTCCAGATTTGTAAGGTCAGCAGTAAGTTTTTCCCATTCAGCTTTAGCCATTTCCTTCATCTCCTCATCCTTCTCATTATACAGCATGTCCTTAGCCGACTTAATATTCGATGCAAGGTCGCAATAGGCAACATATGCTACATGTATCTTTCCTAATTCCTTATATTCCTTATTCAGGCGCGCAAACTTCTTCATATCAGCCATAGCATCCGGTTCCGATAGCTTGACTTCAATTTCCTTAAAACGTTGTTCTATGGCTTCTAGCTTATCTAACATAATATACCTTCAAAATTCATGCAAATATACGCAATTTTAGGGAAATGGAGTGAAATATAGAATGCCACTACCTTATCATGGCTAAAGCCAATTAAGCCCATTCGTCGCATAACCCAGCCTTTAAAGGCGGGGTTAATTATACAAAACCAATTATGGCTTTAGCCATGATAAGGAAGCGTGGAAATAACAAATAAGGAAATGTCAGAAACTCACTAAGCGTAAACAAAAGTCCCCTGCTTACCAGAAATGGTAAGCTTTTTGGCACCTTTTTCAACACGGCCTATTACCTGTGCTTCTATATTGAATTTATTGGCAACCCCTATAATATGTTGAGCAGCTTCGGCGGGTACATATAATTCTAAACGATGACCCATATTAAAGACTTTATACATTTCCTGCCAGCCAGCGCCTGAATTCTCTTGTATGATCTTGAATATAGGAGGAACATCGAATAGGTTATCTTTTATAATGTGCAGGTCATCAACAAAATGCAAGACTTTGGTTTGACCTCCACCTGAACAGTGAACTGCACCATGAATATGGCTTCGGTAACCCATTAATATTTCCTGCATAACAGGAATATACGTGCGGGTAGGTGAGAGTAATAATTTCCCGATATCAGTATTATACTTCTTATCTCTCCAGTCAATAGTTATCTTTTCAGATAGTTTCTTTTTTCCGCAATAGACCAAATAACCAGCTATTGCAGGGTCATATGATTCTTTATATAAAGATGCATAAGTATGGTCAAGAGTATCGTGGCGAGCAGAGGTAAGTCCATTGCTGCCAATACCACTGTTGTAAGTTTCTTCGTAGGTAGCTTGTCCGTAAGAAGCTAAACCTACAATCACATCGCCTTCGCGAATACGGTCGTTAGAAATAATACTGCTGCGCCTAAGGCGACAAGTAACAGTAGAATCAACTATAATAGTGCGTACTAAATCTCCCACATCAGCAGTTTCTCCACCGGTAGAATAGATATTCACCCTGTGCTTGCGCAACATAGTTATAATATCTTCCGTTCCATTTATAATAGCAGCTATTACTTCACCCGGAATAACATGTTTATTACGACCAATAGTAGAAGAAAGAAGAATATTATCTACAGCTCCAGTACAAAGCAGGTCATCGGTATTCATTACTATAGCATCTTGTGCAATTCCCTTCCAAACCGATATGTCACCGGTTTCCTTCCAATACATATATGCTAATGATGACTTAGTCCCCGCACCATCGGCATGCATAATTACGCAGTAATCACTATCGCCTGAAAGGTAATCGGGGACAACTTTGCAGAACGCTTTCGGAAAAAGGCCCTTATCTATATTGGCTATGGCCTTGTGTACATCTTCTTTAGAAGAAGAAACACCGCGTTTTCCGTAAAGTGTATTGTCGCTCATCGGTGCAAAAATAATACTATTAAGGTTACTATACTAATTGTCTTGTGTCGATTACTTTATTTACATAAGTAATAAAACACCAAACGTCATTGCGAGGAAGGATGACGAAGCAATCTCAGTCATTTATTATTTTAGCAAGATGAAAAGAGGAGGAGCCGTATATATTATGACAAACAAAAGTCATTCAGCTCTTTATACGGGAGTAACTTCTGATTTAAAGAAAAGGGTATACAGTCATAAACATAGCCTAATTCCAGATTCATTTACCGCAAAATATAAAACATTCATACTTGTTTATTACGAAGGATTTCACAACATTGAAGAAGCTATAAGTCGTGAAAAGCAAATCAAGGCAGGTTCAAGAAAGAAGAAGATAGATCTTATAAATTCATTTAACTCAGAGTGGAGGGATTTATATGAAGATGTTATTGAATGGTGAGAAACCGCTTTATTCCTCGCAATGAAGCAAGCCTGCTGAGATTGCCACGTCTCCGCCTTTTGGCGGATCCTCGCAATGACGTTATGTTAATCGCTACCCTTTAATGCAGGCAGGACACAAAAAAAATCCCCCTGATTGCTCAGAGGGATTTTCAAGTATTAAAAAACTACTTAGTTCTTCTTAGGGTTTGTGCCTGTACCATTGTTAGGCGCCGGTGCCTTAGGTTGGTTACCTTGTGGAGCAGGTGCTGGAGCATTGCCCGGTGCCGGTTGATCTTGCTGATTGTTTATATCAGTAGTATCGCTACCATAATCCTGGCCTTGACCAGATACGTGCATGTGCTGCATCCTAACGCTATCAAGGTGGCTCATCTTATATCCTTTTGGAACATAGTTAAAGCTTAACACCCTGAACTCGGTACGACGGTTGATTGCATATGCTGCATCCTTTTCTTGTTTGGTCTTCATCTTCGCAATAACCTCTGTTTTAATGAGAGGCTTAGAGAACCACCATCCTTTAGCTTTCAAACGAGCTGAGTCAATACCTTGAGAGATAAGGTAGTTAACGCAAGACTGTGCCCTGGCTTGAGAAAGTGGCTTATTGTGGCCTACAGATCCTTGTTGGTCAGTGTGCGCATCAAGCTCTATTATAATAGTAGGATTATTGTTCAACAACTTAACAAGGAAGTTAAGAGAATCTTTAGAATCACCGGTTAGGTCAGCTTTATCTAAAGCATACTGAACCTTAGGGAAACGTATTGCTACGTCAACACTAGCATGTTGAAGTTCAAAATCTTCAATCCATGTTTTTGATTCAGAAACACCTACAGTAGTAACATTTGCTTTCACGTCGCTGGCCAGGTATTCAACCTTAGAACCATCGGCATTAAGAATATAAGATGTGTTACCACTGATGTAACGGCTTCCACCGTTAGCGCCAAACGTATAATGTCCGCCTGTATCAGTTAATAAAGCCACGTCAGTACCATCAGAACCAACCATACGAACAATTGCGCTCTTAACTGGCTTCTTAGTGTCCTTATCACGAACAGTACCAGTAATTACGTAAAGGATTGGAGGAAGGTTGAAAGAATAGATATCATCACTTCCTTTACCGTTCTGACGGTTAGAAGAGAAATACCCTCTTTCTTTTGTTCCTTCGAATATAATTCCGAAATCATCACCTTCTGAGTTGATTGGAGCCATCATATTGGTTACGTTACCCCATTTGTCGGTTCCGGTCTTTTGTGCTTTGAAAATATCTAAGCCGCCCATTCCAGGGTGTCCGTCAGATGAGAAATAAAGTGTACCATCGGAATGTATGAAAGGGAATACCTCATTACCCGGGGTATTAATATCGGCACCTAAGTTGATAGGTTCGCCCCAAGATTTGGTTTTCTTATCGTATTTCGACATCCAGATATCTTTTCCTCCATATCCGCCCGCAAGGTCAGAAGCAAAGAAAAGTGTTTCTCCGTCAGCAGATAATGATGGGTGTCCATACGTAACTGTGTCTGTTTGGAAAGCAAGTAACACAGGTTGATCCCATGCGGTTCCTTTACGTTCAGCTGAATATATTTTACAATGTACACCCTTGTTCTTTAACACTCCACAACGGGTAAAATACATAGTTTTAAAGCTCTTGTCGAATGTTGCTTCTCCTTCGTTATCATCGCTGTTTACAGGAGCAGGAAGTGGAGTAGGAGTGCTCCATTTTCCATTCTTATCCATTTTAGTTTCAAAAAGATCGCTATATGATTGGCCCAGACCCGGGTCAATTTTATCGTTGCCACTACCTGGGCGTGTAGAAGTGAAATAAAGTTCATCGTACCTTCTGTCTGCATAGCAAGGCGCGAAATCTTCAAACTTGGTATTTAACTGAGCCATGTTGGTTACAACATAACGTGTAGGGGCATTCTTCCATTTACCGGCCAACTCGCATGATTTTACACCATCAGCACCACGTGGGTCAGAAGGAACCTGGTCCATATATTGCTTATAAGAAGTAACTGCATCGTCGTAGTTACCTTCTTGCTTCTGAGCATCGGCCATATAAAGGATAGCCTTAGGGTCAGGATACTTAGCCTTTATAGCTTTTGCATACCATTGTTCTTCTTGCTTAGCATCGCCAATAGCGCGATAACACTCAGCCACCTGGAATATAACCTTAGCTTTCTGATCTTTCTTAACCTTACCATCGGTAAAGGCCTTCTTGTACATATCAATAGCATCAAAGTATTTCATATTCTTAAAGGCGTTATCAGCGTCTGCAATAGCATTTTTTTGTGCCATAGCTGATACTGATAAGAACATCAGGAACATACATAAGTAATAGTAGATGGTTTTTCTTTTCATAGTTTGGTGCTTTTTATTTTTCGGCTGCTAAGATAAAAACATTTTCTTAAGTAAAATGGTCATTTTTTGAATTATTTTACAAAAAGTAGCTCCCTATATTTAGGAAATGGCCACATTGAGTCGTCTATTATTAATTCTAACTTGTCGGCATGATAGCGGATTTCATCGAAGTATGGCTTCACTTTTTCACAGTAAGCAAATGCCTTTTCGGAGGCATGTTCCAATTGGTTGGCTGCTTTACGCTCTTCCACCATTTGTTCTACATTCGATTTAATGATAGAAACACGCTCGCTTATCTCTTTTATCATACCCAATTGAGCATCATATAGGTTATCAGACTGGTTTCCTTCGCCAAAAGCTTCAGATAAGCCCTTATCCTTAATACCTATGTTAGCCAATTCGCTGCGCGAAGAGAATATTTCCTTAATACCCTTTACATTTTCAATAAGGGTGTTCTGATACCTTAATGCGGTAGGCAAGATCTGTGTAAGAGCTATGTCAGCCATAATACGAGATTCTATCTGTATCTTCTTGGTATATATTTCAAGGTTAATTTCATGCCTTGCTTCCTGCTCGCGCTTGTTGAATATCTTATGGCTTTCGAACAGCTTTATTGCCTTAGCCGACATAAAGCCCTCTAATGCCGCAGGAGTAGTCTGAATGTTTGACAGGCCACGCTTTTCAGCCTCTTTTACCCATTCTTTGCTGTAGTTATTACCTTCGAAGCGTATGTTCTTAGAGGCTACAATGCAATCGTGCAATACCTGTAGGATAGCATCTTCCTGTGGCAATGTTTTAGCCAGCTTATCTACCTCTTTCTTAAATTGTGTAAGTTGTTCCGCAACAATGGTAGTAAGGGTTATCATGGCTTGTGAGCAGTTAGCTGATGAGCCCACCGCCCTGAATTCAAACTTATTGCCGGTAAATGCAAAAGGAGATGTACGGTTTCTGTCGGTATTGTCTAATAATAGTTCAGGAATACGACCAATGTCAAGTTTTAACGATTTCTTTTCGCTAGCGGTAAGCTTACCCGGTTTCATTTTCTTTTCAATTTCATCGAGCATAGCGCTAAGCTGTGTGCCAATGAATGTAGAAATGATAGCAGGAGGAGCCTCGTTCGCACCAAGGCGGTGATCGTTACCGGCAGATGCAATACTTGCCCTTAACAGGTCAGCATAGTCGTGAACGGCTTTAATAACGTTTACAAAGAAGGTAAGGAACTGTAGGTTAGCTTCCGGGGTTTTGCCAGGACTAAGCAGGTTTTTACCGGTATCGGTAGCCATTGACCAGTTGTTGTGTTTGCCTGAACCATTTACACCCGCAAAAGGCTTTTCATGGAAAAGCACCCTTAACTGGTGGCGGCGCGCTACTTTTTCCATAACATCCATAAGGAGCTGGTTATGGTCAACTGCTATGTTTAGTTCTTCGAATATTGGTGCAACCTCGTATTGGTTAGGTGCAACCTCGTTATGCCTTGTCTTTAAAGGAATACCAAGTTTGTATGATTCGGTTTCGAAGTCACGCATATAAGCATTAACCCTTTCAGGTATAGAACCAAAGTAATGATCTTCTAATTGCTGGCCCTTAGCAGGGTTAGCACCGAATAATGCCCTGCCGGCATGTACCAGGTCAGGACGTGCATTGAATAAAGCGCTATCCACCAGGAAATACTCTTGTTCCCAGCCCAGGGTAGTAATTACGCGTGTTACATTCTTATCGAAATATTGGCAAACTTGTGTTGCTGCAACATCTAAAGCATGTACCGCTTTAAGCAGAGGAATCTTATAGTCAAGCGCTTCGCCAGTGTATGATAAATATATGGTAGGTATACAAAGTGTTTTACCCATTATAAAAGCGGGGGAAGAAGGATCCCAAGCTGTATATCCACGAGCCTCGAAAGTATTACGAATACCACCGCTAGGGAAGCTGGAAGCATCAGGTTCTTGTTGTGCCAACTGGCTGCCACTGAACTTTTCAATAGCATTGCCATCAACCATGTCCATAAACACGTCGTGCTTTTCGGCAGTAGCGCCGGTAAGCGGCTGAAACCAGTGAGTATAGTGTGTTACACCGCGTTCTAGCGCCCATGTTTGCATTGCCATAGCCACAGCATCGGCGGTTTTACGGTCGATAGAACTACCTTTTTCGGTAGCTTCTTTTATAGCATTTAATGCACCTTCAGGTACATATTTCTGCATGGCTTCAATGCCAAATACATTTTCTCCAAAAAACTCAGAAACTCTATTGGATGGGGGCTCTACGTTAAGCGGGGTTCTCGAAATGGCTTCTTCGAGGGCTTTAAAACGGAGTGAACTCATGGTTGGGTTGGTTTTAATTTTGCGCAAATTTATGAATTACCAACGTCATTCAGTAGCTAAAAGTTTTTAGATTTTATTAACAAAAAAAGCCCATAAAAAGGGTTCTTTTGGCGCAGGCCTGAAACCCTTTACTGGAGCCTGATACTTAGGCCTACACCTATATAATTATAGCCATTGTTCATTATCACAATTTCTAGGTGTACGCCAAAGGTATTGCCAAAGTAATACCTGGCACCCGCATACCCGCCATACTGAAAGTGCGTTTCGGCACCAAGGCCGCTATAGGCTGAGTAGCCAGGACTGGAAGGCCTGTCGGGGTTAGGATCATTAGTGTTAAAGATATGCTGATAGAACAGGTAACCTACTGTAATGCCTGCATACATATCCAGCTTAGGCACAATCCTGCTCTTAATATGATATGCAGAACGTACGGCAACCAGTTCAAAAGTGTATTTATCAGAATAATTATAGATATCATTCCAGCTTGTATTTGAAGATTGATATGATACCTGGCCACCAAGCCCCAACATACCCGAACCAAATGGGTCAACAATTGAGTTCTCGTAAGTAAGCATAATAGGAGGGCTTTGGGAATAATCGGCAGTAAAATAGTTGTAATAACCGCCAATACCTACACCAGCTTCTATAACATTAGTACCACGGGAGAAAGCCACTGCACTTATCTGGGCATTTGTAACACTTACTGAAGCAAACAGCAGTGTAATAGCAAGTAAAACTCTTTTCATTATAAGGTGTGTAATTATAATGACGTAAAAGTATGAAACCTAAATTAAATAAACGTATACTTTATTACAATTTAGCTGAAATGCTTTTAATATCGACCATATTAAAAGAAAAGTCCGCCCCACTCACGATGCGACGGACTTTTATTGCACTTGCCGAAACTGAAAGAGGAGGGAGGGGAGGAATCAGATCCTGAAATTGATTCCAATGGCAAGTGTAGAATATCCATAACCCAGTTCTCCCCAAATGCCTACATTATTGCTTATAAAATAACGGGCACCAAGGTATATGCTAAGAGCGTAGTAATTAGGGTATGTTTTGCTATAGTATACATAACCCGGATCACCTGGATGCATGTAATTAGGGTTATTGGTTGAGAATGAATAACCCAGGAAGTAATAACCCAGCATTAGTCCGGCGTAAGGGTCAAACAGGGGTGCTGCTGATATTTTTAAATGATATGCGCTGCGAAAGCCCAGTATCCAGTAGTTCCATTTTTCTGAATAGTTATAACCATCATTTCCCATCCAGTTATACGTTTCACCTTTATAGGCGAATAACCCGCCAAGGCTAATCGTACCCGGCCCGACGTTGCCAAAAGTCCCATTTTCGTAAGTAAGTACAAGATTGGGTGTTTGAGAATAACCGTCGCCCCAATAATCATAATATCCACCCATTCCAATACCAAGGCCAAGCACGTTACTTCCTTTATCGAAACTGTAATAATTGCCTGTAGGTTGTTGGGTTGATGGAGCAGACTGCATAATACCAGCATTATCTTGCCCAAATACAGGCGAACAGATAATAAATATAAGTGCCAGTACTGTTGAGAATCTTATTCCATTTTTTGTATTCATAATTCATAGATTTTAAACTCTACACTATAAATCTATAGCCAAGTATCCCGCAACGTTGCGGGATTTCGGTAAATGCTACAAATGGATGGATAAAGGCCCTATGGGTTACTGCAAAAAAAGAGAATGGCTATACCTGAAAATTACTTTTTACTCATTTGAAAATCCACATCAAATTCCTTCGACTCTTTCAGGCCTTCGGTATTAATAACTGCTTGATTGGAAGCTATAGAATAAGTAGGTGAAACACATTTTAACTGGTAAGTAACACCCGGATTAAAATCGTAAGGGTAGAATTCGTAATGCCCTTGTGCATCGGTTTGGTGAGGGATGTTGCTTAGGTCGGTACCAATCATGTGCACAGTAGCATTGGCAATAGGCTTGTGTGTTTTAGAATCGGTAACCATGCCCTTAATGCTGAATAATACAGGCTTTAATAATGGCACATAGTATACAGGTAATATTTTAAACTTAACCTGGTTAGGATAATTCGATAAACGTGAATTGGGATAAAAACTGCCAATTATAAGGCGTGCAGGATCAATACCTTGTTCAATCATGTAATTGCGGCATGCATTCATTCTGCCATCTTTAAATGTTAGGCCTTGAATGGCATTGCCATCGCCAAACACATCTATTTCTATAACCGGACCGGAATAGCGGCGTAAAATGCGTAACACAGCTTTTATTGAATCTTTATTGGCTTGACTAAGTACGCTATCGTTAGGCGCAAAGTGAACCGAGGCACCAAGCAGATATGTGGTTTTAGCTATAAAACTAAAATTAGCCACTTTCATTTCTACACGCCTGTTTATTTGGTACGCACCTTCACGTTCTGCTTTCGATTTCAAGGTGCCAATAATATCAGGATCAACTATTGCTTTGCGCGAACCCCAGCCTTTAATAACTAGCCTTACCGAATCGACACCCTGTGATGCGATATAGTTTTTGCAAGCCTGTGCACGTTGAAGAGAAAGAGCAATGTTCAATTCCTTTTCTTCGCGGTTGTCACTGTTGCCTTCCAACTGCATAACGATAGTTGGGTTTTGCTGCATTACCTTAACGGTATAGTTCAAAGAGTCTTTAGCAGCAGGGGAGAGGCTTGCGCTTTTATAATCAAACCTTGCTTTTGGGAAGCCTGCTACTACTACAGTCTGCTGACTGAATGCCACAGAAACTGTAAATAAAAAGAGTAAAAAGAATAGTTTTTTCATGTAATTGAACAGCGCGACAAAGCTATTTAATAATTAGAATAATTGAATAATAAAAATACAGGCAATAATTGTTGTATTGTTTTGTTAATTAAAAGATTATACATAGTTTTATAATACCATTTATTCAAACAATGCATCATAAAACACATTACAGGTTAAGCTACGTTGCTGTTCCATTTATGGTGGTAGTATTCTTTTTATGCGGATGCAATGGTAAGTATTCTTATACACCACTTTATCCTACACCACCCAATGGTTACTATCAAGGTGTTGAATTGGGTACAGTATATAATGGTAATCTTATTGTTGCGGGCCAGTTTAATTATCTATTCAACAATTCAGTAGGTATTGCCCAATGGAATGGCAGTACATGGCAGGGCCTTGGTAGTGGAGTAAGCGGTAACTACGGACCCGGTTATATTTCCTGTATGGCAACGTATAACAGTAACCTTATTATTGGGGGAAGCTTTACCACTGCCGGTGGACAAGCTGTAAATGAAATAGCACAATGGAACGGGTCAGCATGGCAGTCTTTAAGCAGTGGGGTTTATTTTGCAAGCGTTTCCTATTATGGACTATCTGTAAAGTGCTTAACCATTTATAATGGGAATCTTATTGCAGGAGGTTGTTTTGAATATGCCGGGGGTGCATTGTCTAATAATATAGCCAGTTGGAATGGCACCTCATGGCAAGGTCTTGCTGGTGGTACAAAATACAACTTCACATCTTATTATAATAATCCAATAATTAACGCGGTAACGGTTTATAATGGAAACTTAATAGCAGGTGGAGGATTTGATACCATTGGCGGGCAGCGTGCGCTAAACATTGCACAATGGAACGGTACTTCCTGGTCTGCATTTGGAGGAAAATGCAATGGTCAAATTAAACAACTATTGGTTTTTAATGGGAATTTAATTGTTCAAGGATCGTTTGATTCGATAGGAGGTATTGCAACTGGTGGATTGGCCCAATGGAACGGCACAACCTGGACTACAATAAATGAATTAAATTCAAGCAATTTTAATTTATTAAGTCAGTATCCCAATACAGTTGTATATAACAATACTCTTTATTTCAGTACAGGGAATGATAGTACTGTATGCCAATGGAGCGGCAGTGGTTCTCCGGTAGTTACCGGCATTGCCTCAACTACTAAAGAACGCTGGAGCCAAATGGCATATTCATATACCTACCCATT
>DATHOD010000180.1:0-27056 GCA_035485295.1 Bacteroidia bacterium
ATACCTTAACTGCAGTTAATTACGACGAATTAGCTGATAGCCCTCTTATAGCAAGCGCATCACTCAAGCATAATATGTTTGTGATGGATGGTATTGAGTTCAACTTATGGATACAAGGAGAGTGCAAGCCTGACTGGGCCAAAATCATAAACGACTTTTTCATCTTTATAAATGAACAAGTAATGATGATGAAGGGCTGCCCTGTTAAAGAATATCATTTCCTTTTCCAGGTATTGCCTTACAAATATCATCATGGGGTTGAGCATTTAGCCTCAACAGTAATAGCCATAGGTCCTTCGTACAATTTTATGAAGGATGAACTTTACAATGACTTTTTAGGTGTTTCTTGTCACGAACTGTTCCATAGTTGGAATATTAAGACTATCCGTCCAGTTGAAATGTATCCTTACGATTATACTAAGGAAAACTATTCTAGCTTAGGGTATGTCTACGAAGGTATTACTACTTATTACGGCGATTATATTTTGTTTAGGGCAGGGGTATTTAACGAGTTTGAATACCTGAAGTCTATTCAACGTGAGGTGCAAAAGCATTTCGACAATTTTGGCAGATTCAGCCTTAGTGTTGCAGGTTCTTCGTTCGATACTTGGTTAGATGGATATGTTTCTGGTATACCATACCGAAAAGTCTCAATTTATACTGAAGGTTCTATAATAGCTTTTTGTACTGATATGTTTATAAGAAAGCATACAGGTAGTAAGAAGTCGCTTGATGATGTAATGCGCATTTTATATCACGATTTTGCGGAGAAAGGCAAACCATATACTGAGGAAGATTATAAGAATTCAGTAGAACAGGTTGCCGGAGTTTCTTATGATGATATATTCTATAATTACATAAACAAGCCATCCGACCTGGAAAAGCCATTTCGAGAAGCCTTGCATTTTATTGGAATGGTTCTACATACATCTCCAGCTAAAAGGCATTGTGAGCGTCATTGGGGAATGAAGGTGCAGGATGAGAGGGGCCGTTATAAGGTTACATCTATTGCTCCTGGCTCACCCGCTGAAAAATCAGGTATTTGTGTAAATGATGAGATTGTAACAGTAAATGGCCATATACTTAAAGGAAATTTCCACGACTGGTGCTCATACTACGAGCATGATGCAGTAAGCCTGATTGTTTTATCTGATCAGGTTAGAAGGGAAGTGAATATCCTTTCAGAATCAGGCAAAGAATACTTCCTCAATTACCACCTGAATAAGGTAAGAGGTACAAGCCTTGAACAACAGGCTGCATACCGTTACTGGTGTAACAGGGAATACTAAAGGCAAGTTACTTTAATAAGTAGTTATCTAAAACTTCCAAGAAACACTTGTATTAAGCCCAAAAGAATAGAGATATTCTCTTATTGGTGCTTGAACTATTGAATTTATTGAATAATTAAAGGTAGGCTCTACCATTATATAAAGCTTTCTGGATAAGTCATATCTTGTCCCAACGCCCGCAATGGCTTGAAGGTTTATAGTGCTAAATCCATTATTTGTTTTTTCAGTAGAACTCGTTGTCGTTCCATCAGAATAATCTAATGTGGCCGTATTATAATCTGATAAATTTATGTTTGTTGAAAGCCCTAACGATACATAGATTTTAACTCTTTTGGCAATAAAATAATATGAAGCTTTAATTGGTATATCTATATAATAGTAGTGGTAAATAAATGTTGCAGTTCCGGTTGAAGAACTGGAAACAGTCCCCGTCCTGGGGTTTATAGTGGGATTATAAAGAAACAAAGTACTACTCTTTGTTTTATATCCTTTATCTGAATACTCAGTTCCAATACTTAATGTGATTTTTTTATTTAACTGATACACACAAATAATTCCTGCAGAATATGTGATTCTATATATTTCCGTACTATTTCTACTGGTTGTAATTTCCTGACTTGATGCGGATTGATCAGGACTAATAGTACGATAAGAATATTCAGGCGAAAATAAAATACCTATACTAAGCCTGCTTTGTTTTGCATGTGAAGTAGTATCAGCATTTTGGCAAAATACCCTAATTGGTAATAGAATAAATAGAAGATATAAGTGGATTTTCATAAAAGCTTTTATCTAAGCAAAGAGGCTACACTTCTGCAATAACCGAGATTTCCACGTTTACATTTAGTGGTAACCTTGAAACCTGAACCGTTTCACGTGCCGGGAATTCGCCTTTGAAGAAAGAACCATATATTTCATTTACCTTACTGAAATCATCCATATTAGTGAGAAAAATAGTTGTCTTAACCACTTTGTCAAGGCTTGAGCCACCTGTTTCCAGAATGTTTTTAATGTTTTGCATTACCTGTTTGGTTTCATTCTGAATAGTATCATTCACAACATTACCGGTAGCAGGATTTTTTCCAACCTGGCCTGATACAAAGATAAGTCCTCCGGCTTGCACAGCCTGGCTGTATGGTCCAATAGGGTCAGGTGCATTTTTTGTAACAATTATTTTTTTCATAGTATATAGTTTGAAATTATCGTTTGCGTTTCAGTAAGATTATTGAAATAATTAAGTCGATAAATATAACTATTGACAATATACTGGCATATCTGCCTATATAATCGCCATGTAATGCATAAAAAGTCATTTCCCGGTTGATATTGAGACTTGCTTTGAGTGTAGCAGGTTGCCACCAGGATGTCCTCTGCAAAATTGTACCCCTTTGATCAATAAAAGCAGATACACCCGTATTGGCTGATCTGGCAATACTTCGGCGCATCTCTACAGCCCTTAAGCGAGCGTAGCAGAGGTGCTGGCGGTATCCGGGAGTATCTTGCCACCATCCGTCGTTAGTGATTATAAAGATAAGTTCAGCTCCCTTTTGAACATATTTGCCCAAATATTCTCCATAGATGGACTCATAGCAAATAGCAGGAGCAATGGTAGTTTTAGAATTTGGAGAATAGAAGACAGTAGGCTCCTTTTGGGTGCCAAGTGTACCTGATGTTCCACCAAGGTCAAAAGCCAGCTTAGCTAATGGAGCAAGTACCTTCTCAAATGGCATTATTTCTACTCCTGGCACTAATTTACTTTTATGGTAAACCTGTAAGGGGTAGGTATTGTTTAATTCCAGGGCAGTGTTATAGGCATCGTAAGATTCATCTGAGCCGGTAAACTTGCGTGCGCTAATTGGTATGATATCACCTTTGTTGTATGCTTTGTATGTAGATGCTCCCGTAACAATACTCAAGTGTGGATGTTCAGTAAGGTAGTTTTTAAGAAATGGCATAGTAAAATTCCCATTCCAATCGTTTTCCCATAAATCTTCAGTTAAAGCCGTTTCAGGGAATACAAGGTAATTAGTGCTTGAGTCCAAAGCACTGTTTGCCAAATCAAACATCTTGTTCAATTGGGTCTTAAAGTCGCCGCTGAACTTCTCATTGTAAGGGTCAATATTAGGCTGAACCACTACAATGCTTACTGGGTTCTTTTTTTCGCTGTAAGAGAGGTATAAAACTAATGAAGCGATTATTGGTATAAACAGAACAATCGGGGTGAGCAATTTTAAGGTTTTTCCTGAACTATTTTTCCAAGGTGCCAGAAACAAATTTTTTATCAAAAGGAAGAGTAAGATATTACATATCCAAATCCAAAAAGTTCCTCCTAATACACCTGTAAATTCATACCATTGAACACAACTTGCATAATTGGCAAATCCATTACCTAAAGTAAGCCATGGCCAACTGCATTCCCAGTTAAGGTGAAGGTATTCAAATGATATCCAAAGTATTACTATAGATGAGTATCCTAATCTGCCTGATGTTCTGATTCTTATA
This sequence comes from Bacteroidia bacterium, assembly GCA_035485295.1. Lineage (GTDB taxonomy): Bacteria > Bacteroidota > Bacteroidia > JABEUT01 > JABEUT01 > JABEUT01. Next base: position 3,792 of record DATHOD010000180.1, read on the forward strand.
ATATGAAATAACCATAATACAAGAGCCATAAAAAGAGCGTTAAGGACAATAGCCAATACCCCGCCAATTATGGTTGAATTAAGTACCCACCAGGTAGAAAGTAAGTTCCATAATAATGCTGTTATAAAGGCGTGCTTAAAAAAGGCAAAAGAGCGTACCGATTCTTTTTGCTGATATAGCTGTTCTTCTATTATTAAAAGAGGAATAAAAGCAATAAGTAAAATGAATGGAAAACCCGATGCCGGCCAACCGGCCCAAAGCATAATACCCGATAACAGGGAAAAGAGATATAGTTGTTTCTTAGAAAAGGTCTTCACGAAGGCAAAATAACTCAAAAAAGAGGAATCATTTAAATTATTGCGTAATTAATGGCGCTTTAAGGGTATAATGTCCCATAAAGTAGTCTCTTTTGTTGAGTTTTTAACAAATTATGTTAAAAAGGGTCATGATTTTAGAAAATGGCTATCTTTACGCCGCGTTTAAAAACTAAATCACAATATTATGGCAAAAAACGTACAGGAAGATCCTTCGCTGGTGAATCAGATTAAAGCCGGAACACATATAGAAGGTGAGGTGAAATCTACCGGAGATATGCGTATTGATGGTACCTTAAAAGGTAAAATATATACACAAGGAAAGCTTGTTATTGGCCCTACAGGTAGAATAGACGGCGATATTTCTTGCCAGAATGCCGAGATACATGGTACAATTAATGGTAAGATTACTGTTAACGAATTATTGTCATTAAAAGCGAGTTCTAAACTTTTAGGAGATATAGTAATTGGCCGTTTAGCTATTGAGCCCGGCGCCCAGTTTAGCGGTTCTTGCGTTATGGGTAATGCAGTAAAGGGTTTATACAATGGACAAGAGACCAAAGAACGATCAGAAAGAAAAGCAGAGACAGTCGCTTAATACCTTTGCCAGGTTTTCTGGCATGGCATTTCAAATTGCTGCACCTATTATTTTGGGAGTACTTGCCGGGGGATGGCTTGATAAGCGTTATCCTATGAAGTTTCCGGTATACACAACGGTTTTAACTATTGCCGGAGTGTTTTTAGGAATTTATATTGTAATAAGAAGTGTTTTAAAGAATAAATGAAACAGGGTTCCTTTTTAGCCTTTATTTTGCAGCTTTTTGGAATTACCGTGGTATGCTATGGCGCATTATTTATTGTTTTTACCAAAGCGGTTCCTGTTCCGACAATGCCTCTTGAGTTAATGCTTTTAATGCTTTTTGTTGTAACCGGGCTGGCACATTTCATTATTTTAAGGTCTGGTAAGAACAATCCAACAAAGTTCACTTATGCTTTTATGTTTACCAGTGTAATCAGGCTTATTATATATGGTATGTTCATTATACTGTATGGTTGGAAGCATGCCGAGATTGCAAAGGCATTTGCACTTACTTTTTTCGGACTCTATTTGCTCTATACAATATTTGAAATAAGGTCAATTCTTAAGTACCTTAAAGGGTAATTCCGTACTTTTACATTAGAAAATTTGCTTCTTTAACAATGTGTAAAGCAATTTGCATCATTCTTCTTTTATGTTCCAGCTTGATTATTAATGCGCAGAAGAAGTTTTATCTCAGGACCCTTTTTTCTATCACTGGAGATACGCTTGTGACATTTAAAGGCGGTTTCAATGATTCCCTAAAGTTTGAAATTGATAAAAAATCATCCGATACTCTGGTTCCTATTCAAAGCTTAATAGTATTGAGTAAAGACAACGACACAGTCCCTAAGGCTTACCCAGTAGAAGTCATAAATAAGTACAAACTTTTTGAGCCCCCCTCAAATAGAGATGTTGAAAAATGTGCTGATATTGTAATTGAGCAAAGAAATATCGAGAATGTCCGAAAGCAAAAAGATCCATTGAGTTCATCAAGCAGTCCAAACTACGCGTATAAGTGCGTAAAATTAATAACCTTAAAGGCTTGTGGTAAAGTAATAGTGAAAGATTTTAAGGTCGAAAGAGATTATGAGTCATCTTTCAAGCAACAAAATAATATATCTAAAAAGGATATCATATTTAATTTTGCACAATTTAAAAATCAGAATAAATATTATTTTACTATAGCAATTGCTGATTATTTAATCGGTTACGAATTGGTACATAAAGACAAGCGGAGTCAGAGTGCAAGCACAGTGACTTCTAGTATCTTCCTGTTTTGGCAACAATTCCTTATTTCGTGCCCATAATTGCAGCTTTTTACATGGCTCAAATAGTACTTTATCATTCTTTGTCACAAGGAGCTGAAGCATAGGGTAGAAAGGCGTTCCCGCTTTTCTGAAAATTCTCTCAAAAGTTATTCACATTCATAAATGTTTGATATATAAATATCATATATTTGCGGCGGATTTGAAAAAAAATAGCTGCATAAAACACGCTTAATGACTAATAAAATTACGGGTTTCAAAGGTTTTAAATCACTCTTACTGGCTCTTTGCCTGTTTCTTGTTTTGCCTGCCTACACCGTTGCAGCGGAAGAAGGCAAGGAAAAATTCAATGCTGGTGATATGATTATTGAGCACGTTAGTGATGCTCACAGCTGGCACATTGCTGGTAATTTTTCTATTCCTCTCCCAGTTATTCTTTATTCTAAAGATCGCGGCTTAATGATATTCTCTTCATCTAAATTAAGGGGTGGAGCAGTATATAAAGGACTTGAAAAAGACCCTAATTCGCCAAATGGATTTAAAGAGTCTGGTGTTCATATTGTAGTTGCTAATCCTGATGGTACAGTAAATCAAGCCGAGACCGATAAGATTTGGGATCTTTCCATAACCAAAAATGCTGCAACAATTTTGATGGCAGGCTTACTTCTCATACTTACATTCTCAAGTGTAGCAAAAGGATATAAAGACCGTGGAACTGCTGCTCCAAGAGGAGTGCAATCATTCTTTGAGCCGGTTGTATTGTTTATTCGTAATGATATTGCAATTCCTTCTATCGGGCATAAAAAGTTTGAAAGATTTATGCCATACCTGCTAACTCTGTTCTTCTTTATATTATTCTTAAACTTATTAGGTTTAGTTCCTTTCTTCCCGGGTGGTGCAAATGTTACCGGTAACATTACCATCACTATGACATTGGCTTTGTTCACCTTTATTATAATGATGTTCAATTCAAATAAAACTTTCTGGGCACATACCTTATGGATGCCAGGTGTACCTGCAGTTGTTAAAATATTGATTCTTGGCCCGATAGAAACTTTAGGTATTATTCTTAAGCCATTTACTCTCTTAATACGGATATTCGCAAACATGTTGGCTGGTCACATTGTGGCGCTCGCGTTCTTCAGTTTAATATTTATTTTCGGTGCTATGAATGCTGCTGCTGGGTATGGCGTTTCAGTAGTGTCTGTAATATTTACTATAATAATGTTATTGCTCGATACTTTGGTTGCTCTTATACAAGCTTATGTGTTTACCCTTTTATCGGCAATGTATTTTGGAATGGTAACTGCAGAAGACGAACATCATTAAACCTGGATTTTTTAACCTTAAATAATCATCAATTATGTTAGCATCAGTGTTATTAGACGTGGCCACTTCCGGTTCCAATGTTGGTATCGGTTATGGTTTAGGAGCTATGGGCGCTGGTTTAGCTGCTCTTGGCGCCGGTATTGGTATCGGACAAATAGGACGTGGCGGACTAGAGTCAATGGCACGCCAGCCAGAAATTGCGGCTGATCTTCGTACTAACATGATCCTTGCTATCGCGTTCATTGAAGGAACTTCTTTCTTTGGCATGGTAATAGGATTATTAGTTCTGTTGATCCGCTAAGGCAAAATTCACCTTGCGGGCATCAACGATTGGTTGGCCCGCAGGGTTTATTAAAAAATTGAACGACAATTAAATATTATAGAATATGGATTTGATTCTTCCTTCCTTTGGACTGATTTTCTGGATGACACTTACCTTTTTGATAGTGTTCTTCACTCTTAAAAAGTTTGCATGGAAACCTATTTTAAGCACGTTGAAAGAAAGGGAAAAGTCTATTCAGGATGCCCTTGATTCAGCTGAAAAGGCAAAACAAGAAATGGCTCAACTGCAAGCCAGCAATGAAAAGATATTGATGGAAGCACGTGCTGAACGTGACACCCTGCTTAAAGAAGCAAGAGAAACCAAAGACAGCATTATTAACGAAGCTAAAGCAAAAGCCCAGAAAGAAGTTACCAAGCTAATGTCTGATGCGCGTGATGCGATTCAAAATGAGAAAGCTGCTGCCCTTACCGAACTTAAGAACCAGGTTGCTACTCTTTCAATTGATATAGCTGAAAAGATATTGAAATCGGAATTGGCTTCTGATGACAAGCAAAAGGCCTTGGTAAACAATATGCTTAAAGAAGTAAGTTTAAACTAACAGAATATGTCGGAGACAGCAGTTGCCACACGTTACGCAAGGTCACTTATCCAAATTGCCAATGAAAAAGGCGCGGTGGATAACGTGTATGCAGATATGCGCATGGTATTGGCTGGTTGCAAGAAATTAAGAGACCTTCATTTGTTATTAATAAGCCCGGTTATTAAAACCGATAGGAAGATACAGGTATTTAAAGAGATTTTCTCAGGACAGGTAACTCAAATTACGTTGGAGTTCATAATTCTTCTTGCTAAGAAGAGGAGAGAGTCCTACCTGGAAAAGATTTCTGAAGAATTTATTTCCCAGTATAAGGAGCAAAAGCATATTGTTACTGCAATTGTTACCACTGCTATTCCGCTTGATGAGGCAGCACGTAACAGTGTAAGGGAAATATTGAAGAAGCATTACAAGTCAGAAATTGAAATAGTGGAAAAAGTTGACTCAAAGTTAATAGGTGGTTTTATTATTACTATTGGCAACAAACAAGTGGACATGAGCATTCAGCACCAATTAGGTGAACTACGCAAGAATTTTAATCAATCGTATATACTTAACTAATATAACAGGCTATGGCAGAAATTAAACCGGCAGAAGTATCTGCAATATTGAGAGAGCAGCTTTCAGGATTCAAGACTGAAGCCCAAATGGAAGAGGTTGGAACCGTATTACAGATTGGTGACGGTATTGCCCGTGTATTTGGTTTGAACGGTGTACAAGCCGGTGAGCTTGTTGAATTTGAAAACGGGTTAAAGGGTATTGCTCTTAACCTGGAAGAAGATAACGTAGGTCTTGTATTGCTTGGTAATTCAGGCGATATAGCTGAAGGTGCTACAGTAAAACGTACCGGCCGTATTGCTTCTATTAAGGCTGGTGAGGGCTTACTCGGAAGGGTTCTTGATGCAATGGGTAATCCTATTGACGGTAAGGGCGCTATTCAGGGAGAAACCTTTGAAATGCCAATGGAAAGAAAGGCTCCGGGTGTAATTTACCGTCAGCCTGTAACCGAGCCATTGCAAACCGGTATCAAAGCTATCGACGCTATGATTCCAATTGGCCGCGGACAACGTGAGCTTATCATTGGTGACCGTCAGACTGGTAAAACAGCTATCGCTATTGATACTATTATCAACCAAAAGGAGTTTTACGAAAAGGGTGAACCTGTATTCTGTATATATGTTGCGGTTGGACAAAAGAACTCAACAGTAGCTAATATTTACCGCACACTGGAAGAAAATGGCGCAATGCCATATACCATTATAGTAGCTGCCAGCGCGGCTGATCCTGCACCTATGCAGTTCTTCGCTCCGCTTTCAGGTGCTGCTATGGGTGAGTATTTCCGTGATACAGGCAGGGCTGCGCTTATTATTTACGATGATCTTTCTAAGCAAGCTGTTGCATATCGTGAGGTGTCACTTCTTCTTCGTCGCCCTCCGGGTCGTGAAGCATATCCTGGTGACGTATTTTATCTTCACTCCCGTTTATTAGAAAGAGCTGCTAAAATCAATACTGACCAATCAGTTGCAAGCCAGATGAACGATTTGCCTCCTTCACTTAAAGACAAGGTAAAAGGTGGAGGCTCATTAACTGCACTTCCTATTATTGAAACACAGGCGGGTGACGTATCAGCATATATTCCAACAAACGTTATCTCAATTACCGACGGACAGATTTTCTTGGAAGGTAACTTGTTTAACGCTGGTGTAAGGCCGGCTATTAACGTAGGTATCTCGGTATCACGTGTGGGTGGTAATGCCCAGATCAAATCAATGAAAAAGGTTGCAGGTACACTTAAGCTTGACCAGGCTCAGTATCGCGAATTGGAAGCATTTGCTAAGTTCGGTTCTGACCTTGATGCTGCTACCAAATATGTAATCGACAAGGGTTCACGTAACGTTGAAATATTAAAACAAGCTCAGTATTCTCCTGTTCCTGTAGAAAAACAAGTAGCTATGATCTACCTTGGTACAAAGGGTTTATTGCGCGATGTGCCCGTTAATAAGGTGAAGGAATTTGAAGTAGAATATATCGGAATATTGGATGCACAACACAAGAACGCCCTTGCTGAATTAAAGGCGGGTAAGCTTTCTGATGATGTATTAGCTACACTAGAAAAAGTCGCAGCAGAATTATCTAAGAAGTATAAGAAGTAAAAGATTTAAGATATAGGATTTAGGAAGTAAGATTTAAAGGTAAGACACAATTAGGTAAAATCATAACTCATAAATCTAAAATCATAAATACAAAACATGCCAAGTTTAAAAGAGGTACGCAATAGAATATCTTCCACCATTTCAACATCGCAAATTACAAGTGCGATGAAGATGGTATCGGCTGCAAAGCTTAGGAAAGCGCAAGATGCTGTAATGCAGATGCGCCCTTTTGCCGCTAAGTTGAAAGAGATACTTGATAACCTTATTTCATCGGGTGCAGGAGCGAGTGTTTATTCAACAGAACGCCCGGTTGAAAAGGTATTGATAGTTGCTATTACCTCTAATCGTGGCCTTTGCGGTGGTTTTAATGCCAATGTGATAAAAGCTATTAACGCAATAGTGCGTAATGATTATGCTGAACAGGCTAAGAAAGGTAATGTAAAGATTGTGGGTGTTGGTAAAAAAGGATCAGAGATTCTTAAAAAGACCAACTCAATGGATTCTACTCATAATGAATTATGGGATGGGCTTACCTATGCTAAATCTGCCACTGTAGCAGAAGAATTAATGAAAAAGTATGCTGCGGGAGAAGTAGATAGAGTAATAGTAGTGTATAACCAGTTTAAGAATGCCGCTACACAAATATTGAAAGTTGAACAATTGCTTCCATTTACTCCTGAGCCTATAGCTAAGGGTGAAAAGGTTGTAACAGCTAAGGCTGATTATATATTCGAACCTGATAAGGAAAAGATACTACAAGAGATTATACCATACGCATTGAAGGTTAGTTTCTACCGTTCACTGCTGGACTCTAATGCAGCTGAGCATGGTGCTCGTATGACTGCCATGCATAAAGCTACGGATAATGCTAAGGAACTGCTTCGCAGCTTACGCCTTTCATATAACAAGGCAAGACAAGCGGCTATTACCAAGGAAATCCTTGAGATTGTTGCCGGTGCTGAGGCTATCAATAACTAAGCCATGAAAGAGGTTACGCCTTTAGAACTTAAGAAGATGATGGATGCCCATGAGGACTTCCAGTTGATTGATGTTCGTGAGGAATACGAAGCGGATATATGTGCAATTGGTGGCAAGTTAATCCCGATGGGTGAGATTATGCAGCATATGGATGAAATAGCCAAGGACAAGAAGGTTGTTGTTCATTGCCGTAGTGGTAAGCGTTCAGCTACAGTTATTCAAATGCTGGAACCGCAAGGTTTTAATAACCTATATAATCTTAAGGGTGGCATATTGGCTTACGCTGATGATGTTGACCCGAAGCTAGCTAAGTACTAGTTCCCTAACCTAACTCTCTCCTCGCAGAAAGCGAATTCTTCCTCTTTATTATTAGAGAAGACGATTATTGTTTTGTTCATACAAAACTCCCTTATCATATTCTGATACCATTGAACTGCTTTAGCATCAAGTGCAGTGCTGGGCTCATCAAGTAATAGGAGAGGAGATGTGCTTAGTATGGCAAGTCCGAGTTTTACCCGCTGTTTCATACCGGAAGAAAAATGCTTGTATGCTTTGTCAAGCGTGTGGCCTAATTCAAGCAATTCAATCACTTCCTTTGTTGAAAGATCCTTTTCAATATTCTTAAAGGTTCTGTGGAAGTTTACCAATTCTTCAAGCGTGTATTCTTCTGGAATATCGAGATATGGTGCAGTGATTGAAACGTGTTGGTATATATCGTCAACCTTTACCTGCTCACCATTTTTGGAATAGCTAACTGTTCCCTCAGAAGGGCTAACATTGCCAGATACAAGTTTTAAAAGAGTTGATTTACCTGAGCCGTTAGGGCCAAGTATCACATACCTTTTGCCAGCTTTAAATTCTATTGAGATATTGCGGAAAACCCAGTTGCGTCCAAATCTTTTGCCTACGTTTTCAAGAGTAATGTTCATAGGCTTTTGGGCAGAATTTATTTCACTACCACATCGTTTTCTTTCACGCTGCGAATTGGCCCCTTCATAATACCATTAGTAGATTCCTGTATGAACTGAACTATATGAGCCTTTTCTTTAGAGTCCGGTATCTCAGCTTCAATATGCTTTAGTGCATTAGCAATAGATGATCCTTTAACGTATAAAAGGCGATAAGTATCTTCAATTTGCTTTATGGTCTCTGCCGAGAAGCCTCTGCGGGTTAAACCTACTGCATTAACACCGATATAGGAAAGTGGCTCTCTTGCACATTTTACATAAGGAGGTACGTTCTTACGCACCTTAGAATCACCAGCACAGAAAGCGTGCGCACCAATCTTTATGAATGGTTGCACTGCTGAATATCCTTCCAGTATAGCGTAGTCTTCAATAATCACATGCCCTGCAAGGCCACAGTAGCCTGCTAATATTACATTATCTCCAATTACACAATCATGTCCCATGTGTACGTAACACATGATGAGGCAATTCTTGCCAATTACTGTTTTCCAATTTGCTTTAGTGCCACGGTTAATGGTCGCATATTCACGAATAACTGTATTGTCGCCTATTTCAACGGTAGTGTCTTCTCCAACGAACTTAAGGTCTTGAGGGATAGATGAAATAATAGCGCCCGGGAATATTCTGCAATTGTTGCCAATACGTGCACCGGGCATTATAACGGCATGCGAATATATTATAGTACCTGCTCCAATTTCTACATTATCATGAATAACTACAAATGCCTCAACTGTAACGTCGTCGGCAAGTTTAGCTCCTTTATGTACTTGTGCAAGTGGTGATATCATATCCGCTACTTTACTTTTGTAGTTGTTTTACTTTTTCTTTTTTCGGCTCAGATGTTACACCGTTAGTTTCTTTTGTCTTTACGATCTGTGCCATCATTTCTGCTTCAGTGGCAATCTTATCGCCAACGTATGCTGTGCCTTTCATATGGAATATGCCTCTGCGTACAGGGCCCAACAATTCAAGATGGAAGATAAGAGTATCGCCCGGCAATACTTGGTTACGGAACCTAACATTATCTATCTTCATAAAATAGGTAAGGTAGTTCTCAGGGTCTGGAACTGATTTAAGAGCTAATATACCGCCTGTCTGTGCCATGGCTTCAATTTGTAATACACCTGGCATAATAGGGCTTCCAGGAAAGTGACCGCGGAAGAAATCTTCATTCATGGTTACATTCTTAACACCTACTACGTATGTTTCACCAAGTTCAATGATCTTATCTACAAAAAGGAAAGGAGGCCTGTGCGGCAACAACTTCATAATATCCGTTACATTCAAAAGCGGCTCCGCTGAAGGGTTGTAATGCGGAGCACCTTTTTTAAGTTTTTCCTTTTTAATGGCCTCTTTTATCTTCTTAGCAAAAGCTACATTACCTGAGTGCCCCGGCCTTGCTGCAAGAATATGTCCTTTAATAGGCATACCAACTAATGCAAGGTCACCAACCATATCAAGTAGTTTATGGCGGGCAGGCTCATTAAAAAATTTCAGTTTTGTATTGTTGAGTATTCCCTGGGCAACAACCTTTACGTTTGGCTTATTAAAAACCTTAGCCAAATGGTCCAGTTTTTCCTGAGGGATCTCGCGGTCAACCAAGACTACAGCATTGTCTAAATCACCGCCTTTAATAAGGTTGTGGGAGAGAAGAAGTTCAAGTTCATGCAAGAATACAAAGGTACGGCAAGCCGCTACTTCCTTCTTGAATTCGCTTGCCTGGTATATAGTAGCATGCTGGGTGCCTAATACAGGTGAGTTATAGTCTACCATAACGGTCATTCTATAGGTTTCCTGTGGTACAGCAAGCATTTCAATTCGTTTGTTAACGTCTTCGTAAGTAAGGTTATCAGTAACTACAAAATATACCCTTTCAGCGTCCTGTTCTACTGTACCGGCTTTTTCCAGAGCCTCTACAAATGGCATTGAGCTGCCATCCATAATGGGTATTTCAGGGCCATTAACTTCTATAAGTACGTTATCAATCTCAAGGCCTACTAAAGCAGCCAAAAGGTGCTCAGTAGTAGCTATTTTGCCACCATTTTGCTGTAAAGTAGTGCCTCTTTCAGTATCTGTAACATTATCCACATCAGCATCGATAACTGGTTCACCGGGCAGGTCAATTCGCTTGAACTTGTACCAGTGGTTTACCGGTGCCGGTTTAAAGGTAACTGTAGCCACAATGCCTGTATGAAGGCCTTTGCCGGTTACACTTACAGAATTCTTTATAGTACGTTGTTTTTGGCTCATAACAAAGAATTAGATATGAGGATAATACCCTCATTTTAATCTACAATAATAAGCTTTTTTTAGAGAGGTTATGCAAAAAACATCACTAAGCTATTTGGATATTTTATCCTCTAAATCGCGGATCTTTTTATTTATCTCAGGTAAGTGACTAAATACTACATATGATTTCTTGAAATCCATATGAGGCAGTGCCGGAGAACCTTGCAATACAGCATCATCTGGTACGTTAGAAGCGATGCCTGATTTACCCGCAATTTTTACCCTGTTACCAATGGTAAGGTGGCCAATGATACCAACCTGCCCGCCAATCATACAATCGCGGCCCACTTTGCTTGAACCTGCCACGCCAGCTTGTGCCGCAAGTACAGTATTTTCGCCAATCTCGCAATTATGGGCTACCTGAACAAGATTGTCTATTTTAACTCCCTTGCGAATTATGGTAGAGCCCATAGTTGCCCTGTCGATTGTACTATTCGAGCCTACTTCAACATTATCTTCAATTACTACATTGCCTACTTGAGGCATTTTACGGTAAGTATTCTCATTATTAGGAACAAAGCCAAAGCCATCACCGCCAATAACCACACCAGAGTGTAGGGTGCAGTTGTTCCCTAATACAGTCGCACGATATATTTTTACCCCTGCATAAATAATGCAATTATCACCTATGCGTGTGTTGTCGCCTATATACACACCAGGGAATATTTTGACATTATTACCTATCTGTACATCATCTCCTATATATGAGAAGGAACCAACATAAACATCCTTGCCCATTTTGGTTGTAGGTGAAACAACCGCGAACTGCTCAATGCCATTTTTGCTTAATTGTTGCTTATGATATACATCCAACAGTATGGCAAATGCATCACGGGAGTCTTTTACTTTTATCAGAGTGGTTGTCTTTGCAGGCCTTTCATCTGTTATTCCATCGGTGATTATAACTATGGAAGCCTTTGTGTTTTGAAGAAAAGGTATGTACTTATGTGTAGAAAGGAAAGTTAGAGAGCCTGGCCCTGCTTCTTCAATCTTATCAAGTTTAGTTGCGGTAACAGCAGGGTTACCTTCAATTTCACCCTTTACGAGTGCTGCTATTTGTTGTGCTGAGTATTCCATAGGTCAAAGGTAAAAATAAATTCCTTGTTTGTTTTTGTCCTGAATAATAGATTTTAAAAGGAGAATGTGAATAACTTTCAAATGCTTTTTTTCTGTTTTCTCACTTCAATCCTTTCGGATAACACATAAAGTACTTCCTGGTTTTTTTATTGAGTGCCGCGGTATTCAGGTTATCCGATGTTTTACTGAAGTCCATTATTTTACCATCAGGATAAAGAATGTTTATACGAACCTGGTGGGTGCTGTAAATGTCGCTTACTACTTCATCGGCACAGGCAAAGTACTCCACATCTTTACCAGATAATTTGTATTTGAGGGCAACTTTTATTTGCACTTCTTTTACCTGTGCTTGAGTGAATGGCTTATCCTGCAAAATTGTTTTAAAGAGTGTGCGATTAATCATCCATGTACAGAGAGTAGATAGGATAAAGTCATTATGGTTCATCCAGACTTTTATGGCACTCATTACATCATAATCGTCAAGCTTGGCAAAGGTGTCGATAAGCTTCGGGTTCTTTTCAAAATCCTTCTTGCCGTAATGGTTGTATAGAAATTCTCTCAATGGTGGAGTGCAGAAAAGCTCTACATCTTTATCAGCTAATTCTTTAGCACGGCGCAGAATTTTTACCAAAATCTCCATTCCTGCCAATACTGTTTTATGCAGGTAAACCTGCCAGTACATAAGCCTGCGGGCAATAATAAATTTCTCAATAGAATAAATGCCTTTGGCTTCTACAACAAGCTGTCCGTTAGCTACACTTAACATCTTTATTATCCTGTCGTAGCCTATTACACCTTCCGACACACCTGTAAAAAAGGTATCGCGGGTAAGGTAGTCGAGCCTGTCAACATCTAATTGGCTTGATACTAATTGGTGCAGGAACTTCTTATGGTACTCGTCACGGAATATTTTTATCGCTAATATCAGTTTGCCTTTGAATTCTTTGTTCAGCCTTTCCATCAATAGCTCTGAAAGGTATTCGTGGTTCACACCGTGTACTATGCTATGCTCTAATATATGTGAGAATGGTCCGTGGCCTATATCATGAAGCAGGATGGCAATTTTGGCGCTTTCTTCTTCATCGTCAGTAATTGCAATGCCTTTCGATTTTAGTGTTTCAATGGCATTCTGCATAAGGTGCATGGCACCCAGTGCATGGTGAAAGCGGGTATGAATAGCACCCGGATAAACAAGGCTGGTTATTCCCAGTTGTTGTATCCTTCGTAAGCGTTGAAAGTAAGGATGCTCTATTAATTGGAATATAATACCATCGGGAATGGTAATAAAGCCATATATCGGGTCGTTTACTATCTTTCTCTTGATCATTTCTTTATCTCTTTTGTATTTTATTCGCCTCTTTATTTACTATAGAGAGGGTAGTATGGGTATTTAACACTTTTTCACAACCGCTATCCAATATCCGACTATAAGTTGCGTTATATTTGTAAAGGATAGAATTGTAATTAATTAATACTCGGCAAAAATGGCAAAAATAAGCATTCTCTGGGCGGACGACGAAATAGATCTTCTTAAGCCACACGTACTATACCTGCAAGAAAAAGGATATGATGTAAAAGCGGTTACCAATGGTAACGATGCAGTGGAAGAATTCGGCAAAGCCAACTTCGATATAGTGTTCCTTGATGAAAATATGCCGGGCATTTCCGGTATTGAAACATTAGGTAAGATAAAGAACATTAACCAGCGTGTGCCGGTGGTTATGATCACCAAGAGCGAGGAAGAAGCCATTATGGATAATGCTATTGGCTCTAAAATATCCGACTATCTTATTAAGCCTGTTAACCCGGGGCAGATATTGCTTTCTATTAAAAAGAACATCGATAAGAACCGACTGATAAGCGAAAAGACAACTTCGGGCTATCAGCAGGAGTTCCGTAATATAGGTATGATGCTTTCTGATAACCTGAACTACAAGCAATGGGAAGAGATATATAAGAAGCTTGTATACTGGGAACTGGAACTGGAAACCTCCGGTGATAGCAGCATGAAGGAAGTGTTCCTGATGCAGAAGAATGAGGCCAATACCATGTTTTCTAAGTTTATTGAGAAGAACTATATAAGCTGGTTACAACGCAAAGCGACCGATATTCCAATTATGTCGCATACCCTAATGAAGAACAAGATTCTTCCATTGGTGGAAAAAGAAGCGGTGCCAACATTCTTATTAGTTATTGATAACCTTCGTTACGATCAGTGGAAAGTGTTGCAACCGGTTATTGAAGAGCTCTTTAAGGTAGATAAGGAAGAATCATACTTCAGTATTCTGCCAACATGTACGCAGTATGCGCGTAATGCACTCTTTGCTGGGTTAATGCCATCAGAGATTGAAAAGATGCACCCGGGTATGTGGTTGAATGACGAGGAAGAAGGCGGCAAGAACTTACACGAAGCCGATTTCCTGGAAGGCAATTTAAAGAGGCTGGCTAAAAACATTAAGTTCTCTTATAACAAGATTACCAATTACGCAGCCGGTAAGCAATTGTCTGAGAATATACATTCCCTTAATGGCAATAAGCTTAATGTGATAGTCTACAACTTTGTAGATATGCTTTCGCATGCCCGTACCGAAATGGAAGTGATACGTGAATTAGCGAGTGATGATGCGGCATACCGTTCCATTACCTTGTCATGGTTCCAGCATTCTCCGCTGCACGAAATATTGAAGCAAGTAGCTGAAATGAAGGCTAAGCTTATCATCACTACTGACCATGGTACTATAAAGGTTACTACACCTTCTAAAGTAATAGGCGATAAGAACACCAATACCAACCTTAGGTATAAACAAGGCAAGAGCCTTACTTATCAGCCAAAGGATGTGTTTGCCATTAAGAACCCGCTTGATGCCTTTTTACCACGCCAGCATGTGAGCAGCGTGTTTGTGTTTGTGAAAGAGGACAGGTTCTTTGCATATCCTAATAACTACAACTACTACGTTAACTATTATAAGGATACCTTCCAGCACGGTGGTATTTCCCTGGAAGAGATCATTATTCCTTTCATCGCTCTTTCTCCTAAATAATCAGGCGAATATCCAATAACGAATATTGAATATCGAATTTCGAAATCCCCTCCTGTGGAGGGGTTAGGGGTGGGTATGTCTCGTCACATTGAGCTTGTCGAAATGTAGCCACGAATTACACGAATTAATCCCATCCAATGGAGTGGCGACGGATTGGGTATGTTCTCGCAAAGACGCAAAGAGCGCAGAGTTTTTTGTCATTCTGAACGTAGTGAAGAATCTATTCCACCGATTACCACAAAGCCCATAAAGCAAACAGCCTCACAAAGGACACTAAGAATAAGTAACACCTCTCCTTCATGGGAGAGGGAAGGGTGAGGGCAGAAAATGCAACACTTTTAGACACAGAACGATGTTTTGTGTTGCATTTTTAGATTGATCCTATTGTGGGTCAATCGTTTTGCTGCCATTTTACTTCATGATTCAATATTCGATATTTAAATGGGTTGACACTTTTTAGCCTCAAAAAAATATAAACACCTGATAATCAATTATGAGATTTTCAAAAACACCCAAAATCTGTCAACCTTTGTCAAGCCCTTGGCTTACCCTAAATCTATAGAGAGTAAGTAACGCCTCTCCCGCGTGGGAGAGGTAAGGGAGTGGGCAATATTTCAAAGAACAGTCCCTTCCTCATCCCCTCTCCTCGTGGCATATATCCCATCAGCCCAGTAGAGCAATTTTCATCTGCTTTTAATATGCTGTTAACCATATAGTTGTAGGGTTGTCTTGCAACAATTGTGCCTATTTTACGTATAAGGGACAAATAGAAGAAGCAATGAAAGTTAAGAAGCCTAAACTATCCAAGCAAAAGACTTATAGTATAACTCAATTTCGGAAGGATTATCCGAATGAGAAGGCGTGTTTGGAAAAACTATTTCAGGTTAAGTATGCCAAGCTCGGCGGTTGTCCCAGGTGCGGTGTTGTGAAAGCAGAGTTCAGAAGGATTCTAACCCGACCATGCTATCAGTGTGTCGAGTGCGGTTATCAATTGCATCCAATGGCAGGTACTGTATTTGCAAAAACACGGACACCACTTATATTATGGTTTTACGCCATTTTTTTATATACTGTTACCCGTAATGGTGTTGCGGCTAAGGAATTGCAACGACAATTAAAAATAACATACAAGACTGCACATAGAATGAGCCACCAGATTCGAAAGCTTATGCTATCAAATTCCTCAGATAAATTAACAGGGCTTGTAATTCTGGATGAAACTTTTATTGGTGGATTGGAAAAGAACAAACATAAACATAAGAGAAAAAAGATTGTTGGTCATTCTGGTAAGGTAGGTGTATTTGGGATGCTCGACGATAAAGGACATATAGTCGCCATTGTATTGGATGGAGAACCAAGCGGTGAGGTTTTAAAACCCATTATCAGAAATAATGTACACAAAGATTCTATCATTATATCTGACGGATTTGGCGGATATTCTGGATTGAAGAAAGAATTCAAAGATCACCAGATCGTGAACCATGAAAAAGAAATATACGTTAACGAAAGTGGTTATACGACCAATCCGTTAGAGGCACATTGGTCTCTGTTGAAGCGTATGATTAAAGGCACTCATATACATGTAAGTAGAAAGCACTTACCAAAGTATATCGCAGAGAATATTTTTCGTTATGAAAACCGAGTGCGGCCTGAAGAAATGTTTGAACTTATTTTGCAGCGGTTCGTTGCGTAGCCTTTGTTAATAGTTTATCGAAGCCAGCTTTGGAATTGCTTTTCTTCTTATGTTTCTTGATGAATTCCTCAAACCCTTTTGTTACTTCTTTCATTGTCTTGGGCTTCTTTCGCTTATGTACTGCCTTCTTTGTCATATATCAAATATAGACAAAATAAAATTAGAATGAAAGAGTACATATATTTGCGGGACCATTATAAATAATAATGGACTTATTTAAAATGTCTGTTCCTAAAATACACATAACGGCACCATGATTTTGGCTTGTAAAAACTTCAACATCTACTGTATCTTCATAAAGACTATTTGGGAAAGTAATCTTTGCATTCTTACAGACTTCTACTTGAATAGTTCCATTTAAACCATTGCGAGTAATCGTTCCTGGTTCAGTAACCCATTGCATTTTATCAAGAAGTTCCCTGTTAATTAATGTCTTATCAGATCCAGTATCAATTATTGCTATCAGATTCGATTCCGGTATTCCCTGAATTTCTATCGTCACTATTATGTGAGGATAGCTTCCGTTCGGAAGCATTGCACAAGTGAAGGTTACCAATAGCCTTTAAATTTGATTCATCTGAAACATAGAAACCACAGAGTCTTAGTCCGGCTAATTTATTAATATTTTCATCAGTATTTCCTGAGGTACTTTCCATGGACAAGATTTCTTATAAATATATGATATTTTCATTTTACTGGGCTGACGGGATATATGCCCTCCTCGTGGGGAGAGGGGCAGGGGTGTGGGCGGATAACAACGGCGAAGCTCTCGCGAACACCATTAAAAACAATAAGCAAATCAGTGAGCAAATTTACCCATAATATTTACAATATGTAATATATTATTAATTTATTTTTCAACAAGCCATTTCTTAAGAATTCGTACCTTTAATAAATGAAAAGAATACCACTCGTTTGCTTTTTTGTATTCCTTACTTTTTCAATACAAGCGCAAAATCTCGTGCCTAATTATTCGTTTGAGAATAAATTACAATGCCCAACCAGTCCAGATGAATTTGCAGCTTATGTATCCCTATGGGAAGGAGGAGGGGGAGGAGGACCAAGTTATTATACTCAATGTGTTGGAGATTCAATAGTTAATACTCCTTCAAATGCTTATGGTTACCAATATGCTCGCACTGGGGTTTCCTATGCAGGTATTTACACGTTTGTTAAAACAGTCATTAATGAAAGGAGTTATATTCAGGATAGTCTGACAAGCCCCTTAGTAGCGGGCACAAAGTATTTTCTGACTTTTTATGTTAGTCTTGCGGATAATTACAAATATGCCTGTAATAATATTGAAGCCTACTTTTCAGACTCTGCTTTAGTTTATAATAACTGGGATGTAAAATCATATCTTATTCCACAAGTAACAAATGATACATTATATAATCCCTTGAAAGATACTACTGACTGGATAAAAGTAGCTGGAAGTTTTGTTGCCAAAGGTGGAGAAAAATATATTATAATAGGTAATTTTAAAGACGATGCTCATAGCGACACTATACCTGTAAAATCAAATCGAGGAGATACTCTGATGAATTGGGCAAATGCATATTATTTTATAGATGATGTAATAGTAAGCACTGATAGTAATTATGCGGATAGTATTAGCGCCATTGGCGAGTTTAAAGTTGAAAGTGAAAAGTTGAAAGTGTTTCCGAATCCGTCCAACGGTGTATTCACCGTTGAGTCGTCAGTCGTTAGTCATCAGTTATCAGTTGAAGTGTATAACGAATTAGGACAGAAAATCTTTTCCCAATTCTCAACTTTCAACTCTCAATTTTCAATTAACCTCAGCAATCAGCCTTCTGGTATTTACTTATATAGGATAACAACCGAGCAAGGAGAGTTGATAGGAAGCGGTAAACTAATTATTGAATAACGGTCTTTAAGAATACGTACCTTTAGTAAATGAAAAGAATACCACTACTTTGCTTTTTTGTATTCCTTACTTATTCTATTCAAGCGCAAAATCTTGTGCCAAATTATTCGTTTGAGAATTATATAGCCTGCATAAGCCAACTAGATGAGTTCAATGGTTATGTCACAGATTGGACTGGTCAAGAAGCAGCAGGAATATTAAGCTACTGTACTGCCAATTGTAGTGACACTTTCCCTAAATATTATTCTGCTGGAGTGCCTTATAATTATGTGGGATTCCAGCATGCACATACAGGCTCAGCTTATGTTATCATGGCAACATTTGAGAATGGCAGTACAACTGATACTACTTTCCCTTATAGTAAAACGGGCATTTATAATATGCGAAACTATATACAAGCGAAGTTGATGGACTCACTTAAGGTTGGAGTAAGGTACTATGTTACTTTTTATACCAGCTTGGGAGATAGTTCTGTTTATGCCTGTAGCGATATGGGTGCATATCTTTCCGATTCTGCATTGAATTTGAGTGGGGATTCAGTCAAGTATTATTTGATACCTCAAGTTGCTAATGACCCAAAGAAGCAAGAATTGTCAGGTACCATGAATTGGATGAAAATATCTGGGAGCTTTATAGCGAAGGGTGGAGAAAAGTATATTATAATAGGTAATTTTAAAAATGATTCATTAAGTAGTATCAGATACTTGGGACCTTCATATTCTCCGTTTACAGCGGCATACTACTATATAGACGATGTAATAGTAAGTCCCGACAGTAGTTATGCAGATAGCATTAGCGCCATAGGTGAGTTGAAAGTTGAAAGTGAAAAGTTGAAAGTTTTTCCGAATCCGTCCAACGGTGTATTCACCGTTGAGTCGTCAGTCGTTAGTCATCAGTTATCAGTTGAAGTGTATAACGAATTAGGACAGAAAATCTTTTCCCAATTCTCAACTTTCAACTCTCAATTTTCAATTAACCTTAGCAATCAGCCCTTGGGCATATACCTATATAGAGTAATAACCGAGCAGGGAGAATTGGTTGGAAGCGGGAAGCTTATAATAGAGTGATTAGAGGTTAGTGATAAGTTATTTGGATATTTTAAATTGCCCCGCCCTTCAGGTCGGGGATTAATTAACCCTCACCCCTTTATTCCCCTCTCCCGGGAGAGGGGCTGGGGAGTGGGAGGCACTGAAACCCCCGACATAAATGTCGGGGCTACATAGAAAAACCAGAACTTATGTACCTTTGTATGGAACAAAAACATGGTTTATGCCCCTGCAATTCAAGATAAAAGAAGAGAAAGAACTAGAGGAGATAGCTAAGGCTTTATTACGCCAGTTTAAGAACAATAGGGTGTTCACATTTTCCGGTAACCTGGGGAGTGGAAAAACGACTTTTATTAAGTATCTTTGTAAGGTTCTGGGCGTAGCAGGCAATATAAGCAGCCCCACATTTGCGTTGGTGAACGAATATGAAGGTTCTAAGGGCCTCATAATCTATCACTTCGACTTTTATAGGATAAAGAATGTTAGGGAGGCATACGATATGGGTTACGAAGAATACTTTTATTCCGGTAACTATTGCTTTGTTGAATGGCCGGAGATGGTAAAGGAGCTTATACCGGAGGATGCGGTGAAGGTTATAATAGATATAAAGGAAGGATGCAGAGAATTAACAATTAGTAATTAATAATTAGCAATCGAAAAACAATACTTAGTGTGCTTTTGCTTCTTTGCGTGAAAAATGAAATTAGAAATAGAAATCAAAATTATTAATTGCTAATTACTAATTATTAATTAAGCATAGCCGTGAAGAAAATTATTAATTAAGCAAAGCGTAGAATTAAACTGTATGAAAACATCTAAAGAACTACAGCAATCATTATCAAGGGAAGCTATTCCACAGGAAGAAATGTTGGAAGTAGGCAAGAAAAAGGGTAGCCTGCTTATTGGTATACCTAAGGAAATATCCTCACAAGAAAACCGTATCTCTCTTGTACCCGATGATGTTGCGTTGTTGGTTAACAATGGCCACCAGATAATGATAGAGACCGGTGCCGGTAAAAATGCTCACTTTGAAGACAGCGATTATAGCGAAGCTGGTGCACAGATAGTTTACTCACCTGAAGATGTATATAAGGCAGATATTATTTTAAAGGTAACACCACCTTTATTGCACGAAACCAATATGCTGAATATGAGCCAAACGCTTATTTCGGCATTGCAGCTTACCGTTCAGCCTAAAGATTTTTTAAGGCATTTGATGTTAAAGAAGATCAATGCCATAGCATTCGACTGGTTGCAGGATGAGTCGGGTATATTCCCTGTAATACGCTCTATGAGCGAAATTGTGGGTGGTACATCTATATCAATCGCCGAAGAATATTTGAGTAACGTACACAATGGCCCCGGTCTATTAATGGGCGGTGTATCGGGTATTGCTCCTACCGAAGTAATAATATTAGGTGCAGGTACGGTTGGTGAATTTGCAACCCGTGCAGCATTGGGTAGGGGGGCAATTGTAAAAGTGTTCGACAACTCTATATATAGGTTAAGGCGTTTGCAAACTATGGTAGGTGCGCGTGTGTTTACATCTACTATCAGGCCGCGCGTATTGGCACGCCACTTAAAATCTGCCGACGTGGTTATTGGTGCAATTCGCTCTACAGGCGGGCGCACGCCTTGTGTGGTTACTGAAGAAATGGTGAGCGACATGAAGGTAGGCTCGGTGATTGTTGATGTAAGTATTGACCAGGGAGGTTGCTTTGAAACCTCTCGTGTTACCAGTCATAACGACCCTGTTTTCCGCAAGCATGGTGTAACTCACTACTGTGTACCCAATATTGCATCACGCGTTGCACGTACAGCATCCATAGCTTTTAGCAATATTTTCACTCCTATACTCTTAAGAGTAGGCGATGAGGGTGGTATGGATAATTTGATAAAACAAGACCAGCAAATAAGGAACGGAGTTTACATTTATAAAGGAATGTTAACCAATAAATATTTAGGTGAGCAATTTAAAATCCCCTATAAGGATTTAGGTCTGCTTCTGATGACACGTCAATAAATTGTTGAAAAGTAATTTTCGTCGTAAAAGCCCTGTAATTGGGCGTTTCCAGACGAGTGTTAATAACCATGTTAAAAAAATAGAACCCACATGGTGTTCTACAAAAAGCTGAGATTATACTTTTGCGATTACACTTTTAAAAAGTAAAAAAATCAAAAAAATGTAATCTATATTAATTACCGACCAGATGATCAAGGAAACAACAACACAAACCAAAACTCAATTGAGCTACGACGAAATCCGCGAAAAATGCATTAAGTATTTCGGAGGAGACGAAATGGCAGCATCCACATGGATGAACAAGTACGCATTACGCGACAAGAATGGCAACCTTCAGGAATCGACCCCTGATGATATGCACCGTCGTATGGCGCATGAATTTGCCCGTAAAGAAAAGGAGTATTCTGAATTCGCTACCTTAAACGGCAGGCACAACCAACTTTCAGAGTATGGCCAGAAAAGAGGATTACTTACTGAAGAAAAAATATTCGAACTGTTCAAAGGCTTTAAATATGTTATTCCGCAAGGAAGCGTAATGTTTGGCTTAGGTAACAAGCACGTTGTTGCTTCTTTATCTAATTGCGTAGTTCTTCCCGAAATATATGATTCATACGGAGGCATTATGCATACCGACCAGCAATTGGCACAATTGTTCAAGCGCCGTTGCGGTGTAGGTATCGATATTTCTACACTTCGCCCTTCAGGCCAGTCAGTGAATAATTCTGCCGGTACAACTACCGGTGCAGTATCATTCATGGAAAGATTTTCAAACACCACACGCGAAGTTGCTCAAAACGGCAGGCGCGGTGCGTTAATGATTACTATAGATGTTGCTCACCCAGATGTGGAGAACTTCGTTAATATTAAGCAAGACCTTACCAAGGTAACCGGCGCTAATATATCTGTACGCTTGTCTGACGAGTTTATGCAAGCTGTAGTAGATAACAAGGATTACACACACCGTTTCCCAATAGAATCAGCTACTCCTTCTGTTACTAAAACAGTAAAGGCACGCGACTTGTGGAACACCATTATTAAGGCTGCTCACCAAAGCGCAGAACCTGGACTTATTTTCTGGGATCGTCAGCACAAGTATTCTACCTCTTCAGTATATCCTGGCTTTAAGAATGTATCTACTAATCCTTGCTCTGAAATAGCAATGCAAGGTGGTGATAGCTGCAGGCTTATCGCTATAAACCTATACAATTTCGTTAACGATCCATTTACTGCTAAGGCTTCATTCGACTATAAGAAGTTCTATGAAGTTACCTACGAATCGCAACGTTTGATGGACGACTTAGTTGATCTTGAATTAGAAGCTATTGATAGAATTAAGGAAAAGATACTAAGCGACAAAGAACCATCTGACATTAAAACGGTGGAAGTAGACACATGGAAACTGCTTTACGATGCAGGTAAGAAGGGTAGGAGGACAGGCCTTGGCTTTACAGCATTAGGCGATGCAATGGCTGCGCTTAACCATAAGTTCGATTCTAAAGAAGCAATGGCTGAAGTAGAAAAGTTAATGCACACCAAGTGCGAAGCTGAATTCAACAGCTCTATTGATATGGCAGTTGAACGTGGTTCTTTCGAAGGTTTCGATCCTAAGATAGAGAACACTTCAGAATTCGTTCAAATGATGCAGAAAGAAATGCCTGATGTATACAACCGTATGATGAAGTTGGGCAGAAGGAATATATCTATCAGCACAGTTGCACCTACAGGTAGCCTTAGCATATTGGC
>DATHOD010000181.1:0-29946 GCA_035485295.1 Bacteroidia bacterium
TGGGGCCAAGAGTTATATCACACTCTTGATATCCACAAAGGATGGAATGGCTTTGTAGGTAGTAACCTTTGCCAGCAGGATACCTATATCTATACTATCGAGGTCAATGACCTGAAGGGTAATGCTTCCAGCTATATTGGAAGAGTGACACTCATTCAATAATTACAAATTAGCAATTAATAATTAGTAATCGAAACGTCATTGCGAGGAGTGAAGCGACGTGGCAATCTTATACCCTAGTAAGCGCTAATCTGTGATTAGTGCTTAATAATAACGGTAATCTCAGATTACCAGCTATACTGACACGAATTGAAAATTCGCGCCTACAGGAGTATAAAATGCTTTTTATTCTAAAGCAATTTTATTAAATTTGTTCTAACCCATAAATCTCATCTTATGAAGAAACTATTACTTACATTTTCACTTTTCATTTTTAGTTTTTCACTTTCTTATGCTCAATGGGCATCAGGCGGAACACAGGTGTCTTTCACACCAAGTAATGATAGCCATCGCCCTTTTGTGTCAGCAGCGGCTAATGGTTCATATTATGTGGTGTGGCAGGCAACCGATACAACCACAACCACATCTCCGTTGAATAAAATAAGGTTGGCATCATACGATTCAAATGGAGTGGAACATGCCGGTTGGAAGGTTGGTGGTGACAGCGTTACGAAAGATATGGGCGATTATTATGGTGCACAAATAATTACTTCGGAAGATGGAGGCGTGATAGTTACATGGTATGGATATACTCCTGCAAATAATTATAGCCACGTATTTGCTCAGAAATATTCTTCGGCTGGTGTGGCTTTGTGGAATAGTGGCAACCCGGTGCAGGTGAGCACCGGGGCAACTGTAATTGACGAGTATCCTATGATTGTAACCGATATGCATAAAGGCTTTTATGTGGCATGGACCCGTTTTGAGAGTACCATTACTCCTGATTCTGCTGATGTGTTTTTGCAGCATATTGACAGCGCCGGAAATGTAGCTACCGGGTGGAATGCTAACGGAACTGGCGTAGCTGTTACTAAGGGCGTATATGAGTATTGGCCAAAACTGACAATGACACCCGATGGTAATTCGGTATTTGTAATGTACGCTTCAGGATTAATAGGCGCCACCTCGCTTATCATAAACAAGTACAATACTTCCAATGGAAACCTTGCCGCAGGCTGGACAACAAATGGTGTAACCGTTTCATCTGGTCCGGATGTATACATATCTGTAAACCATGATATGGCACTTTATTCTGATAATAGTAATAATGCCCTGGCTATTTGGGTTGAATCGGTATACAGCGGTAATGGTGAAATATATATGCAGCAAATAAGCCCGACCGGGGCTTTATTGTTAAACGGAGGAAATGAAAGATATTTGTTTGGAGATACAACCGGTGGAGATAATGGAGTGGATTATGTAGAAGTGCTGCAGGAAAAAGATAAGGATCTGCTAATAGCCTATAACAACCTGGTTACGTTTAACGATGTGGCTGCCATGAAGGTGAAACCTAACGGTACCATTTTATGGAATGATTCACTGATTACCAAAGGTGGAAATTCTGCTTATCCGTATCCTGCACTTGATGGTAATGGAGGATTGTATCTGTTTTATGTAAATACAGCACCAACGCCGGAAGAGTTATACGGACTTGGTATTGACTCAACAGGAAAAGTATACAAAGGCTGGTCAGTTCCGGGTTCATTATTCGGTACAGAATACAATTATGATCCTTACGATCCTAATTACGATCAGAATGCGGTAGGAACTAATAGGGGTGAAGCTATAGTAGCATGGAACAGGGTGGTGGGATCTGCATTTACCATATTTACGTGTAACATACATAGCGATGGAAGTACATGTTCTTCTCCTAATGCAATTGATGAGGTTAAGGTAGATAATGAAGATATTATTGTTTATCCGAACCCAAGCAACGGCTTATTTCAATTAAAAATTAATAATTACGAATTAGGAATGAGGAATACAGTTGAAGTATATAACCTGCTGGGCGAAAAAGTTTATACACAACTTTCAATTCTCAATTCTCAATTCGCAATTGATTTAAGCAATCAGCCTGCAGGAATGTACTTTATAAACGTTAAGGATGTAGTTACGGGAAGCAGCAAGACTTTGAAATTGATAAAGAACTAAGAATACCTTTAAATTATCGTATTGAAAGGGCGGTCATTAATTCTTTTTTCTTCAATGGGGAGATTTCTATGGCTTTCCCATCAGTCATAAGAACTGAGCCTCCATCACCTTTAAGCAGCTTATCTATAAAAGATAAATTGATGATATGCGCCTTGTGAACCCGGAAGAAGCCAAATCCGGATAGTAGGTCTTCATATTCCTTAAGCGTGCGTGAAACTGTTATCATTTGGCCTCCATTAACAAAAATATGGGTATAGTTCGAATCTGCTTCCAGGCGGATTATTTTGTCCAGTTCAACAAACTGTGTACTGTCAACAGTACTAATGGCAAGCTTTTTTGGGCGTTTGCCGGCAGACATGCCTGCAATTATTTGTTGCAGTTCTGATAATTCCGTTGATGCAATATTTACTTTATTCTTTGCCTTTTGCAGAGCTTCAGCCAGTTCTTTTTTGTTGACAGGCTTCATTAAGTAGTCGAGTGCATGCAATTTAATTGCTTTAATGGCAAACTGGTCGTATGCGGTAGTAAATATGATAGGAGAAGTGATGGTTACTTTTTCAAATATTTCAAAGCTTCTTCCATCAGCAAGCTCTATATCCATCATGATAAGTTCAGGTGCAGGGTTATTTTTTAACCACTTTACTGAAGACTGCACGCTGTTGCAAATACTTAAAATTTCAGTCGAGGGTTCTAACAATTCAAGCATTCCCTTTAAGCGCGCTGCTGCCGGGGCTTCATCCTCAATAATTAATGTCTTCATATTCTTGTGGCGATATTAAGGGCAATTCTACGGAAAAATATCCAGTTGTTTGTGTAATGTTTATTTTTTTTGCAGCCATAAGCCTGTAGCGTTCATTAATACTGTTCAAGCCAATTCCATTAGATAAAGGAGGAACAGGTTTAAGCCTTAACTGGTTTTTAATAATAAGTGAATGAATAGAGCTGGTAGCAATATCGGCCCATAAAGGATTATCGGGCATTATTACATTATGCTTGGTTATATTCTCAAAAAGCAATTGCAATGAATTGGTAGGGATAAGGTAATTCTTGTATTGTTCATCAATGTGCCAGTCAACTTTAAGCTGGTCACCAAAGCGTATTCGTAACAGCTTCAGGTATCTTTCAGCCTGTTCCATTTCAGCTTTCAGTTCAGTAAATTCACTGTTACGATGTAATAGGGTATATCTATAGAAAGTAGAAAGCTCTTCTACAAATTCAGGTGCCTGTGCAGGTACTTTTTCAACCAGGTGTGTAAGTGTATTAAGACTGTTGAATAAGAAATGAGGATCGAGTTGTGCTTTTAATTCTTTGAGTTCGAATGTAGCCAGTTGCTTACTTACTTCCGTTTTGTTCTTTTCTCTTTTTTCCACTACTTTAATCCTCCAGTATATAAGTGTAATGATAATAAGCCCCATAGCAGTTCTGGCCCACCATGTGGCCCAGAAAGGTGGGGCAATAATAAAACTAACAGCGGCAGGTGTAATGCTCCATACACCGTCATTATTCATGGCGCTTACACTAAATGTATAGCTGCCGGGTTCTAGTTTAGGGTATTGAATACTGGTATACTTTGTATATATCCAGCCTGTATCAATACCTGTCATTTTGTATCGGTACTGAATATTGCCTGCATTACGGTAAGCAATACCCAGGAAGTTGATGGCAATATAGTTTTCATCGTAATGCAGGTTCATCGCGGTAGAAGATGATGATATTTTGTTGTTTACCTTAATGGAAGTAATGTAGATAGGAGGAGGAGTTTTATTGGATTCTATCTTATTCATATCGAATGAAGTGAGCCCATTGTTGGTAGCTACATAAACCATATTACTATCGCAGGTAATATAATTTACTTCAATAAGATTGTCACTGTTCATATTCTTAATAGTATCTAAATGGCATATACCAATATTGTCGGTATGAACAATAATGCGAGATACGCCCTCTTGCGTGCCAACCCACACATTGCCTTTATAGTCAATACATAAGCATTTCGTGAAATTGCTCAGCAATCCTTCTGTTGTAGTAAGATGCAGTAGTTTGTTCTTCTGCATCATAATAACGCCTGTATCACGTGTTGCCATCCACAAGCATCCAGTGGTTGATTCCTGTAAATAATCGACTCCATTTCTCAAGACAGGGTATTTGGTTCCATAATCAATTAAGGAGTCATTTATATAACGCCAGAGGCCGGCTAATGTGCCCAGCCAAAGACCGCCGTTACTATTTTTGCAAATAGAGTATATTTTAGCCTTAAATAAAGTGTGCTTTAATAATCTTATTGAGTCGCCTTTTTGTTTGTATAATTCAATAGTGCTATTTCCATTCAGCCAGACACCTTCAGTATCGGGTACTAATTGATATGTGCCATACGGGCCATGTGAAAAAGGCGCAAGGGTACTATTACGATTGAGAATATATAAACCCGATGTGCTGCTTACCCATATGTTATATGGTGAAATGAATAATAGACCTGTCATAGAAAACTGAGCAAATGCGCAGGGTATTTTTTTGTATGTCAATAAATCGTTATGGATGACAGTAAGTGTTGGATTATCTTGTACTGCCACCCATATGGAATGATCAGGTGCCACAGCAACTAAATTCAGTTTATTGCCAGGTAATCCATTTTCTTTATTCCATGTTTTAAAATTCAATGAACTTAAATAAAACACCCCGCTATGCAAGGTGCTGAACCAAAGGGCTCCTTCCGCGTCAATGGCAATGGAAGTAACCTGCTTGTCTTTTAAATAATCAATAACAGGATACTGTATTATTTTTCCTTTAGAATACAATATAGGGGCGTCTTCCTGGAAGACTATCCACACATTTCCATCTTTGTCAGCAGTCATATTAAGCGGACTATTCTCAAATGAATATTTTTTAAGTATCTGGTTGCTGTCAATTACCATAAATACAGAACCCAACAAAACTGCAGTTTTGTTATCTGGCAGCATAATAGCTTTATCATGCATCCAATATGTATGTTTCGTAATCTTTTTCCAATCGTATGATTTTGTTAATACAGTTTTACCAGAGTTAATGTTGAATGACGATAACAGGTAATTGCAGCCAGCCGTGTCAGATTTATTTTTGACAAATGATAAAAAAGTATCCCCGTAAAGGAGTCTGTTTGAATGGCATTTTCCTATATAATTAATATTGAATGGTAATTGCATCACCGAAATAGAGTAATTGTGTTTTAAATCAATACTTATAAGACTAGGACGTCCATGGGCAGATAGATATAGAATTTCTGAGGTGTCTGTGACCATTGAAAGAATAAGTCCATTGTTTAGTGCTTTAACAAGTGAATCGTTAACCGGTAATCGGAAAATGGAATCATGGAAGTAATAACTTAATTTACCAGAAAGTGATCGGAACCAAATCCTTCCTTTATAATCTTCTATACATTCCAGTACCATAGGGTCAGCAAGTCCGTCGCTGGGTGTAAATGATTTAAAGGAATACCCGTCGAAACGACTGGCCCCGTGGTCGGTGCCAAACCACATATATCCTTTCGAATCCTGCATAACGCTATATACTTCAGAACTTGGCAGGCCATCCTTTACACCATAGTTTTTATATTGCGACGATTGTGCAAAAGCATTATTACTTAGCCCTAAACTAAGCAACAAAATCAAATAGCGGGTCAAATAAAAAGTAGTGGTTCGTGATGTATGCATTACTTGCGCTTACAATGTAGTGTGTATATAAGGCGTATTATTTATCGCCTTCTGCTTTGTATTGTATATCGAACACGGGCTCGGGATAATTCTTTTTTAATAATGAGTCACTATTCATAATTACTTTAATACGTGAAGGATTAACTGATTTTTTCTTTACCAGGAAATCCAACACTTCTTTGTTACGCGATGCTATATACTTGCGCACATCAGTGCTTAGTAGGGAATCTCCTATTAGCTGTATACACTTATCTTCTATGGTTATTAATTCAGTACCGGTAAGGTGGAGCTTGTCATTCAGGTATTTATCAAACGCTGAATCCTGCGTGGCTATTTTGTCTTCAATCTTCATTTCCTTCTTTCTTTTATGGCGGCTTAAAAGGCTATCATTCACTACACGGTGTGTTTCAGTAAAATATTGCTGCTTTGCCCTAAATAAAGCCAATTCGTACTTTTCTTCAATACTGTCAATAACCTGTTTTATTTCTACGTTAAGTTCTTTTTTCTTATCCAGTACTTTGTAAATGTCTTCCAGTTTACGCAGTTGCTTGTCTTCCAGTTTTTCCTGCATATATTCAAAATCAAGCCGCTTCATTTCTTCCGGGTCAGCATGTTCAAAAAGCTTTGCCAGGTGCTTAAACGGCGATTCAGCTGTTTTTACAACTATGTCACTAAGTATACGCCCAAGTAAGGGGCCAATTTTGTAGTTAGGGTCATCCAGGTTTCCATTAGCAGGTATCCGTAAGTCAATATTGCCTTTTTCATCTTTAAGCAATGATACTGCCAGGTGTATAGGCATTTTATAAATAGGGATATTGTCAGTTTTTTTGCCTACTTCAAGTTTTTCTACATGAATAATGTTGGTGCTTTTTAAATTCCTGTTTATTACCGAATCAACACTCTGGTAATCCATATACCCATCAAGGAACGGAGTAGCTACATAATATTCCATATAGGGGTTAAGATCAGGAATGCGCAAGTGTTTAACATCATATTTAAAGAGCATGTTTTTCATGTCGAGGCCCATATCGGCATACATAACAAGTTTGCCCGTATCATTAAGTGTAGCAGTTACATTGAATTGGATACTCTTTGTCTTCGCGTTTATTTCATTGGTCGAAATGCCCATCTTGCTTATATCATAGTGAAAGGTATTGTTCAATGTATAGTCATTGTATACAAACTCCCCGTTATGTATGCTTATACTATCGGTATGGTAATTGGTATTTACAAAATCTACCGTCATCATTTTTATGCTCGATGCCAATAGTGTGAATATGTTAGAATAATCAGGTTTTATCTGGCCGGTAGCAGTATCTTTTACCGGGGCTGCAGATGTGTATTTTATCATCTGGCTAATATTATTGCCCTTTGTATAATAGTCGAAGCGTATAAATGGCCTGTCGAGCACAATATTGTTTACCGAGTAAATGCTATTCATAACATTTACACTATCAATATCTATTGTTAATTGCCCCAGGCCAAATATTTTCTGTTTTGCTGTGTCTCTAATCTCAAGGTCGTTTACCGAAAGGTAGCCTGTACCCGAAACATTCTTAGGGCTATTGAATTTGCCATGCAGACTAAGGTCAGTATTTAATACGCCTTTCAGTGATGATATTCTCATAAAGGAAGAGAGGGCGGCATAGTATTGGCTGAGATCGAAATTGTTCACGGAAAGCGCAAGGTCATAATTTAATGTACTGCGATTTGCTGTCATGTCAATATTGAATAAACCGCCGGTACCATAATTAAAATCTACGTGTATTTTACTTACCGGGTTATCCCAGTATAATTGTGGCAGCTTAAAGTTCAGGTCGGTTATTCTGTATGTATTATGGAGCGGTACATTGGTATAGGTAACATTGCCGTGGTTTATCATTACGCTATCAATGTAATAATGCATTTCGGGGCCTTTTTCAGTATCAGCCGGTTGTTGCCCTTTTGAGAAGTGGGCTATTATGTCATCAAAATTGAAGTGGTTTACATTTTGTGCAATGCTAATTTCAGGGTTATCTATTTTAACTTTTTCAATGTGATAGGTATTGTTGAACATTTGCTTTAGGTTTATTCTCACATAAACATCATGACAAGCAAAGAAGGTATTAATGCTGTCAGGCTCATATATCTTAATGTCCTTAATGTACACGCTACCCTTTACAAGGTTTAGTTTTATTGTACCTGTAGTTATTTCCCTTCCGGTCCATTTTACACTATTCTTTTCGAGCATGTATTTGGCAATGGGCGATACATCAGTTACCTTAAGGGTATCTATGTTATAGCTGAACTGTTTATGTTTGAAATCATATGTTAAGTTGGCACGCATAATAAGCTTTCCGCTATCGTCGAGGTTAGCCGACGCATGGAAAAGAACACTCTTGTTTTCAGCTCCAACCTCATCGGTTATAAGGTTGAATTTTGTGACCTTGTATTTGAATTTATGTGCGTCGGTATTGTCGGTGAAAACAAATTCTCCGTTGCGTATGGCTATAATATCAGAATGGTAGTCAGCATTCAGGAAATCAGTAACCATGTTTTTGGCACTTGATTGCAAAAGAGTGAAGATGTTTGAGTAATCCGTTTTCGATTTGCTTTTTGTCGTGTCAAGCTTTACAGGCACTTCCTTGTGCTTCATCATTTCACTAATATTATTGCCACCTTTATTATCTTCAAAAACAAAGTATGGCTTGTCAAATGAAATGTTGTGGAATATATACATATTCTTGCCCACATTTATACTGTCAACATCTAATGCAAGCTTTTCCAGGGCGAAGGTCTTACGACCGGCTCCGTCTTTTATTTCAAAGTCGGTAATATGTAAAAAGCCTGTCAGTGCAAAGTCCTTAGGGTTGTTGAATTTGCCATGTACCTTTAATTTAGAATTAAGCTGCCCGGTAAGGGACGATACCTTTATAATAGTATTGAGCGGGGTATAGTATTGGCTCAGATCATAGTTCTCGATAGAAAGTGCCAGGTTGTACACGAATGATTTGCGGTCAGCATCAAGGTCTATATTAAACTGTCCGCCGGTGCCGTATTTAAAATCAAGGTGCAGGCTGGCTTGGGGATTATCCCATGCAATATGAGGCAGTTTAAAGTTTATGTTGTGAACACGTATTATGTTATGAATGGGGATATTGTTGTATGTTACATTGCCATTGTTAATGAATACACTATCGACATAATAATGAGCAGGCGGCCCATTTTTAGGTGCTGCAGCTTGTGCGGCTGAGTCAGGCAAAAAGTGTTTAACCAGGTCGTCGAAATTGAAATGGTTGCCATTTTGGGTAATGGTAATCTCAGGAGCGTCAATTTTTACTTTTTCAATACAATATTCACTGTGAAGCATTTTCTTGATACTGAACCTGAGGTAAATGTCGTGGCAGTCGAAAAACACAGCCGTATCGTTGGCTTCGTAAATTTTTAAGTCTTTAATATATATGCTGCCATTTGAAAGGTTAACTTTTACTTTGCCAATAGTTACCCGCCGCCCCGTCATGCCAAGGCTGTTCTTTTCTATTATGTATTTGGCAATAGGCGAAATGAATATATAGGTCAATGACAGGGCAACTACTATTAACAGTAGAAAAACAAGGAATATGCGGAGCAGTTTTTTTAACATAGATAGGCTGACCCTTCAAAAGTAAAAAATACTGATAAACTATTCAGTATTAACTGAAATAGGGGGCTTAAAATTGCAGGACTTGAAGGTATTACTAAGGTTCTGATTATTAACCTATGTTTTTTTGATATTTTTTTTATTTTTGTTCTATAACATTAAACTAAATCCCCATGAAAAAGTATTTGACAACAGCAAGTGTAGTATTAGCGTTTGCAGTAGGTGTATTTGCAACAACAGCTTTTACCACCATTTCTCAAAAGAATGAAGCAAAGAAGCACCCAAGAATTGAGGCTGCTATTGACGCAATGAAGGATGCCGTAGCTTATATGGAAAAGGCACCGGATGATTTTGGCGGCCATAAAGCAGCAGCAATTGCCGATACCAAGGCAGCTATTAAATCTCTTCACCAGGCTTTAGGTTACCGTTACAAGCAAGACGAGAAGTAGTCTTTGCTTAATTATTAAAGAAGTCTCCCGGGTGTTCGGGGGGCTTTTTTATTTATTTCATGAAATGCGTACCTTTACATTCGAAAGGTTTTAAATAATTGAAAGTATGGAAATGATCTTGCTGGAAGGTACACCTATAACGCCCATGGTTAAATTCGACCTTAAAGAAGGTAGGTTTGAATTAAAGGGAGTATCGATAGCAGAAAACACCCTTGAATTTTATAAGCCATTGTTAGAGAGCCTTGAACAGTATGCAATACATCCTTGCCCGGTTACTCAATTAGATATACAACTCGATTATTTCAATACTACTTCATCTAAATGCCTGTTAGATATTTTTAAGCGCCTTGAATTGATACACCACAAGGGCAGCAAGGTTAATATCAACTGGTATTACGAAGAGCAAGATGAAGATATGCGCGAAGCAGGCCATGACTATATGGCTATTGTAGACATGGTGTTCAATATGAAAGTTATAAAGTAGGCTTCAATCCACCAATTACTTATTTTATTGTGCTTTGCCTTTTCCAAGGCCTAAATCGGGTATTATGTCTGAAATATCTGCCAATACCAAGATAAATCGGCATTTATCCGTTTAATGGGTGTATCTTGGAAAAATAATAATAAATAACACAATACATCATGGCAAAGTCAATTCAACCCAGGGGCAAGTGCATAGCACGTGTAGGGCATTTTAATATCTACCAAAAGAATAAAAAGGAAATGAAAGATGTTGAAGGTGTTAAGACTGAAAGAACCACGGCTACCGATATCTCTATCTATAATGGTAAGAAAGTAGTTACCGGCGAAGTTGGTTTTAAAAACAAAATTAAAGCATTGGAAAGAGCACACGAGCTAATGAAGGCTGGCAAAGCAGTTGTAGCTTAATACGTATTCCGCTTAAAACAAGAAAGTCCGCCTTAGGCGGACTTTTTCTATTTATGTATATAGTGATTATTGTACAGTGATTTTAATTGTCTTGCTCCAGTCCTTACCATACGACATGTGCATACCATCGGCAAACTGAAGGGTTAGGGTATGGTCACCCGGTTTCAGGCTGAGTGTATCAACTGTTTGGCCCTTACCAAAGTGCAGGTGGGTAGAATCTTTAGCAACCATTTGGCCCTTTTCGGTATAGCTGCCATCTATAATAATATGGTAGTGCCCTGTGTTTGGCTTTATTGCACCGGCAGGTTCTACGGTCATTCCCATAACTCCCATTTGTATTATAACAGGCGATTTAACAACATCACCGTCTTTAAGGTTTACAAAATAGACTCCTGATTTTGTATTGGTAGAATCAGATGCTGTCTTTGCCTGGTCTTGACTTGCGCTGTTGGTAGATGAATTGCAGGCTATTATTGGCAGCAATAATAATGCAGGTAATATGTATTTAAGTTTCATAGTTTGGGGTTTAAATTTTTGATAAATATAATGCATAAGTACAGAACTTTTCCTTTTCATGACGAAAACAGTATATTTGGGTTAACTCATTAATCTACAAACTATTAAATACCTTCACCCATGAAAAAGATTATTTCCGTTTTAGCTGTTTCAGCTATGGTCTTTATGTTCAGCACTTCCGTTTCTGCCCAGGAACTCCGCAGCTCATCGGGCAGCAGTACAGGCAAAATTGAATCGGACGGTACAATCCGTAATGGTTCAGGCAGTAGCGTGGGTAAAATAGATAACGATGGTACTATCCGCAATGAATCGGGCAGCAGTATTGGTAAAATTGATGATGACGGAACCGTAAGGAACGATTCGGGCAGCAGTATAGGAAGCGCCAGTGGTGTTCCAAAAGCATGGGCCGCTGTAGTGTTTTTCTTTTTTAGGTTCAATTAATAAAATCAGCCTGATAACGAGCCGTAGTAGGGGTTAAGAGGGTAGGGTAAGCAGAAGATTTAAATATTTTCTATGCTTATAACGAAAATCGTGTATTTTTGCACCTCTCTTTGAAAAAACGGTTCGGTAGTTCAGCTGGTTAGAATGCCTGCCTGTCACGCAGGAGGTCGCGGGTTCGAGTCCCGTCCGGACCGCAATAAGAGATAAAAAAAGCCTCATCCATAATGGATTGAGGCTTTTTTGTTTGAAAGAATTAAGCTTTATCTAACTAGAGTAATATTTCCTTTTTTCTGAACTGTTGTTCCATCTAATAATACTGCTTTAAGAAAATAAGCAAAGCTTGCTGTATTCATTGGTTTACCTTTATAGGTTCCATCCCAACCATAATTCACGTTATTGCTTTCAAAAACCTTAGCGCCCCATCTGTCAAATATTATAAAATCCATTGAACTTATACAATCTCCACGCACGTATAAAATATCATTTTGGCCATCCTTATTCGGAGAAAAAGCATTTGGAATAAACAAGCTATGACAAGGTTCTTGGGTAACGGGAAGCTGATTAGTGTCAATTGGAACAGTACATGACTGCCAACGTGCTATAAAAGGATATTCTGTTGAATTAGGGTATTGTACTATTGTGTCTTTACCAAGAACTACTGTTGAAGTCCAAAAATCTCCACCCCAATAAACATACTTTCCTGTAGGATCACTAACAAGTAGACTCTGGTCATCTCCCCCTGAAATTACATTCGAAAAACATAAGACTTCACCAGCAGTATCAAGTTCCATTGCAATAGCTGGATCTTTATCGACTGCATTATATGAAAAAGTATCTATTCCAAAGATAACTTTGCCAGTACCAAGCAGAAAACCTCCTGCAGTCATATATATATGATTATATGCATCCATTGATAAAGAATAACCAGACCAACCCCATGTAGTATCTGATGTATTGGAAGACTCTTTTGTCCAGAGTATATTACCATTGGCATCATATTTTATTAAAAAAATATCACCGTAAAAGCCAAATCCTGTTCTACTAACTTGCTCCTTTAATGTGTCTGTACCAAATGCAAGCGTATCACGGAAATAGCCTGTTAAATAGACATTATTTGCCTTATCAGTAATTACTGAGTAGCCAGAACCGCCACTTGCACTTGAAGGAATATTGCCTTGTTTAGCCCATAATACGTTACCGTTGGGGTTATATTTAACTATAAAAACATCATACAAAGAAATATTGTTTATACCATTTAAAGTATTGGAACCAAAATTAATCGTGCCTGTAAAGTATCCCGTTAAATAAACATTACCCAATTGGTCTGTTCCAACCGAATTACCATTTGCACTACTCATGGAGGAAAAAAGATTTGCCTGTTTTGCCCACAATACATTTCCCTTTGTATCGTATTTCACTATAAAAACGTTATTGTTATTTGGAATAATATCTTTCACGGTATCTGCCCCAAAAGTAAGGGTGTCTTCAAATAATCCTGTTATATAAACATTTCCCAATATGTCTGTAGTCACAGCATCTCCTTGTCCAACATCATTACTCATTTCATTATTTCTAGCCTGCCTAGTCCACAACACATTCCCATTTTCATCGTATTTTACTAAATATGGAATAAACCCGTATCCATTGACTCCGGTTGTTACGCTATCCTTTCCAAAAGTCGCTAACCCAGCATCCTGTCCAGTTATATACATGTCATTATTATTGTCTATTGCATTTGAAAAAGTATAAAGAAACTCATTAGGATAGCCTGAAAATACTTTGGGTTGGGTAACCCATACTATGTTTCCAAGGCTATCATATTTTACTACATAACTTCCACCACCTGTTAATCCGAAAGTAGTGAAAAGATGATTGCTTCCGAAAGTTATGGAATCAAAATATGGTGCAGTTATATACACATTACCTTTAGAATCTGCAGCAACCGCTGTAAGGTCAGAGTTTGTGGTGCCTTGTCTTGCCCAAAGCCAAGATTGGGCTGAAGAGTTAAAGCTTATAGAGACGAATAAAATGAGCAGATATTTATATGTTTTCACAAGTGGAATAAGTATTGCTAACGATAGTACTATTACGTAAAGTTAGCTAAAAAGGTTGGGGAGAATAAATTGGCCTGTTGAAAACTTCGTATGGTTTTTGAAAATGAAATTGAGTGGAGAAGTAACTTTGCAGTAGAAAATGAAAAACGAACAGTGAAAAATGAAAAGTATTTGAGCTTTTAACCATTCACTTTTAGCTTTTCACTTACATATCTCCCCCGGAACGACATCAGTCGTTCTTTGAAATAATAAGTAGGCCCTCATCCTGTATCCTTCTCCCTAAGGAGAAGGAATCATTCCCTTTCTCCAAAGGGTTGGGAGATTAAGATGGAACTAAATAACCACCTTCTATAAATTGCTGGTCGGAAGAGAAAATGGATTAGTGTAAGGCAAGACATTTTTAAACAATTTATAGGCAGTGGTGACCTTTCTTTTCATTCTTTTCTTTGCGTGGTAGGGAAAGAAGAGAATATTAGAAGCAGGCGACCTCACCCCA
Source organism: Bacteroidia bacterium (assembly GCA_035485295.1). GTDB lineage: Bacteria > Bacteroidota > Bacteroidia > JABEUT01 > JABEUT01 > JABEUT01. The sequence continues at coordinate 14,301 of DATHOD010000181.1, forward strand.
ACCCCTCTCCTGCGAGGAGAGGGAAACCAATGGATTATTCACTGATTTGCTAATTATTCAGTAAGGAGTTCACGAGCTGAAATTCACAATTATTGCTGAGGGGCCATTCGACGAGCTTAGGATGACAAAGCCATTCCTCCCCCTGCCCCCTCCAAAGGGGGATAGAAGTAACGCCTTTCCCGCTTGGGAGAGGAAGGGAGAGGGCAACGGGTATACAAAGGGTTACAGAATTTAGATGTTTTTGAGAACCTGGTGATTGATTATCAGGTATTTACGTTTTTTAGGAGCTAAAAAGTGTAACCCCATTAAAAGGGTTGAGTATGAGGTGTTAATTAAAAAAAGGGAAAACCTGAAATTATTTTAAAACGACAGAATCCGACATTTTCCGAAAGATTTTAACCTTAATTGGCTATTTGAAGGTATGTATATTACCCAATGGCTTTGCCGGCTTTATTGAATATAAAACCCTTGATGGGTTCCATATCTTAACCACATGATAATAATAAGATAGGTTGATGATATATTTTTCAACGTTGAAGTGTGTTGATTTTATCATTACAACTGCTCCGAAAAAAGCCCCGGTATCTTTAGGTGGAAAGCCATTGAATGATGTTTTATTATAAGTGGCTCTTTCTCCTATTGAATCACAGTCAGCAAGTATTTGTTCATCAGGTGTAAATAGGTACTCACTTATTTTGCCTTTCATACTTATAGTGTCATGTAAAGCAAGCCATTCTTGAATATGTTCTTTTATTGCTTTTCGTTCCCCCGAAGATATCTTGTATTTCTTTTTATCAAAATCATACCTGAATACAGAAGGATGCTGTGAATATGCATGATGAAATGCGAAGCAGGTAAATAACAATAAAAGGAAAATCTTTCTCATGAACTCTTACCAATAAATAATTCCATGTTAAGCCCTGGCCACAAAAGTATATAAGTATTAAGGAAAACAGCAGGCTTGTTATGTTTTAACATTTATTAACTGGTGTAAAGAAATAAAATAGGGTTTGAATCGTCTATATTTACGTAAAGCAAACAGAACAATTTAAAATTTACATATGACAACAGTAATCAGCCATAAGCCGAATATCTTTTACAAAATAAAAACAGGATTGAAAGATATCTATTCAAGATCGATATATAATAAGATGCTTCATCATTCTCAGGACCCTTTAGAGTTCAATATATTTAAAACCAATAGTGATAATCAAAATTTAGAAAGTGTTACTGGTTATACGAAGGTTGAAGATACAGAGGGTAGGAGTACTAAGGCAGATAAAAGTAATTATAACCGAAAGGATATTAATGATGATTTGCCATCGATGCTTTTCATTTGATCATTCATTAGCCACCAATAGGATTTAAGCCCTTATTCCAATTATTAGAATGTCGTCAATCCTCCCAAGGCGGATCTCCTCTATTGGATTTAAACTCTTATACCAATTATTAGAATGTCGTCAACCTGTTCAAGGTCGCCTTTCCAGTCTTCCAAGGTTTGCTCCAGTATCTTTTTCTGCTCTTCCATTGACTGACGACTGATGGCTAACAACTTTTCCTGCAATTGCTTGTATTTAAATTTCTTGCCTTTGGGGCCACCAAACTGATCAGCATAACCATCGGTAAACAGATACAAAGACACGGCCTCCCTGTCCTCCGAAGGAGGGTTCAAAGTAATGGTGTGGGTAGTGAAAGGTTTTGGATTATCTGTTTTACCTATAGGTTGCTTGTCCGCCGATATTTCTTTCATCACGCCATTTTCTATATACCAAAGAGTATTGTATGCACCCGACCATTGCACTTGAATCCCTCCTTCGGAGGGAGTTATGGAAGCCAGCGATACATCCATTCCATCCTGTACATTGCTTTCGCTTTTCTCGAAGGTCTCTAATACCAATTCACGAACCTTATCTAATATTTTCCCCGGTTCTGTTATTTTAAACTCCTTTACTGTTCTGTTCAAAGCATTAGAACATACTACAGATACAAGTGCACCCGGTACTCCGTGTCCGGTACAATCGGCGGCGGCTATAAGAACGGCCTCCCCACCCTCCGAAGGAGGGCTTTTTGATAATAAGGTTCCCCCTTCGGGGGAATTTAAGGGGGCTACTTCCATCCAATAAAAATCACCTGCCACAATGTCTTTTGGTTTGTATAGTACAAACGATTCCGGCAAATGTTCTTTGATAAGGCTTAATGGAGGTAAAATGGCATCTTGCAGGCGTTTGGCATACATTATTGAATCAAGAATATCTTTATTCTTTTCTTCAATTACCTTGCTTTTGCTTTCAATATCTAACTTTTGCCTGCGGGTGATTCGTAATGATCGAAATACAAATGCTGCAAACACAAGCACCAATATTAGTCCACCTTCTACCGACCAAATAATGATCCTTTGTTTTCGCTCATCAGCTTGTGTTAGGGCATCTTTCTTATCCTGTTCTGCTTTCTTAGCCGCTTCTTTCTGAGCAAACTCAAAATTCATATCGGCTTTAATATTCGCTTCATTAATAAGGCTATCACGGTATACAATCGCGCTTTTATAATCTTGCAATGCTGTTTTATAGTTGCCCATTGCGCTATCGAGTGTAGCTATTTCAGCGTAAGCATTTTTAATCAGGTTCTTCTCACCAATGTTCTTAGCCAGATCTAAAGACGAGTCGAGCACAGCTAAAGCTCGTTTGTAGTTCTTCTGCTTTGTATAAATACTGCCAATACTATTCAGATTAAAGCCTATTCCCATTTTCCGCCCGATTTCCTTGTTCAGTGCCAAAGCCATATAATCATATTCTAGTGTCTTTGGGTAATTGCCCTCAGCGGCATATATAATTGCAATATTGCCAAGGTCAGCTGCAATACCATCTTTAGTTCCCATCTCCTTATCTATCGCCAACGATTTTAAATCATACTCAAGCGCTTTAGGATAATTTCCCTCATCATTATAAGCAATGCCAATATTACCAAGGTCAGCAGCAATGCCACTCTTGTTTCCTATTTCCTGGTCAATTGCCAAGGACTTCATATCGTATTCAAGCGCTTTAGGATAATTAGCCTGGTCATCATACACGTTTCCAATATTCCTTAGGTTACGCGCTACGCCTTCTTTATTTCCTATTTCCTGGTTTATCTGCAATGCTTTATTATCATAGTCCAGCGCTTTGGGGTAATTGCCCTGGTAATCATATGTAATTCCTAAATTGCGGTAAGCAGCGGTCATCCCTTTTTTAAAGCCGAGCCTTTCCGCTAATGCAGCAGCTTCGCTGGCACAAGCCAAAGCCGTATCGTACTTGGCTATTCCACGCAGTTTGCCACTTAATAAGTTAAGGGTATTTACCTTGTTAGTATCATCCTGCTCTGTCTTTAACGCATTATGCATTGAGTCCATAGCCCTGTTTTGCCCAATGGCAGATTGACAGCCACAAATAAGAATAAGGAACAATAAGAGGTTTGGGAACTTCATAAGTGATAAAGATAAAAAACAATCTTTAACCCATTGCCTGTTGATACAGCACACACATATTTTAATCTATCTTTGATGCATTATGAGAAAGAAGCGTTTTCCACCAAAACCTCCCCAAGGGAATAAGAAGAGCAAACTGAAAGTAGTTGATCTTACTAAAGTAATTTCATTTAAAAAGAAATCATTCGAGTTTAAGGCAAGTACCATGGAGGGGAAAAAGGGAACCTTCAACCAGGAATTTTCATTTTCAAATCCCAATAAAAAAGAGATGTTTCTTTTTGTTGAACGATTTGCATGGGACCCAACCAGGCCTTTATTTGATGGAGTAATTAAGATATCCGTATCCTATCCTAATGTTCCGGCCGAAAAGCTATATAACTCTAAAATAGTGCAACAATCATTGGAGGGGAAGCGTAACATAAACCTTACCTATACTATAAAAGAGGGCGCTGAAATTAAAGTCAACTTTGAATGTATAGGGTTTGATACAGGCAATCCGCACTATTCCGTTGTATATAAATGGTTAGATCCATTAGTAGGAAAAGACACTAAGGGAAGTTCAATTCCCCAACGAATATCCAAGCCCCAGGGAAATAGATAAACAGGACATAGAAACTGAATTAGTAGGATATGTTATAGTTTGTCCGGCCTTATTGTCAGTTATCAAGGTGGTATTAGCTGATGCACCGGTGTGCATAAAGTTGATATTCGCTAATACGGTAAAACCGTTATCAAATGCATAGTGAGCCGCTCCGCCAATAGCTATTGCCAATGTAGTAGTAGGGGAGGTTGTTAAGAATAATTGTGCCTGGGCACGTGAACGAATACTTGTAGTGGTCCAATATGGGTTAGGGTAATTAATGTAATCAACTCCTATTTCCAGGTGGCCATCAACCGAAAAGCCACTTATGGTATTAGAGGTGACTAGGAGGCCAGTCATTAAATAATATTGTGTGTATGCAGCAACAGTTACAGTGGAATATGAATTACCTGTGTCGGCTTTAGCAAGGTTTGTACCATATGCTGCAGCATCGAACTTATTATTGTTGTAACCCGCCATAATAGCCACTCCAAAGTTTGAATGGGCCACGGGTATACCTACTTGTATTGTATAGGATGCACCACCTTTAGCATAGCCTGTCCAGTCAGCCGAAGTTGATGCACCAAAGCTACCAATAGGCATTGCATAACCTGCATTGAACGAACCGTAGGCTTGTGGGAAATCGGCACCGCTATATTGCGCAAAAGTACTTACGCTTAAAGAGAGTGCAGTAGATAGAATGAGAGTGTATTTTATTTTCATGGTGTAAAGATATGAAAGCAGCTGTTGCATTGTTTCTTCATAAATAATTTCGTACATTGCATATCAAATCTCACCGATATGAAAAAGAATACTCTTACTATTTCAGTATTTGCAGTTTGTGTATTATGCATTTCGTCAATCAATACATTATCGGCACAGGCATTCAGAAAGGGTGCATTTATAATTAATCTTAGCGAAGGATGGACGGGTGGAACATACCAGACTACAAGCATAGGTGAAGGACAAAAAAATATAGTAATAGGACATGAAGATGGTAACCGGGATCCTATTGCAATTGAATATGGAATTAGCAAACATATCGGCATTGGCTTAAGTTCGGGTACCGATTTCTACTTTATTGACCCGATGAAGTATTACCAGTTTAGTGCCAATACAAATACTGTAAAGGCAACTACAACCGATTTTACCCTTGATGGATATTACCATTTCATGACAACAGCTAAAACTGATTTTTCAGTAGTGGCATCGTTTGGTTCATCTTCAGTGGGTATGCAAGGAAGTTATAGTGATGAATCATACCAGTATATGTCGAAAGGCAACATTGCCCGTTTAGGTGTACATGCCAGGTTTTATGTTGGTGGCCATATTGGCTTCCTGGTTATGGCAAGTATATTTAGTATGACTAACTCTACCAATGGAGTAAATGGCAATAGCGTGGGTAGTGGATATACCACTACCATCAGCGGCTCTGCATTTGAAATGGGCCTTTGCTTCCGGTTTAAGAAATAGGTTCTACTGAACTTTTATTAATAAGGTACAGTCATTTCTGGCTGAATGCTACCTTTGAGGCAGAATACCATTAAGCTATGAACGATATATTGCAGAAACTGAATCGTAAAAAGATATTTTTAGTAGTTATTATATTAACTGCATATGTGTATGCTATGATTCAATGGATATACCCTATGATGAATGAGAAAAGTACACCGGCGAATATTATAGGCGGTCTTGTATCAATTGGTTTGCTTCTCCTGTTAACCTTTGTGATTCCTAAAATAATTAACTACCATACAACTAAATAAGCATGAACAGAAACACCCGAATGATAATTATTGTTGCTGTTGCAGCTTTATTATTGGTATTAGGCTTTGCTAACTCTTGCACTCGAATCAACCCGGGCGAGGCTGGTTTTAAGATCAGTAATTCAGGTGATTATAGGGGAGTAGATAGTATACCTTTAGAAGTAGGATGGGTATTCTATATGCCTGGCTTTTCACAGGTTATTAAATTTCCTACCAGTATGCAGCACGTTGTGTGGACATCTTCATCTACTGAAGGTTCAGTAAATAACGACGAGTTGTCTATTGGGTGCAAAGGTGGTGCAGGTTTTTACTTAGATATTGGAATGAACTATGCTGTAGTACCGCAAAAGGTTGCGCATATATATCTTAAGTTTAAAACGAACGATTTGTCTATGCTTTCGAATACCTATATACGTAATACTACACGTAAGGTATTGAATGATCTGGCAGGAACATATACTGTAGACAGCTTGCTCACAAATCGCCCTCAATATGAAAGAATGGCTGAGAAAATACTGGGAGATATGCTTATTAAGGATGGTATAGTTATAAATCAATTATCGATACTTACTACACCACGCCCTTCCGATGCTACATTAGCAGCTGCTATTAATGCGAAAATAACTGCCAAACAAAATGCAGAAACATCGCAAATGCAGTTACAAACAAGTATTGCTGAAGCAAACAAGAAAATTGCTGAGGCACGGGGAGATTCAGCCAGTATTGTAATTAAGGCACACGGACAAGCAGCCGCTAATGAAAAAATACAGCAGTCATTAACACCATTGCTCATTCAAAAAATGTGGATTGAGAAATGGAGCGGTGACCTTCCAGCTTATATGATGAGTGGTAGTGCCAGTCCAACTATGATGATGAATATTCCTTCTGTCAGCGAGAAAAAATAACGTTTCGTATTAATAAAGTGAATTGAAAGAAATTTGTTCATGGTTATTGTTTTTCAGTGCCAAACTTTACATCTATATCATCTATTAATACTGTCCCACTTTCCTGAATCACATATACTTTTACAAAATCGTAGGGTGATTTAAAATCAGGTAAGCGGAAAATCCAATTTAAATTATTCCAGGTATTATACTCATAGGCATAGGGTGCTAACTGCTTGGCACCCGAAAAATATTCGATTGAGTCTTTGCTCCTAATACTAACAACAAGTGTTGCATTATCACGCAAATGAGATGTGTTGAACCATACAGATACATATAAACAAGTGGGTGGGGTTTTGGGTAATTCAGCTGCATGCAAAACTAACGTGGGGCTGTATTTATTCTCATTTGTGAGGTATACTGAATGTTTCCCGCTTCGTGAGGTTATTGTGGTAAGTGTATTGTTATTGCCCCATATATTGTTTTCAAAGTTATTCCTGAAGTCATAGTTTTTGTCAAATACATAATCATTAGTGTCGGGTGGTTCTATGTATTCCCATTCATACATAGGGTCTGTTTTAAGAAACATTTTCCAAAATATTTTTGCATTCATAAATTTATTGTCAGATGGAATAATGCATACTGTATATTGATATATCTGTATGAGGTTTACCATGCTAAACACCACAACGAAGAGAATAAGTAAAACCTTTTGAGCTGGCTTAGTGATTGTATTATGCCAAAAAGCAGGCAGCAGGCAAAATGCCGGATAATAATCTATAAATGGACGGGAGCCATAACTTCCGCCATATGCCCAATACCACCAGCTTGAAAGAACATAAGTAGTTATTAAAAAATACAAAAGCATAACTGCAAACTTGAATTTGTTTTGCATGAATTGACCAATGAGTCCGGAAACTAACAAGACGAACATTATGGGGGTATATACAAACCAGCCTTTACGGTAACTAAAAAGGATATCGGTAAAATGAGGGTTTTTGAAATTAAACCCCTCGCCAGTATAACTCCATATAAACCATTTACCTGTTTCGGTATGCCAAACAAGTAATTGCAACAAGAGTATTACAAAAACTATAGCCAGTAGTATGATTGTTTTGTACGTGGTGAAAAGCTTACCAAAAAATTCTTTGGTTTTACTGAAAGTACCGGCAAGAAACGGTATCATTAATGTTGTTAATGCATTAGGTGGACGCACCAATATTAATACAGCCATTGATGCAGCCATTAATATCAGGTGCTTCAATCCAAAACCTTCAATTGCCTTTTTTGCATAATAAAGAAAAAATGCTGTTAGCCCGAATGAATATACATGCGACATAGAACTTTCATAGGTTGAGTAATATGCCAAGTTAGTGGCTGCTACAACCAGTATACATGTTATCGATATTCCCCATTCACTTGTATTATATAGCTTCAAGAGCTTCCGTAAATAAATAAGACCCAGTGCCAAATAAAAAAGCGCCGCTACACTAACCGATGCCTGGAAAAGGAAACCATAGCCATCTGGGTTAGTACTTGTTATTAAACTAAGAAAATATGCCAGCAGGAAAAAAGGCATAATCAGCAAAGCAGTACCTATAGGATATTTATCAAGCCTTGTACCATTAAATTTAGGGAAAATACCGTTTATATAATCATATGAATAATCAGGGTGAAGTTTTAGTACCGGGTCAATGGTTTTGCCATAATCAAGTCCATGATATATAAAAATGCATGGTAGGTAGGCATAATATCCGTATCCATCAGAAAATACTACCGATTTCCACGCATTATTATCATCACTCTGCCAGCGTTGCTTTACAGTATATACTGTGCAACATAAAACCAATACTAAAATAATGAGTAAAGAAGGACTTTTCTTCATTAAAACAGGTTATACTTCAATATACACCAGAGGGCCCTGAAGCCATCTTTCCAGTTTATTTTCTTACCCTCGGCATACGTCCTTCCATAATACGAAATGCCGACTTCATAAATTCTTACACCTTTAACCTTGGCAACTTTGGCAGTAACCTCTGGCTCAAAGCCAAAGCGGTTTTCCTTCAGTTGAATGTTCTTAATAATGTCTGCTTTGAACAGCTTGTAACATGTTTCCATGTCTGTAAGGTTAAGGTTGCTGAACATATTAGAAGTAAAAGTAAGTACCGCATTTCCAATAGAATGCCAGAAAAACAGAATTCGGTGAGGGTTACCACCCATAAAGCGTGAGCCATATACCACATCTGCAAAACCTTCAATAATAGGCTTCAGCAGTAAGTTAAACTCACGAGGGTCGTATTCCAAATCTGCGTCCTGAACAATTATATAATCGCCGCTGGCTACTTTTATACCTGTATGTATTGCTGCGCCTTTGCCAGCATTAACATCCTTATGGTGGTATACCATTTCAGTATTCCTGGCATTCTCATCAGTGCGGAGCTTATGCTTAGTTATGTAATCGTTTACAATCTGCTGAGTATTATCTTTTGATCCATCATTCACAATAATCACTTCCTTGGTCAGCGAATACTCTAAAGGAGCATCAACAATCTTGTCGAGAATATTAGTAATAGTGGCAGCTTCGTTATACGCGGGTACTACAATAGATAGTTTTGGCATTATGGTAATTTAAATGAATCGTAAAAGTAACGGTTTAAATGAAACGCAAATTTGTACCAAGTAATATAGAGTGGTTAAGCCTCAATTAGTGAATTAGTCAAAATCAAGCATGAGTATTTATGGAAAATATAATATGTTGATTTGTAGTTGTTTGAGTATTATGTGTTTAATTTAATATTTAATACTTGTTACTTCTTGAAAACCTGTTGATAAGTGGGAGAGGGGCTTAACATTTATCAATGGTCACGCCTCTATTTTTCGTATCTTTGTAATCCAAAATTTTGAATTATGGCTATTGAAATAACAGACGCAAACTTCCAGGACATGGTCCTGAAATCAGATAAACCGGTAATGCTCGACTTTTGGGCTGAATGGTGTGGCCCTTGCCGCATGGTAGGCCCTTTTGTTGAAGAACTGGCAACCGAATACGAAGGCAAAGCAGTGGTAGGAAAAGTTAATGTAGATAACAATCCGGGTGTATCAGCTGAGCTTGGTATACGCAACATACCTACTATCCTCTTTTTTAAAGGAGGCAAAATAGTAGATAAGCAAGTAGGTGCAGTTCCAAAGGCTGTGCTTGAAGGCAAGCTTAAGAGCCAGCTTTAATAACATATTTACCTATAACCCCTGGCTACAGAACTTAAACCCGAAGAGCTAAGGGAGTTCTCGCAACTCGAACTGCTGGCTAAGCAAGTGGTGGAAGGCTTTATTACAGGCCTTCACAAAAGCCCCTTTCATGGTTTCTCGGTTGAGTTTGCCGAACACCGTATCTATAATGCTGGTGAATCTACCCGGCATATAGACTGGAAATTGTTTGGCAAAACCGATAAGCTATTTGTTAAGAAGTACGAAGAAGAGACCAATCTTAGGTGCCAGCTGGTTATTGATAATTCCTCGTCTATGTACTTTCCTGAAAAGGGATTGAACAAGGTGGGCTTTTCGGTTCAATGTGCTGCGGTGCTTATACAGTTGCTCAAAAAGCAGAGGGATGCTATCGGACTTGATATATTCTCCGATAAAGTAGAACTGCATACAGCTGCCAAGTCTACACCTATGCACCAAAAGCTGCTGTTCTCCGAACTGGAGAAGATATACCACCCTTATAACCCCGATCAGCAGAAGAAGACCTTTACCGTTGAGGCCCTGCACAGTATTGCCGATAGTATTCACAAACGATCGCTGGTTGCTATATTCAGCGATATGTTCGACTCTAATGCCGGGCGAGATAAAGATATATTCTCGGCCCTGCAACATTTGCGACATAACAAGCACGAGGTTATCCTTTTTCATGTTACCGATAAAAACACCGAAGAGGAATTTAAGTTCGATAACCGCCCATACAAGTTTATAGATATGGAAAGCGGGGAGGAGGTGAAGGTGCATCCTAACGAAGTGCGCGATACCTATGTATCTAACATGAATGCTTACCGCAAAGAGCTTATGCTGCGCTGCCGCCAATACCATATTGACTTTGTAGAAGCCGATATTAAAAACGGCTTCCGTCAAATATTACTCCCGTACCTGGTTAAGCGTATAAGGATGCAGTAGTTTTTTGTCATGCTGATCCGCCGGCTGGTGGAGAAGCATCTATTCCATTTTTTTGCGTTTATTGTCATTCTGAACGTAGTGAAGAATCTATTCCTTTTTTTGGCGTGCCCCTGTAGCATGCGCTATGCTTGCTTCAGGGTCGGGCTGTTCGCTTTTACTCCTCGCTGCGCTGTGGGGTAACCGTTGCCATCCCTCACGCGAAATCCCCTCCGTGGAGGGGCGAAGGGGTGGGTATAACCACAAAGTGTATAGAGCAAAATGCAACACTTTTAGACACAGATTGATACTTTGTGTTGCATTTTTCAGGCAATTAGACTGATTTTCAATTCTTTCATGTCAAATTCTTAGTTCAAAACACGTGTCGGAATATAGGGGTATCGTGTCGTACTGTACATTTTTTTTATTCCTTACAATAGGGAGGGGAAAACCGAGGAACCCTATTGTGCCTGGTCATGTAAAAGGCATCTGGCTATATAAACCTTACTCCTAAAATGCAGATATGTCAAAGAACATAATGCAAATTTAGTGTGTTTGTTGTTATTATGTAATAAAATATTAAATAATTCTTAACAGGGTGGAAAAACAGAATGGAGCTATTCTATTGTCAACTTCCCACTCCCAACTAATTCACCTTGTTGAGTGGTAACGCGGTAAAAGTAAATACCACTTGGCTGATTTGAAATATCAATTGAAAATTGAGGGTTGAGAATTGAAAATTGAGAATATACTTTCTGTCCTAGCTCATTATAAATCTCAACAGTATTTTTAATTCCTAATTGTTCATTACTAATTCCTAATTGGAAAGTAAACTTTCCTTCGCTTGGATTTGGAAATACTAGTACCTGTTCCCTATTCCCTTGCACTTCATTCACTCCCAATGGTCCATTCCATTGTGCGATATAATTTAAAGAAGTACTTCCACTTTTTGTGAATCCACCACCAGCATATAATACTGAATCATAGAAAGCTAAAGTTTGAACCCCAAAAGTTCCACCTTGAAAACCAGCGCCAATTGGGAACCAACTTAATCCGTCCCATTCTGCTATTTCATTTGCAGGGGTTCCTCCTGCATTGCTAAACACCCCACCTGCATATAAAATGCCATTGAAACTTACTAACGCTTCAATATCAGCATCAGTTCCCAAGCCTAACGTGCTCCAATTAGAACCATCCCATACAGCAATATTATTTGCCGGTGACCCACCGGCTTTTGAGAAACTGCCCCCAGCATATAGTTTGTTATTGCAAACACATAAAGAAGATACATACCCAGCACCTGTTATACCGTTTCCTAATGAATCCCATTTTGTGCCATCCCATTTTGCAATATTATTTACATGAACACCACTCGCCATATTAAATGCTCCAGCTACATATAAATATCCATTAAAAACCACCATAGAATATGCAACCATATTTGCTCCAGGTACTGAGTCCCATTTAGAGCCATTCCATATAGCAAAATTTATAATTCCACTACCATATGAAGAAAAATTACCACTGGCATATAACTTTCCCTTATAAAAAGCCAGTGCATCTACATTTTGCCCATGAATGTTCGTTATGCCCATATCCAATGAATCCCAACTTGTGCCATTCCATTGTGCAATACTTCGAGTTTGCATATTTTCAGCACTATCAAATTGTCCACCAACATAAAGTATTGAATCATATCCTAAAATGCTTACTACCCCCTCTCTTGTACTACCTGGTGTAATTTGAGTTATGCCTTCACCTAGCGTGTCCCATTTAGTCCCATCCCAAGTTCCAATATAATTCATAGGTTTTCCATTCGCCATATAAAATACCCCACCTGCATACAATAATCCATGATATGGATATAATGCGAGAACTGTTTCTCCAGTCACCCCACCACCAACATTAACCCAAGACTGAGCATTAGATATTGAAAAGCTTAATGTGAAAAGGGAAAATAATATTCTTCTCATTTAACAAATATAGCCATTTTCATTGTGAAATCCCCGTACCCGCTAAGTTGTACTTAGTGGGTGAGTAGCTATTAAGTTGTACTTAAATTTTTTCATCTAATTTAATCGGGCTTTGTTCATTAGCACTGCTTAATCTCCATTCATGGGGATAATTTACAAAACCTGCTTCTACAGGATTGACATGAATATAATTAACTTTTTGCCGGATCATTTTATTGCTGTATAAAAAGAAAGGATGATTGTCGTGTTTCCAGAATTGCATGGTTTGCTTTTGTGGACTTATCTTACCATGAAAATTGAATTGGCTTAACATCCATTCCTTTCTACTCTCCTGTGGATTCTCTTCAATGGCTTTAATAAGTTGCTTTGCTGTATATGCTTTAAAATCTCTTAATATACCCGATAATTCACCATTTTCTGACCACGTAATAAAATGAACATGACTTGGCATAATGGAATAACAATACACTTTAAAGTTTTTATTCTTTTGGCAATATGCAATACTCTCAACAAGTATTTCCTGATACTCTCTTCTGGTAAAAACATCTATCCAGCCTACAACACTAAAGCTTACAAAATATAGTCCATCACTATCGGTTTTATAACTTTCTGACATTGCTAATTCTACACTTTGACTTCTAAGGTAAAAAAGTATTTAATATGTAAGCACAGCTTACATATTTCTAACCCACTAAGCAAAGCTTAGCGGGTACCTATCTTAATAAAAGCCCTCTGTTCCCGATAGCTATCGGGGGGGGGATTGAGTGAAATATGGTTTTCATTGAGCCTGAAAGTTTGAGCAACAAAAAAGCCCTTCCAATTTCTCAGAAGGGCTTTATAAAAAAGTGCTTTTTTGTTTTACTGCTGTTGTCTTAAGATACCGGCCTTTTGCAGTTTTTCTAATCTGGCCTGAAAGTCCTTAGCTACTGCTGCCTGGCTATTGCTTTGTGCAAAGTAGTTCAACCTTTCCAATATCATTTGAGCCTGTTCTATAGAAGAACCATAGAAGTTCTGTGATTCAGATTCAAGTGTATGGTAGTAGTACAGATCCTTTTCATAAATATCGAACAATGCCTTCGATAATTCATTGGCTTTATCGTATGCTTTAGCTTCATACAAGTCTTGTGCCAGCATAGTTGTTGGTCCGTCGTATGGGCAGCTTTCAGCCGAAATGTTCTTCATACACACATCAATTACCTTAAGTGCCGAATCTTTCTTGCCTTCTTTCAAAAGTGCTTCAGCAAGGGTCGCAACCTGTATTCTCAAGTCCATTGCCATACGGCGTACGTTCTCGTCTAAGTATTCGCCCGAGCCCATATTACCCCATTGGAACTTGGTCATTACGTTGTTATACATAATGTCGGTAGCCACGCGTGTACCTTCAACTGAGTTGTTTGGTGTTACACGCACAGGTGTTAATCTGTATGCCATACCTTCTAACTGGAAGTAAGGTTCAAGACCCATGTATGCTTCAGAACCTGTGGTAACGGCAAAGTAAACAGGGCGTTTCCAGTCGTTATGTGCAATAGCGTCCAACACCATTAATGTGCTTCTCATAACGCCTCCGCCTTTCATGGTCCAGTCAATAGCAGGTAATATGCTATCCTGAACTGATTTTGGAATTCCACCGCTCTTCAATACTTCATCTTTATTTACTTTCAGTTCAAAGTTCTTGGTAGGGAAGTAGTTCAGCATTTGTCCGCCGCCGCCTTGCAATTGCTTGCTAGGGTCATCGCTCTTTACAAACTCTAACAATTCCTTAATATCATAAAAGCCTTTTAATCCACGGTCGTAGAAGTATACATAATCCCTTGTTCCATCTTTATACTGGTCGTGGGTAAGTGAGAACGGCATACGTTCAGATTGATAAGCCTTGCGGTTCATCTGGTCAACATACCAAGCCATACCCAACAGTTCAAGGTTACAAACACGAACGTCGGTACGTATTCCTTCAACCTCTTGTGCATACCATAATGGGAAGGTATCGTTATCGCCATTGGTAAACAGTATTGCATTTGGCGCACACGATTCCAGGTAATCTATAGCAAGGTCTCGGGTAGTGGTACGTGTAGAACGGTCGTGATCATCCCATCCTGCATGGCCCATAACAACAGGAACGATAAGGCAAAGTGCAGTTGCAACAATTGCATTACCTTTTTCGCTTGATTGTTTCATGCGCTTAGCCAGGAAGTTCATAATACCTAATACGCCCAATCCAATCCATATTGAGAAAGTCCAGAACGAACCGACATAAGAATAGTCACGTTCCCTTGGCTGGTAAGGTGCCTGGTTAAGGTAAAGCACAATAGCAAAACCTGTAAAGAAGAAATAGGTAAGTACTACAAGGCTGTTCCTTCTGTCCTTTTTAAAGTGGAATACAAAACCCAACAATCCGAGTATCAAAGGCAGGCCATACATAGCATTTTTGCCTTTATTATCTGCAAGGTCTTGTGGTTGGTCATCTTGCGGGTAACGCATAGAATCTAAGAACGGTATACCGGTTATCCAGTTACCATGCAGGTTATCCGGTGGGTCATAACCTTGTATATCATTTTGTCTTCCACAGAAGTTCCATAAGAAATAGCGTACATACATAAACTTAACCTGGTAGTTGAAGAAGTAGCTAATGTTGTTCATATAGCTTGGTTTCTCAATCATTTTGCGCGCTTCGCCATCGGTAGGTGTAAAGGCTATTTTCTCATATCCATCAGTACCGCCCCAGCTCTTATACCCTCTTGGGTGGCCTTCATTAGGATCCCACATACGAGGGAAAAGAACACAGAAAGCAGGATCGTATTTAGGTAAACGTATTTCGTATGCCTTTACATACTTGCCCGATT
>DATHOD010000182.1:0-6700 GCA_035485295.1 Bacteroidia bacterium
CAAATACGAAGACAGGCTCAATACATTGCATAATGTGCGTAAGGCAGGGCTTACTGTTTGTTCGGGTGGAATTATAGGAATGGGAGAAACAGCAGATGACCGTATTGGTATGTTATTAACCCTTTCACATTTAAACCCACATCCTGAATCAGTTCCCATCAACGCTTTGGTGCCAGTTGAAGGAACACCGCTTGGTGATAGGCCATTGGTAGAATCGTGGGAGATGATACGTATGATTGCTACTGCGCGTATAGTAATGGTAGATTCGGTTGTGCGTTTATCGGCAGGTAGGGTTCAGATGAGCAGAGAGACACAGGCATTCTGCTTTATGGCAGGGGCTAATTCTATTTTCATGGGCGAGAAACTTCTTACCACTCCTAATCCTGATGCAAATGAGGATATGAAGATGTTTGATGTACTTGGCCTAAAGCCAAGAAAGGCGTTTCAATATGAAAAGCAGGAGAAGGTAGAAGCGTAACCCCTCAATCCCCTGAAGGGGAAGTAAAAACACAATGATTCAATATACCACTGAAATATTGAAGTTTAAGGAGCAAGGTGAAAAGACCGGCTGGAGCTATATTGAGATACCTGCCAATATTGCAAAGAAACTAAAACCCGCTTGCAAGGTTTCATTCAGAGTTAAAGGCAAGCTAGATAATTTCCCGATTAAGCAAGTTTCACTCTTACCAATGGGCGAAGGAGATTTTATTATGCCCATTAATGCAACTATTAGGAAAGGAATAAAGAAAACAAAAGGGGCAACCCTGAATGTGCAGTTAGAAGAAGATACAAGTGAATTTGCATTTAATGCTGATTTCATCACCTGTCTTGAAGATGAACCCGAAGCAATGAAGTTCTTTAAATCTCAACCGGGCTCACATCAAAAGTATTTCTCAAAGTGGATTGATAGTGCAAAGACCGATGCGACCAAAGCCAAACGTATAGCTATGGCAGTAAATGCTTTGGCAAGACATTTGAATTATGCGCAGATGTTGAGAGAGCAATCAGCTAAGAAATACGGCCCCCTTTAATTCCCCCGAAGGGGGAACTTTTTGTTAAGCCCTTCCTTCGGAAGGGTTGGGTAGGCCTCTTCTTCTCATCCAAATCACCAATGTTGCAATTATGTTTATCCCTATAAGTGTTAAGGGATAGAGGATGGTCGTGAAGCTATAATCATGCAAGGCAAGCATTGTAAATGTCCCTGATAAGGCAAAAAAAGCGAACATGGCTAATGTCTCTGAATATGGTTCTATATACGCTTTGCGAAGGGTAGGGAGGAAACCAACAAAATCAATAGCTGAGATAAGAATAATAGAAAGCAAAGGTTGTTTTAGGAATATGTAAACTGCAATTGAAATCAACGCCCCAATCAGGCAAAAGGTATCGAATGTGGTTATGTTCTTTGTTCCAAATTTTATAGAAAGTATACAGGTATAAGCACAAAGCACAGAGCCAGTAGCTAATGCCAGTATCCCAATCCCCGCACCACTATTATACATGGCTACTACACCCGTTACTTGCAAAATGGTCCAGATGAGCCAAGTATAGATATGTGGCCTGGTTTTCTTTTTATAAATATCGAGTATGTACGGAATAAAACAGGCTGATCCTATAACAGATGCTGTAATACCAAATGCTGTTTTTAATTCCATCAGCGTGTTACCAGATAACTGCTCTCAGGCTATCAGGCCTGTACATAGCATCACCCGGCTTAACATTAAAGGCTGCATAGAACTCTGATAAATTCGCCAATGGACCCAATACCCTGAAGTTAGCAGGTGCATGCGGATTGGTATTTACCATTTGCCTTATATATGCAGGCCTTGCATTTTGTCTCCATATTTGTGCTAATGAAATAAAGAACCTTTGTTCCGGTGTAAAGCCATTAACCACTCCTTCCGGATGTTGTTTCAAGTTGTTTTCCATAGCCTGGTATGCAATAGTAATACCACCAAGGTCAGCCGTGTTTTCACCAATAGTTAGTTTTCCTTTTACATGCACTGAGTCAATTACAAAATCATCGAACTGCTTTATAACTAGCCCAAGTTTGTTGAAATAATGGGTAGAATCTGCATCGGTCCACCATTTCCGCATATTACCATCGCCATCGTATTGGTTACCCTGGTCATCAAAACCATGAGTAAGCTCGTGGCCAATAACTGCGCCAATGCCTCCATAGTTCATAGCATCATCTCTGTTGGCATCAAAGAAAGGGAATTGCAATATACCTGCAGGGAAACAAATTTCGTTTAATGTAGGTTCGTAATAAGCATTTACCGTTTGTGGAGACATTTCCCATTCTGTCCTGTCAACAGGCTTGCCTAGCTTATTTATATTGTAGTTGAATTTATATTCACCCACTCGGAAAGCATTAAGAGCGTATGCATCATTCTTAATTTCAAGTGCTGAATAATCTCTCCATTTATCAGGATAGCAAAGCTTAAGCGTGATTTTGTCGAGTTTACCAATTGCATATTTCTTTGTTTCAGGGCTCATCCAGGTAAGGTTATTAATGCGCTCTTTGTAAGCAGCAATAATATTGGTAACCATGGTGTGTACCCTTTCTTTTGTTTCAGCGCTGAAATACTTAGCTACATAAATTTGGCCCACTAACTCGCCGATAGCTGCATTGGTAGCTTCCACAGAGCGTCTCCACCTTGGTTTCATTACTTTAGTACCACTTAATGTCTTACCCCAGAAGTTGAAGTTGATATCTGCAACGGCATCGCTTAATTTGTAACGGATAGATTCAGTTGCAAGTAACTGAACGCGCAAATATGTCTTCCAATCATCGATAGAGAATGACTTAGCAAGGTCATTGATCTGTGCCATGAACTTTGGTTGAGCAACCAAAACTGTATCGATTGATTTCAAGCCCCATACATTTAAGCAGGTAGCCCAATCAATATTCGGAGTCATTTTTTCGAGTTCCGCAAAAGTCATTTTGTTATATACAGCATGCACATCACGGGTTTCGATATTGGTCATTGCTGACTTTGCCATTTCAGTTTCCATGTGCAATACTTTATCAGCATCCTTGGCAGCTGCATCAGTCTTTTCGCCAAGCTGACCAAATAGCTGGGTTAGGTATTCTACATATGCAGCACGAACCTTTACCATACGGGCAGTAGTATCTACATAATAGTCTTTGCCAGGTAGTAACATACCGCCTTGTGAGAATTGGCATATTTCTTTTGTGCTGATCTTATCATCTTGTCCAACTGTAAATCTGAACATTACATTCGAACCCATTTTCATAAGCTTTGCTGATTCTTCCCACAGCGATTTGTTATCAGATACCTTGTCAATACTTGCAAGCTCTTCTTTCAAAGGGCTGATGCCATCTTTATTCAACTTATCTGAGTCCAATGCCATAGCATAAAAATCACCCACCTTTTGTGGTATGCTGTTTGCGGCTTTATTCTTATCGGCAGAAGCTTCTATTAGTATTTTATGTACGCGGGTAATATTGCTGTCATTAACAATATCAAAACTACCCCAACGTGCTTCCGAAGCAGGAATGGGATTGTTCTTTAACCAAGTTCCATTTACATATTCGAAAAAATCATTACCAGGTTTTACCGTAGTATCAAAGTTCGCAAGCACAATTTCATTCACCGGACCAGCTGTGGAAGCTGCATGGTTGCATGATGTTGTAATAATAGTTACACCAGCCAATAATAGTGACAGAGAGTAGAAAACCTTTTTCATGATTTGATTTTTAGGAATGTATAAAACGGTAAAATGTGAAACTTAGAATAACTTCTCTTCTTCGAGGAAATGAGTATTGTAATCGCCTTTTAAGAATCTTTTGTTTTCCATTAATTTTAAATGGAAAGGTATAGTAGTCTTAACACCTTCAATTACAAATTCTTCTAATGCACGTTTCATTTTCGCTATCACTTCTTCCCTTGATTGGGCAACGGTAATAAGCTTAGCTATCATAGAATCGTAGTTAGGAGGGATAACATAACCGGCATACACGTGTGTGTCAACCCTGATACCATGGCCACCAGGAGTATGGAAATTCAAGATCTTACCCGGGCTAGGGCGGAAGTTATTTGCCGGATCCTCAGCGTTGATACGGCATTCCATAGCATGCAACTGAGGGAAATAATTCTTACCTGATATTTTGATGCCTGCAGCAATCTTAATTTGCTCAGCAATAAGGTCATAGTTAATTACTTCTTCAGTAATAGGGTGTTCTACCTGTATACGGGTATTCATCTCCATAAAGTAGAAGTTGCGGTGCTTGTCAACCAAAAATTCTACTGTACCTACACCTTCGTAATTAACAGCTTCTGCAGCCTTAATAGCTGCCTTACCCATTTTATCGCGAAGCTTATCGGTCATAAACGGAGAAGGTGTTTCTTCAACCAGTTTCTGGTGACGGCGCTGTATAGAACAATCTCTTTCTGAAAGGTGACAAGCTTTACCATATTGGTCGCCTGCAATTTGAATTTCAATATGGCGAGGTTCCTCCAGGAATTTTTCCATATACATGGCATCATTGCTGAAAGAAGCCATTGCTTCTGCCCTGGCTGATTCCCATGCATGGTCTAGTTCAGCTTCCTTCCATATTACACGCATACCCTTGCCACCACCACCGGCGGTAGCTTTCATCATTACAGGGTAGCCTATTTTTTTAGCGGTTTTCTTAGCATCAGCCAGATCTTTCAATAAACCGTCGGAACCAGGAACCACTGGTACACCCGCTTTCTTCATGGTTTCCTTTGCATTCGATTTGTCGCCCATAGCTTCTATCATAGCCGGAGAAGCACCAATGAACTTTATCTTATGCTCATCGCAAATATGAGAGAACTTTGCATTTTCTGACAAGAAGCCATAACCCGGGTGGATTGCATCTGAATTAGTGATTTCGGCTGCAGAAATAATATTAGGTATCTTAAGATACGAGTCTTTGCTGGGTGGTGGGCCAATACAAACCGCTTCATCAGCAAAACGTACGTGAAGGCTTTCTTTATCAGCAGTAGAATAAACAGCAACGGTTTTTATGCCCATTTCTTTGCATGTACGTATAACACGCAAGGCAATTTCTCCTCTGTTTGCAATAAGTATTTTTTTGAACACGGTATTTAATTATGAGTTATAAATTATGAATTATGTGGTTGAATTCAGCATTCAACATTCAAAATTCAGTATTCAATATTTTCCTTAAGATGGATCTACAAGGAAGAGAGGCTGGTCGTACTCGATAGGTGAAGCATCATTTGAAAGCACTTTTACAATAGTGCCCGATACTTCAGCTTCTATTTCATTGAACAGCTTCATAGCTTCAATAATGCAAATTACTTTACCCTTTTCTATCTTGTCACCTACATTAACAAATGCAGGTTTATCAGGTGCCGAAGAACGGTAGAATGTACCGATCATCGGTGATTTTACGGTAACGTATTTTGAATCGTCGCTTTTTGGAGCAACAGGAGCAGCCGGTGTAGCAGGAGCAGCCGGTTTTGCAATAGGTGCAACAGGGGCAACAGCTTCCTGTATTACCCTTTCAACGCGGTGTTCGGTTACGCCTTTTGATGTTTTGATAACCAATTTAATATCCTTGGTCTCCATCTCTACTTCGCTTATGTTGGCTTTCGCAACAAAACCAATAAGTTCTTCTATCTCTTTTAATGTCATTGTCTATTCGTTTAAAGGTTCGTTATTACAAAGATAAAATTTTAGGGTATTAGCTGTTATATGCCCATTTCACATATATGGCTCCCCATGTAAAGCCTCCGCCAAATGCAGAAAGAATAATATTATCGCCTTTCTTTAATTTCTTTTCGTACTCCCAAAGGCAAATAGGTATTGTACCTGAAGTTGTATTGCCATATTTATGAATGTTGAGCATTACTTTGCTTTCAGGTAGATCCATTCGGTGTGCAACAGCATCAATAATACGTTTATTTGCCTGATGAGGGACCAACCATGAAACATCATCAGCCTTTAGGTTGTTACGTTGCATCATTTCGTAAGATACATCAGCCATTTGCTTTACTGCTACTTTAAATACAGCTTGTCCTTCCTGGTATACAAAGTGTTCTTTCTTTTCTACCGATTCAATAGAAGGAGGTTTAACTGATCCACCCGCTTTCTGGAAAAGATGCACCCTGCCGGAACCATCTACTTTATGTAAGAAGTCACGAATGCCAAAGCCATCGTTATTTGGTTCTAATAATACTGCACCGGCACCATCGCCAAATATTACACATGTGGTACGGTCGGTATAATCAACAATTGACGACATTTTATCTACACCAACTACAACCACTTTTTTATGGGCACCTGTCTGAATAAATTGTGCGCCTGTTGTAAGTGCATAAATGAATCCTGAGCAGGCAGCATTGATATCATAGCTCCATGCGTTTTTAGCTCCTACTTTATCACTAATAATATTAGCGGTAGCAGGAAATATATAATCGCCTGTAACGGTTGCTACAATAAGCAAGTCAATTTCTTCAGGAGAGATGCCTCTTTTTGCACAAAGGCGCTTAACAGCTTCAGCGCCCATAACAGATGCACCCTGTTCTTTCCCTTTAAGTATTCTTCTTTCTTTAACTCCTGTGCGTGAGGTTATCCATTCATCGCTTGTGTCCACCATTTGCGATAGCTCCTGGTTGTTCAGAACATATTCAGGAAGGAAGGCTTCTACGGCAGTTATTGCGGCGGTTATGGCCATATAACATTA
>DATHOD010000183.1:0-12054 GCA_035485295.1 Bacteroidia bacterium
AAACAAGCCTGAGAAAATAATTGCCACCCAGTTCTGCCACTTTATCTTTTTAACAAACAACAACCATATTACAAGCCCAATAATGGCAAATGCCATTTGAAAGCGAAAGAAGAAAGATAGCCCAAGCAAGAAACCAACAATCAGGTACATTCCTGTCTGCTGCTTTTGTTCATCTCGTGGTTTTAACAACAGGTACATTACCCAAAGAAAACAGATAGTAGCTGTATTTTCAGAAGAGAACCGAACATTGGTATAAGGCAGGAACCAAAGGAACAAACTAAGCAGCAGGAACATTTTTTTACCTTTTTCGGTAGTAAAAGATGGTATGAGCAGCATTACAAACTTGCAGACAATTACCCATGCAAGAACACCTATAATAAGCCGGAACAGGAACGCAATAACGAATGGGTTAAACAGGCCGAGGTGATTTACCGCATAAATAAAACAATAGGTAATGAAAGGTTGAAGGCCCGGCCTTATTTTATCTATATATTCCCAGGGCAAGTCGGCAGCGGGACTATTACCTAGTTTGAAATTGGCGAATTCAAGTATTTGAAAATGCTCATCGGCCTGGTTATAGCCAAGGCTGAACCATGCAGCTATAATAGTAAGCAGCAGGCTCCATATAAAGTACTTAGAATATTCCGATTGAAAGATCGATCTCATAAGAATAGGTCAAAGATAAGAAGGTATTGGGTACTGAGTATAGGGTAATGAGAAAACAACCAGTTAACTATTTATCACTTTAAAATATTATATGTGTAGATTTATCTACTGTAATTATTTAACATTTCATGACTAAACACTAAGTATTTGATACCAAATATTTAATATATATTTACGGTTATAAATTAATCTATCAAACCTCATGAGAAAACATTTACTTTTTATTTTATCAATTTTTGCTGCAGGCACACTGGCTGCACAAAGCTCAGTTCCTAACGGGAACTTTGAAAAATGGGATTCTGTATTATGGCAGGAGCCTAATTTCTACTTTACTTCTAACGCCGGTAATGACATTCCGGTTGGCGCTCCGGTTAACGTTATCCAAACAGCGCCTAAGTTTGGTACCTATGGTATTCAGTTAAGCACCATTAAATTCGGCCCCGATACTTTATTTGCCTATATAACCAATTCAAATGGCAACCCCATACAAGGCCAGGGCGGAATACCATATAACCAACAGGCTACGGGTGTTCGTTTTTACTACCAATGCAATACAACTTCAGTAGGATTAGATACAGCGGTAGCAGTATTTGTCTTCAAGAATTCAGGAAATATTATTGGCACATACATATACAAGCTTTATGGAAATATAAGCACTTATACACTTAATGCCTCAACTTTCAGCCCTGCTTTACCTATGGCACCTGATACGGTTATTTTTGCTGCTGTATCATCTATTGGCCCATTAGAAAACCAATCGGGCCTGCCGGGTTCAACTCTTACGCTGGACAGTATAACCTTTACCGGTGTAACCAGTCAACCAGCCCTGATGAATGGTAGTTTTGAAAACTGGACACAAGATTCAATATACAACCCAACAGGATGGCAAGTATCTAACTATGGCCCTACCCGTACTACTGATAAATATAATGGCCAGTATGCAATGGAACTTACTACTGGTACCAATCCGAACCAAGGCGGGCAAATTCAATCAGCGTATGCAACTACAGGCCAAAATATTAATCTGAATAACCATCACGATACCATTATTGGCGGATACCCTTTCTCTAACCAGATAGACTCATTGGTATTTTATTACAAATACGATACAGCCGCTTATGGAGACACTGCTAATGTGGGCCTTCAGTTCAATAAAAACTCAAGCGTGATCTTTTGGTCAGGTGCACCTATTACTGCTTCGGCAACATATAAGCGCATGTCGGTTCCATTTAACATTCCATCTACACCTGACAGTGTAATTGTAAGCTTCGAGTCTTCTCAAAGCCAATTCGGTAATGTAAACCCTAAGTACAATGGCACTGTATTAAAAGTTGACAGCGTGCATTTCGGTTCACAGATAATTACCGGCATTCGTGCGTTATCTACTATTGGTAATATTCAAATGTACCCGAATCCTACCAACGGTTTATTTTACGTAAACCTGCAGGGCTTCAATGGCTCACTTGAACAAATTAGCGTATTTGATATGAGCGGCAGAATGATAGAAACAACTAATTATGCTTTTGCAAAAACCAGGAACAGCATTGAACAAATTGATATGAGCGGTTTTGCAACCGGTACGTATTTAGTTAAGATAGGCACATCGCAAGGTATTAAGTACGAAAAGGTAAGCAAACTGTAAATAGTTATAAGTGATGAGTTATAAGTTATAATTCAAACACATTACAAAAGAGCCTCACAGAGATGTGGGGCTTTTTTATTGCCCTATCCTTTACCTTTCCCAGGCGGGAAAGACACTTCTTTATCCTTTATAAAACACATTCAGCGCTATAATTAACCATTGTAACGCCTCCTCCGCCTGGAGGAGGAAAGGGAGAAGGCAGATGTGGGGCTTTTTTATTGCCCTATCTTTTATCTTTCCCAAGCGGGAAAGACATTTCTTTATCCTTTATAAACAACTCAATCCTTTTAACAACCTCATCTACTTTCTCCATAACATCCTTATTACTAAACCTTAGAACAGAAAGACCAAGTTTATTAAGTTCATATTCTCGCCCCTCGTCATGTTCTGCTACATTCGGGTTCTTATGAATACCTCCATCAATTTCAATTACCAATAGAACTTCATGGCTATAGAAATCTACAATAAACTTTGAAATAGGATGTTGCCTTCTGAAGGTCACACCAATTAATTTCTTTTTACCTATTCTCTCCCATAATACCTTTTCAGGCTCAGTCATATTTTTTCTTAAGTCACCTGCCCGTTTTAATATTTCAGGACTGGCATTATAATAAATTGGCCTTTCTATTGATTTCATTACTTCAGTATGAATTAAGACAATGCTGCTAATTTAGTGGTATTAGGAAATGTAACGCCTCCTCCGCCTGGAGGAGGAAAGGGAGAAGGCAGATGCAGGGCTTTTTTATTGCCCTATCCTTTACCTTTCCCAAGCGGGAAAGACATCTCTTTATCCTTTATAAAACACATTAAGTGTTATAATTAACCACTGTAACGCCTCCTCCGCCTGAAGGAGGAAAGGGAGAAGGCAGATGTGGGGCTTTTTTGGGACTCACCCCACTACTCTCTTTCTAAAAAGAAAGAGTAGTAGCTTGCTGTGGGGGAGATGGGGTGAGAATTCCATAAGTGCTCGGAGTATATAACAAAACAAATTTATTATGACATCTTTATTTATTGTTCTTACATGTAGCAAACCAACATTAATATGTAACAAGGCATTAAAACCATGTAACAAAACAGGCATTACCTGTGGAAGAACCTTGCCAGGAAACTATTTTTATAGCATTGGCCTATGGTTGCATGCTTTGCACATTGAGCCGAATTGGACAGCTTGAGCGTAGCCATATCATGCATTACTTCGTGCACCACGTCAATGTTTACCACTGTGGCCCTATTTATCTGTACAAAAACAGGCGACATCTCTAATAGTTCCTTCATAGAATAATCCATTAACGTATAATGGTTCCCATTCTTCATAAATAAATTCTTATTGCGCGCATCCAATTCATCGGTTACAATTACAGCAATCTCTTCAATGCGCAGTGTTATCCGGTTATCAAATTCTGCAACCCTGAAAAGGCCATATTCTCTTTTAGCGGCAAGCAGTTTATGGGCTTTGCCATATGCTTTATCAAGCTTCTCCTTAGTAAGGGGTTTTAAAATTATCTCAAGGGGTGATAGATGAACAACATTTTTCAGCTTAGCTTTTTCCCCATCGGTTACTATTATAAATGGTTTTTCATTAAGCATTTGTGCCACCGCGAGGCCCTTTGCGTCGGCAATGTCGGCATCAATTATGCAATAGTCGAAATTTACCATGGGTAATTGCTCCAGGAAATGTTCCGACCTTTCAAAATTGCGTGCAATGGTAGCAACTGTAGAATGGGTGGTAAAGGTTTTTATTTCCTCGGCAATAACGGGGTCGTCGGTAACGGTAATTACAATTAGTTTGTTAGGCATTATGTGCTATGTTAAAATTCATAACACAAAATTCCTGATATACTAACCATTATGAAAGGTTAAAATGAAATGTAAAACGGTTAAAATCAGTTATTATTCAAACTTTTCTGATTGCGATAATCCTTTGGGGTACGTCCCATTTTCTTTTTAAAGAACTTTATAAAGTTCGATGGTTCATCAAAGCCAAGTTTGCCGGCTATCTGGCTAACGGAGAGTTCGGTATTGAGCAATAGTGCCTGTGCTTCCGCTAATTCCTTACCATGTAACCAGCGTGATACTGATTTGCCTGTCCCCTTTTTAACAACCGAACCTAAGTAATTGGGATTTATATGAAGCAGGTCGGCTAATCCTTTCAACGTTATTCTGTTTTCGCTTTGCCCCTTTATCAGCTTTCTGAATTCTTCATCGTGCACTTTCATAAAGCGCCTTACCAAAGGCGAACCATTGTATTTTTTGCAAAGAGCATCACTACTTGTTAAAAAAAGCTCTTTTACCTTATACAGAAAAGTTATTGCCAGGTTATTTATTATGTGGTAACGGTACACCCCTTGTTCACACGCATAGGTATTTAACATGCTTGACAAAAACATATTGAAGCAATGTGTTAAAGAGCCTTCGACCTTTACCGGTGGTAAAACATCATACGCTAAAAATGGAAACTCACTGAAAAGGTCGCCTTTATAATAACGTTTCAAAAATGCCTCATTAGTCGACATCATAAACCCCTTCAATGACTTATCAATAGTTATAGCCCTAAGGTGACCGGGATTAGTGTAGTAAAATGAATTAGGTCCCACCTTGTACTCTTCATTATCGAGCATAATAGTACCAGCTCCTTCGGTTATAAAAACAAACACAAAGTAATTGGCACGGAAAGGATTGCTCTTAATTAGTGTGCCTTTAAAAGAATCTTCAAGAGTATTTATTGTAAAATCAGTTTCAAGGTGCTTATTTATACCTACATAATGTAAAAACTCTGCTATTGAATTAAAGAGAGGAATTGCTTCATGTGTTGCCTTTACCTCAGAGGCTTTTTTATTTTGTTTGGTTTCCATTATAGCCTAAGTAGTTTTGAGGTTAGTGGTTTAAGACAAAATTCAGATGAGTAAAGTAATAATATTTAGTAAGCTTTCAATAAAAATCCATTACGCATTTCGTTGGTTTCATTACATAAGGTATCTCCTTCCATTACATAGCAGAAAAATAAACCTTGTTCTTGTAGCAGTTTTGTATCAGAAACAAACACAAGCATAATGGAAACTACTACTAAACAACCCTACAGAACCATAGGTTCTATACTAACTACGAAGAACGACGGGATATTATCAAAAACCAGGGTATTAGCCCTACTTGGACTAATGCTCTTTTTTGTAATACTTGCTTTTATTGCTATTACTGTGCTATAGGGGTGCACCGGAAGGCTGAATGGCGGCTGGTAATTATAGGGTTTTTACCGGCCGCTGCCTTCTGATAAATGATAAACCTATTATGATATTGTTATGTTCGAAACTCCTTAGCATGATCAGTAGCCCAATCAAGAAATGTACGGGCTGACTTTCCGGTTACTTCTTCTACTGTTGTAGTTACAAACGCAGGCTGACCTAGCGCAGCTGCCCATGCGTTTAAAAGCATATTTCCACCCGGTGAATTTTGCCATACTTGTTTCGCCTCATCCGCTGCCATCTCTTCTATTTGTAGCGAGCGCCCGATTACATTCCCAATTATAGATATTTGCTCATATTGTGTCAGGGACTGCGGCCCAGTTAACACGTATTCCTTTTCTGCATGGCCTTCTTCACATAATGCCCGAACAGCGACAGCAGCTAAATCACGTTCATCAATAGGCGCTGTGGGAGCGTTTAAATAAGGCCACCGTACTATATTACCCGTGCGTATTTGCTGCGCCCACCAATGCAGGGCATTTCCCGCAAACATACCCGGCCTTAGAAAGATCCATTCAAGTCCGGATGTTTCTATCTGCTTCTCTAGTTGAGAATACATATCCCTTGCGGGATTAGGTTGTTGAAAAAAAGGATGTGCTGTTTTGATCGGAGCTGACAAGAGCACAATTCGTTTTGCACGCCTGGCTATTCGTTCCAGAACCGGAGTGAAATTCGCCGGAGGCAAAGTCCATACCATAAATACGGTTTGAATACCCGCCAAACATTTATCAAGAGTTTCCGGTGTAGTAAGGTCTCCTTGCACAACCTCAACCTTTGCAGGTAATTGAGCTTTGTCCGGATTACGTGTTAGTGCACTAATGTGCGCATCAGTATCTATTAATTGTGAAATAACCTGGCGGCCAATATTACCCGTAGCTCCAATTACAAGGATAGATTTCATGTGTTTAACTAAGGAAAAAGAATTACTAAAGATAAATTACTGGTTATGAGTAAATATGGCTATTGCCCTTACAGGAGAACCATCGGCATGTTCTATCTTCAATGGCAGGCACTGAAACATAAATTCATCGCCCGGCAATTTATCGAGGTTACAGAGGTTCTCAATTATCAATATTTCTTTATCTAATACAATTCTGTGGTTGGGCAAATTCATATCCTCAACTGGGTCCAGTGAAATCGAATCGAGCCCTATACCCTGCAAATTAAAACCGGTTAACCATGTAGCGGCATCGGCAGTAAGGGTTGGGAATCCTTCAAAATATGCGTCGGTCTTCCATTTCAGCGACCAACCTGAATTGAATAATACAAAAGCGGCGCCTTTAATCTTAGTTTCATATTGCTTCAGAAAATCTTTGGTAATATGCTTACCATATAAATGCTTGCAGTCAATCACCAGGCAACGCCCAATAAATTTACTTACCGGAAATTCATCAAGTGATTTAGTTCCTTTCAATACATGTATGGGTGCATCTATATGCGTAGCTGTATGGGTAAACATAGTCATTTTAATCTCCGGATAGCTTTCAATATCTATTCTCTCAAATACAGGTTTTTCAGTACCCGGGAAAACGGTAATATCAGGATTGATTATATGAGAGAGGTCTATAATAGTCATTAGTCGTTAGTCAATAGTCGTAAGGGTTCGGTCAAATATAAAATAAAAGGGGCAACTAATAGTGATGAAATATGAATTATAAGTTATAACCTGTATTATTTAATTCTACTATCGACTAATAACTAACCACTAATGGCTGCCCGAATGGCATAGAGGTAGTTGATAACTCCGGCTCATTATTAAAAATGAAAGAAAAAGGAGCGGTAACTTTGTATAATAGAATGAGAGACAATATGAGTAAAAGAAAACATACTAATGTTATAATTAGCAATGAAGATACTGACTGACAATAGAATTACCCTAAAAATGCAACACAAAACATCGATCTGTGTCAACTTATGTTGCAACCCCATCCTTTGTCCTTCCCCTAAAGAGGAAGGAAGGAATACTCTCCCCTTTAGGGGAGTTGGAGGGGTAAAAAGCACTTTAAATACGCCATCCACCGCCACGTACCGCCACTTAAAATAACTATAAACTTTGAATTCAAATAACATACCCACCCCTTCACCCCTCCATAGGTGGGGATTACACTCCTCTCTTATATCTTATAGTTTATCACTATTGTTTATATTTGAGTATATAAACTCTGCTTCATGAAAAAGTTTACATCTATAATAGTATTAGGCCTTTTTGTAACAACAAGTTTGTTTGCACAACAAAGGAATATACAGGGTATGTTGAACCAGGTGAGGCCACCATCTGCCAACTCAGCGACCTCACCCTTACCCTCTCCTATAGGAGAGGGATCTTATAATCCTCATGTGGCACAATGGTTTGATTTTGAAAAGAGCGTAAAAGCATTTCAACCTGATTTAAAACATCACTCAACAAAAAAACTCACATCTTATCCTGATACCTTAATTGTTGGTGCAGCACCTTACGATACGGTAACCATAACAGGTACACTTACCCATAACGGACCAATATGGGTAGTATTGAATGGGGTGCTTATTATTAAAAATGCAAACCTTACTAACCTTGGTGATCTTGACGTATTGAATGATGGTAAGGTTATCATTGATTCCTCTACCGTTTCTTTCCCACAGGCTTATTTCTACCAACGGTCTTTAATAGTTGTGAATAAAGGCAATGTAAACATTAGTAACTCTACACTTGCATACGGTGGCTTTTCGCATAACTGCAGTGTGCAAGATACCGGAACACTTACACTTACCAATGTTACCCAACCCGATTGGATGACAACGGGTATGGGCAGCCACGCCACTATAAACATTAATCATACCAACCAGGTGGGAGAAATAATTATTGCAGACTATGTAAACCTAAATGTAAAAAATGCAACTAACTGTTTGCTT
Source organism: Bacteroidia bacterium (assembly GCA_035485295.1). Lineage (GTDB taxonomy): Bacteria > Bacteroidota > Bacteroidia > JABEUT01 > JABEUT01 > JABEUT01. The sequence continues at coordinate 8,440 of DATHOD010000183.1, forward strand.
TGGCACCAGATACCTGATACAGCTATAGTAAATTGGTCGTTTGGCAAACACGACACTGCTTATGGTTATGTGTTCAACAAGAGCCAAGCGGGTTTAAAAGGAATAGAATACAATGTGCATGCCGATTCAGTTTACAAGGTAATGTGGGCACTCATGCCTTGTAGTGGTTCTACTATTAATATAACTAATTCTAAAATACGCTCCATAGGTTTATGGTTCAACAAACCAAAAGATTCAGTGTTGGTATCAGGCATAACTGATAATGCTACTTATTCCGGAAGCTTTACCGCTCCCCTTTCCGACCGCACACTTACATTCAATAACTGCACTGTGCAAACATGGAGCTTTTATGTTTTCTACAAATCAATAATAAATGTAACGGGCTGCATAGCCGGTGAAATTGGAACAGAGAACGGGTCGAAAATGTATGGCAACAATTACCTGGTTGATGGCTCAGGCGGTTACCACTGGACAAGCGATACATCATTCATAACGGCTGGCAATGCTACCGTAAACAGTTATGTGCGGAGTGAAAAGAATGGCTTCTTTATTTTTGCCTATGGTACGGTTGGCGGTGCCGGGGCCGCAGAAGCCATAGACAATGCATTGCTAATAGTAGTACAAAGTTCTTTACCAGCCGACCCGACCGCCATAGCCGGTGGCTGTGCATGGTTCGATAACATTAACCAAACCGGTAATTTGTTTGCTGATTCCATTGCGCCCATAAATGGTTCAGCATGGATACACCGAGGCCCTACCAGCAGCTGGATGTATTTTAAAAACTGGCAGCTTTTCTACCAATCGGTTGATAGTACCAAATGGATACCGGTAACCGGCATTGATACTGTACCAGTGAGCAATAGCCTTTTAGCTAACTGGAACACACATAGCCTTGCAAGTGGCGTATATAATCTGGACTTACGTATAACCGATTCATGGGGTAACCAGGTCGATGCAATTAGGAATGTAACATTGCTCCCACTGATATTAGGAATAAACGAGTTGAAAGTTGAAAGTGAAAAGTTGAAAGTTTATCCGAATCCGAGCGACAACGGAAAGTTTTCCGTTGTAATTAATAATTACGAATTAGGAATGAATAATACAATTGACGTGTACAATGTACTTGGAGAAAAGGCATGCCCTAAATTCGTAATTCGTAATTCTAAATTCGTAATTGATTTGAGTAGTCAGCCTAGTGGTGTTTACTTTTATAAGATAACATCTGCTAAGGGAGAGATAATGACTGGAAAACTAATAATAGATAAGAAGTAGTTATTTCTTGAGTCCGTCGATCCAATTGTTTATATACCCGGCGACTTCTTCCCAGCCCTGCTGTCCGCATATATAGTGGGTTCTGCCATGAAACTCTTTAAAATTGGTAACGCTGTTTTTATCTTTATAGGCCTTGTAGTTCTTCTTATTCAACGATGCCGGAATAATATGGTCCTTCTCCCCTGCTATTATCAATAATGGAGCATGCGCTTTTTTGAAGTCTATCTCACCCTCTTTGCCTGTGGTACTGCGCGGTATATTGCGGCTTTCGGGTACTACAAACTTATTATACTCGTTCTCGGTTTCAGCCATGGTCATAGTATTACAAAACGCATAGTGAAACCATTTAACCGATGGCAGGCAAACCGTATTTCCTTTTAACGGACTTATAGTTGGCAAATTGGCCCTAAGAAAACTCCATTTAAAACTGAAGATGCCTTTAGGGGGTGCCGGATCAATGGCAATACCTGCTATACCTTTATCCATACCCAATAGCTTTTGTACAGCCAATCCGCCAATAGAATGACCGATCAGTATTGGTTTTTCAGGTAGCTTATCTATATATGCTGCAAGGCTATCTATCACCTGGTTAAAAGTTAAGGTACCTAGCTTGGGGTTTACATTCTTTCTTAGGTTAGCCGGTTCACCTTCGTGGTAAGGAAATGCAGGTGCATGACAACTGTACCCCAAAGCCTCGAAGTATTTCTTCCAGGACTCCCAGCTCCTTGGGTTCATAAACAACCCATGGATAAATACAATTGTCTTACTGGAAACTGGAGCGTTCATATAAAGTACAGATATGTTAAAAGGCTAAAAGTACTAGCTTTTTCATGCTAAACAAAAAGCCCCGATCCTGATGATTCAAGACCGGGGCTTTACAATTGCTACACAGGCTTACTGTGCAGCAGTATATGTAATAGATACTGTTGACCCTTTGCCGTCAGGCATAGTAACGGTCATTTTCTCTGCTGTCATTTCTGTTATTGATATGGTATCAACCTTTTGCTTATCGCTTGTTGTAATTACCTTCTTACCACCATCAGCAATGCTATACTTACCCTTTTCTGTTTGCGTTTGGCCCATCATGGTCATATTTGATTCGTAAGTACCATCAAGCCTGTACTCAAGCGTGCTTCCTTTTATGCCATCTAACATACCTGTCATCATTTTGTAATTTGCTTGTGCCATAGATTTAGCTGCACTATCCTTGGTAGTATCAGCAACCATCTTCAGTTGTGCCATTTGGTCATCCATAGCTTTGCTTTGAATAGATTCAAGTTTCCATTTCTTAACAAACATCTTGCCTAAATCAGCACCGCCACAAGCAAAAAATGTAACCGATACGCAAGTAAGTAATAATACCGAGAAGAATTTAGTTTTCATGATAAGGTAGAGTAATTAGTTATGATGTAAATATAATATGATTTTCTTAAAAGCCATAAAAAAAGAAAGCCCCGCATTTCTGCAGGGCTTCCGTATATTACAAGTCTGTTAGAACTTACTTAGCAACTACGCAAGTAATGGTAGTAGCAGAACCATCTTTTTCTTTTGGAGAAAGAACCAGCTTATCTTCAGCAACTGTTATATCAACAGTGTCAGGAGCAGGCTTCTTTTCATCAACGGTAATAAGTTTCTTACCATCAGGGGTAAGTGACCATTTACCTTTTTGGGTTTGGGTTTGACCCATGATAGCCATGTTAAGTTCAAAAGAACCATCTGCCTTATATTCCATGGTGGTCTTCTTGTAATCTTCCATAATGCCTGTCATCATTTTCAGGTTCTGTTGTGCAGAAGCCTTTGCTGTAGAATCCTTGGTAGTATCAGCAGCCATTTTCAAATCAGCCATTTGCTTGTCCATAGCAGCGCTCTGGATAGATTGCCATTGCCATTTTTTTACAATCATTTTAGCAGCAGCATTGCCTCCGCAGTTGTAAAACAACACAGCAGCACATGCAAGAATAGATAAGGTAATAATAGATTTAGTTTTCATTTTTCTGAAGTAAATTTGTTTAATTAGGGCGCAAAGGTAACAGGATTTCCTTCATAATTGCCAATATTATCGAAAATTGAGAAAAACTCAGCCCAAACCTGTCTTTTCGGGCTAATTTGATGATTTATAAGCATTTAAGACTGTCCAACTCCTTAATTTTGCCTCTTATTCTTACCATTAATATGCTTCAAGATAGTAAGCCCGGCAGCACAAAATGATGACATATAACAAAGCCACTGTGCAAATGACATAATAACATGAAAAGTAAAAGAATGAGACTGTATAAAAGCTTTAATCTCATGAAATATAGTACCTGCGCCACCTAACAAAAGTGAACAGATGATCAGTAATGG
>DATHOD010000184.1:0-7332 GCA_035485295.1 Bacteroidia bacterium
TTATCTACAGCGTGTGCAATTTCAGCATAAGAAACTTGTATCTCCTTTGGAATGCCAGTCATAAGATCGCGTCCATGAACAGGATAATCCGGTGGAGGGTTTTCTATTTCGGCCATGGCTGCACCCACTTCAATTTTTTACGTTCTGCTGTGCGTTCGCCAATCAGCATATTATGCTGGCGGCGCATATATTCTTCAATATCGCTGGTGAATTCATCACCTGCCACACGTATAGAATTATCGCATACAATACCACCTAAGGCAATAACTGCAATATCAGTTGTACCACCGCCAATATCCACAATAAGGTTACCCATTGGCTCTTCAACGTCTATACCAATACCAATAGCTGCAGCCATTGGCTCATGCAATAAGTAAACCTCTTTTCCGCCTGCATGTTCTGCTGAATCGCGCACTGCACGTTGTTCAACCGGAGTGATACCTGATGGAATACATATTACCATTCGCAGTGCAGGAGTAAACCATTTTTTGCCGGAGTATATCATCTTCACCATCTCGCGAATCATGTGTTCTGCAGCATTAAAATCTGCTATAACACCATCTTTCAAAGGGCGTATGGTTTTAATGTTTTCGTGTGTTTTGCCATGCATCTGTTGTGCAATTCTTCCTACTGCTATCACCCTGCCCGACATGCGGTCAATGGCTACAATAGAGGGCTCGTCTACCACCACCTTATCGTTATGAATAATAATAGTATTGGCAGTCCCAAGGTCAATCGCTATATCTTGTTGAAGAAAGCTGAATAAAGAAGCCATTTGTATAGTAAGTTAATATGTTATTAATGTTTAAAATGTCGTGTGCCTGTAATAACCATTGGCATGTTATTGTCGTCGCAATAGGCAATAGACTTGCTATCGTTAATTGAGCCGCCTGGTTGGATAACTGCATGCACACCTGCTTTATGCGCTATCTCTACACAATCGGGAAAAGGGAAAAAAGCGTCTGATGCCATTACTGCGCCTTTCAGGTCAAAACCAAAACTTGTTGCTTTCTCTATGGCTTGCTTTAATGCATCTACACGTGATGTTTGTCCTGTACCTGCTGCAAGCAATTGCTTATTCTTGGCTAAGACTATAGTGTTGGACTTAATATGTTTCACAATCTTATTTGCAAACTCCAGGTCTGTTTTTTCTTGTTCGGTGGGAGCTGCTTTTGTAACCTGTTTCATATCCGCAATCAAATCTGTTTTCCAATCCCTGTCTTGTTCAACTACTCCATTCAGCAATGAACGGAAATTTTTAGCCGGAAAGGTGAAAGAATTCAACTTTAACAATATACGATTTTTTTTCTGTTTTAGCACCTCCAAAGCTCCACTTTCGAAGTCCGGAGCGATTAATACTTCAAAAAACAACTTGTCAATTTCTTTTGCTGTTTCTGAGTCTACCGGTTTATTAGTGATAAGTATACCTCCAAAAGCCGATACAGGATCTCCCGCAAGGGCATCTTTCCATGCCTGCAACAGGTTAGGGCGCGATGCTAATCCGCAGGCGTTATTATGCTTAATTACAATAAATGTGGTATCGGTAAATTCCGATATCAGATTAATGGCAGCATCAACATCAAGCAAGTTGTTGTATGAAAGTTCTTTGCCATGTAATTGTATAAATACTTTCTCTAAATCACCATAAAAAGTGCCTTTTTGATGAGGGTTTTCTCCATAGCGTAATGCTTTCGCACCGTATATTTTTTGGCTGAAACATGCACCATTGCCGGAAAAATAAGCATGTATCTGTGTGTCGTAATGTGAACTTACTGCAAATGCGCGGGTAGCTAATTCTCTGCGTTGTGCAAGGGTAGGAACAGCTTTTTGTTTGGTAAGAATATCAAGCAATAATCCATATTCCTGTTTGGAAGGAACAATGGTAACATGCTTGTGGTTCTTGGCACCGGCGCGTATCAGCGATATGCCGCCAATATCTATTTTCTCAATTACATCGGCATCTGATGCGCCCGATGCAACAGTTTGTTCAAATGGGTATAGGTCCACTATCACTAAGTCGATAGGAGGGATTTCATGTTTTTCAAATTCAGCAACATCGCTCTCTACTTCACGTCTTCCTAAAATGCCACCAAATACTCGGGGGTGCAATGTTTTAACTCTTCCACCTAAAATAGACGGGTATGAAGTAATATCCTCAACAGGTATAACTTTTACTCCTAACGATTCAATGAATTTTTGTGTGCCACCAGTACTGTATAAGGTAACGCCATTCTTATTAAGTGCTTGAATTATAGGCTCTAATCCGTCTTTATCGAAGACCGAAATAAGTGCGCTTTGTATCTTTTTATCCTGCTCCATGTGTGTTTTTCTAAGTCATGCAAAAGTATTTCTTTTTCGATTGGATATTTGTACTGCCGCGACTTATTTATTTACATTTGACTAACAATGTAAGAGTGCCTATTTTTGTGGCGGAATTTTACATAAAACGTTATAGGTTCAGTATATGAAAATCACTTTTCTCGGTACAGGTACATCACAGGGAGTTCCCATTATAGCCTGCGGTTGCGAGGTATGCCAGTCAACCGATAGCCACGATAAAAGATTGCGTTCTTCAGTTATGATTGAGAATGAAGGGCAATTATTTGTAATTGATACCGGACCCGATTTCAGAGAACAAATGTTAAGAGAGAATGTGAAGCGCCTTGATGCAGTTATTTATACCCACGAGCACAGAGATCATCTTGGAGGACTTGATGATATACGTGGTTTCAATTTCGTTATGGGCAGGGCGATTGACCTATATGCTGATGAGAATGTAGAGAATGCAATGAAGAAAATGTATCCTTACATTTTCTCGGAAATAAAGTATCCGGGTATACCGGAAATAGTGCTGCACAGGGTTACCGGTGAACCATTCACCATTGGTAAAACGAAATTTACTCCCATTCGTGTAATGCATTATAAACTCCCTATTTGGGGTTACCGCATTGGCGGATTTGTATATATAACCGATGCTAATTTTATTCCTGCGGAGGAAAAGAAAAAGATAAAGGGCTGCGATATTTTGGTGTTAAATGCTTTGCGGAGAGAGAGCCATATTTCGCATTATACCCTTGATGAGGCAATAAGTGTTGCAACTGAATTACAACCTAAAAGAGCATACTTAACACACATTAGCCACCAACTGGGCAAGCATAAAGATGTAGAAAAGGAATTGCCACCTTTTATAAGGCTTGCATATGACAGGTTAAAGCTGGAACTGTAGAAAGTACTCTTACTTCCTGATAATTTGAACGAATCCTTTCAATGTTATAGGAACAATGCCTGTTACATGTATTTCGTTCACTGTGCACACATAATAGTATACTCCGTCTGGGCAAGGGTCGCCTGAATTTTGGTCTGTGCCATTCCAGTTAATTTCAGGGTTAATGGTGTGGAACATTACCTGGCCCCAACGGTTGAATATATTAATATCAATACTTTTTATATACCTGTATGGTTTGATAGGGGTAAAGAAATCATTATCACCATCGCCATTAGGTGTAATTACATTTGGTAACTGGTATTGTGGACAATTATCTACACAGAAAGGAATGATAGTGCTTTCATTTCCGGCTGAATCAACAGCAGTAACTGCATAACAACCGGCAATTGAATTTAAACTATCATTAGTAAATATGGTATCAAGTGGATTGCTAATAGTTCTTATAATTTGCATATCGCCCCCTTCAGTGGCTGAGTAGTATATATTGTAAAGCACTACGTCATCCGTATTCTTGCAGAAATGGTTAGGGTCATTCCAGATCAAGGAATCTTCGTAATTATTACATAAAGGAGATACCTTAAGTTGCGGTGCACATGGGGCAATAGTGTCTCTTGGGCTGGCACACTGAATTTCTGATGAATCGAAAAGCGGGCTATGTATACTGCTTGGGTCGCTATAGGTACTCAACGATTCTATATAATAACAGTAATTACCACCATTATGCAAATTGGTATCGGTATAATTATGTTGGGTACCCGGAACAGTAGCAATTTTTACAAATGGCCCAACGCCATCGTAATGGTAAATGTTATATAATGAATCATTCCACGGAACTACCGACGACCACGATAATTTACTGCAGTTCTGGCTGCCCCTTGCACTTAAATAAATGGAAGAAGCCGTAGCTGAAGAGCCTTTGAAGCCACCATTGCTATATAAATCGATCTGGTAATTATAGCTATTTGATTGTGTATTTAATCCTGCACTGCCTCCATTATCTATAAAAGTAGTATCAAGGCGTTCATTAAAATTCACTCCTGTAACACTGTCAATATCAGTAAAAGCAGTACTATTCATTCCAACAGCTCTTTTCAATACATATTTGTATGGGGGTGGATCTGTAATTGTATCTATTCCCAAATTTCCTATCAATGGCTTGGCCCATCTTATAAATACAGTTCCACTAGCTGAAGTATTTTCTACACTTACATTGGTAATTAGCGGTGCATCGCGTTTAATAAGAACGCAGGTATCTTTTGAAGCCAGACTAGCCGGTGCCCCAACTGCCAAAGGGTATATAGCATCTACCACATAGCTGTAATATATACCCGGTACTAATCCCTTGCCGCCGTTATTATCGGTAAAGGTTGTGCCGGTTGTTGAGCCTATATAAGTATATCCGGTCCATGAAGGTACACCCGTTTCACAAGGGGTTGGCTGCCAGTTAGAGCAGCCCTTATGCCTGTAAACATTATATCCTGTAACTTGTGTGCATACACTTGCAGTCCATGAAAGTTGAACTGTGTTGCCAAAAAGTGTAGCACCAAGATTAGTAGGTGCGGGGCCAATCACATAAATATTAGTATTTAAATATGTACTTAAATCGGAAGGTGCAGGATCCGAGGGAGAAGGAGGCGGAAGTGGAAGCGGAGGATTAGTTGCTGTAATCAGTACGGGATAAGCTTGACTTCTAACCTCTGAGCAATTTGTTTGCCAGTTAAATGTTCCGAAGACTGGGCTAGTTCCTATTGTAGTCCAGGTAGCTGGAGGACTAAGCAAAAATGGATCTCCGGTTGCTGCAAGGGTAATTCCCTGCCCATCAATATCCGTGGCTTTATAGTTTAGGGTTAAGTTCGTTCCCGCTACCACACACGTATCAGTTGGACCACTAATTACAGGGTCATAAATCGTACAGTTACCACTCACAATAAATTCAAGTTCGGCTTCCGTTGTATCTACCGGGAACGAGTATGGTTTGCCACTAATATAGACACGTTTATACGATACAGCCCTAATGGAGAAATTATAAATTCCCGGAGTGGTAGGACTACACCATTTTATTGTTCCAGTTTCAGAATCAATGGTTGTACCAGCAGGTATGTAATAACCGGGTGCAGGTATATCTCCAAGTGTGTTGCAAGTGCCTAATGAATAAGAAAGGCTGTCACCATCGGGTGAATATGCCCCCATATTATAATTAAAACATTGTCCGGTACATGCATAGATACATGTAAGGTAATTCTTAATCAGCACAGAATTGAAATTATAACCAATAAAAGGGTTTAAGGTTATAGTATGAAATATGTAGAAATCGGTATTTACAGATTGTGGATTATTTACGTTTAAGATATTTGCCATCCGGTCCTGGTCGTCAAACCAGAGGCGATAGGTAGATGGCCCGGGAAAGGTATGGGGTGAGCTTACATAAATATTAATTTTTCTGCAATCACACTCTCCAAAGGTATTCATCATAACACCATTTGGGATACCACTACTACTTGGATTACCATTTTGGCGGTATACAATTTCCGATGTGCCGTCACCCCACCAAAGGCGTAAAGTGTCCCTGTCGGCAGAGGTATTACATGTATTCGTAAAATCTACAATAGTGGCCTGGTAGGTAGTACCATATAGCCACTTAACCGTTATGTACCCGGATACCTGGTGGGTAGCTTCTGCTAAAAAAGGCAGAAAAAAGAGGAATAATATCCAGCATAGCTTTTTCACAAAGATCAGGTAATATGCAGGGGGTTAGACTATCGAAACAGTTATAGGTTAAAAACATTGCTCAGGAAAATTCATTTTCGGGAAATATCCCCTTAAAAAAGCTCCCTGGAATAAATTATTTCAACTGGCCTTGTGAGCCGTCGTCCTTCTTTGTACCGTCAGCGTTAGTGCCTTTAGAGGCATCTTTAAATTCTTTAATACCCTGGCCTAATCCACGCATAAGTTCAGGTATTTTTTTACCACCGAAAAGTAATAACACTACTATAAGGATTAAGAATATCTCGCCGGGTTTTACTGCTTCTAAGAAAAGTAACATAATTGTTAGTATTTAAATATTATATCAAAGATAATACATTTTGGCCAAATAAGGCTTGAAAAAACTGCCTATCGGAAGAATATCATTATTTTTATCCGCTTAATTAAAATATGGTAACGTCGGCAGAAGCTATTTCTCAACTTGAATACTTTGAAAACATTGCAAAAAGGCGCAATGGAAAGAGAAGGAAACATTCCTATTACTGGAAGGATATTACCTATTTCTGCAACTATTTTGCCCAGGAAGATATTTCAATACTTGAAATTGGTTGCGGAACAGGTGAACTGATTGGGGAAATAAAGGGTAAACGTAAGGTAGGTATCGACTTTAGTCCGGGCATGTTGGATATAGCTCGCAAGCAATACCCAAGTGTCGATTTTATATGCATGGAAGCAGAAAATATCGCACTTAATGAAAAGTTCGACCTAATCATAATCTCTAATGTTATTGGCTGTTTAGAGGATATTGAAAAGGTGTTAGAAGGTTTACATAAGGTTTCTCACGCACGCACTAAGATTATAATTACCTACTATAATTATTTGTGGGAACCATTCATAAAGTTGGCCGAGTTCCTGAAACTTAAAACCCCTACGTATGACCAAAACTGGTTGGCAATGAAGGATATAAATAATCTTCTTTACCTTTCCGGCTTCGACACATATAGGAATGTAAGAAGGATGCTTTGTCCGGTTAACATTCCTTTAATTGCTCCCCTTTTTAACAGATACATTGCCAAGTTGCCTTTATTCAGGCACTTATGTATTAACCAGTTTTGTTTTGCAGCGCCATTTGCAAATAACCGAAAGGAAGAATATGACAAGAAGTATTCAGTATCGGTAGTAATTCCTGCGCGCAATGAAAGCGGTAATATTGAAAATGCAATTATTCGCATGCCTATGTTGGGCAAGCATACCGAGATAATATTTATTGAAGGTAATTCTACCGACGATACCTGGGATAAGATACAAGAGATACAAAGGAAATACAGTAGTACACACGATATAAAGATAGACCGTCAAAAGGGTAAAGGTAAAGGCGATGCTGTCCGCCTTGGTTTTGATAT
>DATHOD010000185.1:0-2514 GCA_035485295.1 Bacteroidia bacterium
ACTATAGATACTGAAGAGTATAAACGAGATGAAAATGTAAAGAGAAACGGTATTATATGTATTGGTTGGACAGGCAGTATAACTACTATTAAGCATTTTGAATACGCGGCTCCAATTTTACGCATGTTGAAAGAAAAGTATGGAGAGAAAATAAGCATTAAGGTTATAGGAGATAGGAATTATGCCCATAAAGGGTTAGGCATAAAAGGTATGCCTTGGAATAAAGAAAATGAAATTAAAGAACTATCTTCTTTTGATATTGGAATAATGCCCTTGCCAAATGACCAATGGTCTAAAGGGAAATGTGGATTGAAGGGCTTGCAATATATGGCACTTGAAATACCCGCAATTATGTCTCCGGTTGGTGTTAATTCAGATATTATTCAAGATGGTGTAAACGGATTCCTGGCAGATAAGGAAGAGGAATGGGTATCAAAAATATCGCGTCTTATTGAAGATAAGGATTTACGTGAACGGATGGGTAAGGAGGCCCGTAAAACTGTTCTACAGAAGTATTCCCGGGAAGCACAAAAGGATAATTATCTTAAGTATTTTAACGAGGTTCTTGCCCGTTAGCCTATTTGAATAATAAGTACACGGCGAGTATAAGACAACCAAAGCCTGCAATGTGATTAAGTTGCAGCAAATTAGTTTTAAATACTACAGCCGAAAAAACCACAAATACAGTTAATGTTATTACTTCCTGGATCACCTTCAATTGCAATAATGTAAATGGGCCACCATTTTCAATAAACCCTATGCGGTTAGCAGGAACCTGGAAACAATATTCGAATAATGCTATTCCCCAGCTTATAAGAATAACTGCTAAAAGTGGCAGGCTTTCAAAGCCTTTCATCTGTTTAAATTTCAGGTGGCCATACCAGGCAAATGTCATAAAGGTATTAGACAGGATAAGGAATAAGATTGTGAAAATGACTTTTTTCATAGGGATGTAATTTAAGAGACAAAAATACCTTAAAAGAGAGTAGAAATAGCAGCCCAGATAACACACACTATAAGACAACACGCTAAAAATGCCTACATTCGTGATTCTAAAAAAACAGGTATGCTGAGAAGAGCACCTTTTTTATTGTTTGTCTGTGCTATTGTTGGCCTTTGTTCATGTAACGGAGGAACCATGTACAAGAAGTATATTACAATTCCTGAAAGCGTATGGGATGTTAAGAATCCTGTAACATTTACTGTGCCTGTTAAAGACACTACGAACTACTACGATATCTTTGTTAATGTGCGAAATGCAGATGGATACGATTTCAGTAATCTATACCTATTTATTGATGTTGCATCCCCAATGCATACCTCAGAACGGGATACCCTTGAATGTCAGTTAGCTGACCCTAATACCGGTAAATGGATGGGTGATGGGCTAGGTGATATTTGGGATAATAAGATTCTGTTCAAGCGCAATGTTCGCTTCCCGCATTCAGGCAACTATATATTTACATATACACAAGCTATGCGGGTAGATAGGTTACCACTGATTATGGATATTGGTTTGAGCATTGAGCCAATTAAATCGCAAGCAAAAACACATTGAATTTAAAGTTAAAATGAAAGTAATAGACCATTTAAAGAAATCTAAATCAACTCTCTTTTCGTTTGAGATATTGCCTCCGTTGAAAGGTAAAAGCATACAATCTATCAATGAGAGTATTGATCCTTTACTCGAGTTCAGTCCTTCTTTTATTAATGTTACTTACCACCGTGAAGAATACATTTATAAGAAACGCGAAGGAGGATACCTGGAAAGAATACCGGTACGTAAACGTCCTGGTACGGTAGGTATTTGCGCGGCAATAATAAACAAGTACAAAATAGATACGGTACCTCACCTTATATGCGGCGGCTTTTCAAAGGAAGAAACCGAAAATGCACTAATTGACTTACAGTTTTTAGGAATAGATAATGTACTTGCATTAAGAGGCGATGCCGTTAAATCAGAAAGCACATTTGTACCTGAACCGGGTGGAAATGAACACGCGCTTGACCTGGTTAAGCAAATAGTTTTGCTTAACAATGGTAAATACCTTAACGAAGAAGCATCTGAAGAAGGTTCACAAACTGGCTATTGCATTGGGGTAGCAGGTTACCCTGAAAAACATTTTGAATGCCCAAATATTCGTACCGATATGAAGCACCTGAAAGCCAAGGTAGATGCAGGTGCTGAGTATATCGTTACACAACTTTTTTATAATAATGAGAAATACTTCGAGTATTTGAAGCTTTGTAAAGAGTTTGGAATAATTGTTCCTATAATACCGGGTATTAAACCTATATCGACAAAAAAGCAATTACAAAGCCTTCCTAAGTTCTTCCATATTGAGATACCTGAAGGACTTGCTGATGCTATAGATAAGTGCAAGAGTGATACAGAAGCTAAGGAGATTGGTATTGAATGGGGCATACAGCAATGCAAAGAGCTAATAAAAGGCGGAGCCCCATGTATTCACTTTTACACAATGGGTAAATCAGAATCTGTTAAAAGGATAGCAA
>DATHOD010000186.1:0-7776 GCA_035485295.1 Bacteroidia bacterium
CTGCATCCGTTTGCATCAGTAATAGTAACTGTATAGGTTCCAACTGTAAGTGCAGTTGCAGTAGTAGTAGTTTGAGCATTGCTCCATAAATATGTATATGGACCGGTACCTCCTGCAGCACCTGTTACAGTTGCGCTACCCGTACCACCGTTACATAATACATTTGTTGGAGTAGTGGTGGCTGTAATTGTTGCACCTACATTTACAACCGAAATTGTAGCTGTTGCAGTACAGCCGTTGGCATCTTTCACAGTTACAGTATATGAACCTGTACTCAGTCCTGTTGCATTAGATGCAGTTTGAGCATTGCTCCACAAATAAGTATACCCAGGAGTACCGCCCGCGGGTGTAACCGTAGCCGTTCCATCGTTTGTAGAACAGTTAGAAGGTGTAGAGGTTATTGTTGTAGTTACAGCACTTGGCTGGGTAATTGTAGTAGTAGCGGTTTTGGTACATCCGTTAGCATCAGTTACTGTAACAGTATACGTTCCTGCACTAGCACTCATGGTAGAAGTAGTAGCCCCGTTGCTCCATGAATATGTATAACCAGGAGTGCCACCTCCAGCGGTTACAGTAGCTGTTCCGTTGCCACCATTACATAATGGCGGAGTGTTGCTTGCAGTTGCAGTTACTGCAGTTGGCTGTGTAATCGTTGTTGTTGCAGTAATAGTACAGCCATTCGCATCTTTTACGGTAGCCGTATACGTTCCGGCTGTTGCATTCATGGTAGAGGTCGTAGCTCCATTGCTCCATGAGTATGTATACCCCGGTGTACCACCACCGGCTGTTACAGTTGCAGTACCTGTACCACCATTACATAGTGGACGAGTATTAGTAGCTGCAGCAGTTACCGCAGTTGGTTGTGTAATTGTTGTTGTAGCTGTAATTGTACATCCATTGGCATCTTTTGCCGTTGCTGTATATGTACCTGCTGTTGCATTTATTGTAGAAGTAGTTGCTCCGTTGCTCCATGAATAGATATAGCCTGGAGTACCGCCACCTGCAGTCACCGTTGCAGTTCCATTCGCTCCGTTACATAGTGCGGCTGTATTTGTTGCTGTTGCGGTAACGGGTGTAGGGACAGTTATCGTTACTGTTTCAGTTCCGCTACATCCATTGGCATCAGTAATAGTAACTGTGTAGCTTCCTGAAGTTAAAGGTGATGCTGTAGTTGAAGTTTGGGCGTTGCTCCATACATAAGTATAAGGCGCAGTACCACCCGTTGGACCGGTTACGGTAGCGCTACCTGTACCTCCACTGCATAAGGGATTAGTTGGAGTAGTAGTAGCCGTAATTGTTGCTCCCACATTTGCAACCGTTACTGTAGCAGTAACAGTACAATTATTAGCATCCTTTACTGTTACAGTGTATGAGCCGGTGCTTAATGCTGTAATATTAGAAGTGGTTTTTCCATTGCTCCATAAATAGGTATACCCAGGTGTACCCCCTGCCGCCGTCACAGTAGCTGTTCCATTATTGCTAGCACAGTTAGAAGGGGTAGTGCTAGTGGTAGTAGTAATTGCAGTTGGTTGTGTAATTGTTGTAGTAGCTGTTATAGTACATCCATTAACATCTTTTACAGTTGCAGTGTATGTTCCTGCTGTAGCAGTTATAGTAGAGGTTGTAGCACCATTACTCCATGAATAGGTATATCCTGGTGTTCCGCCTCCTGCGGTCACTGTAGCCGTACCCGTTCCTCCGTTACATAATGCAGCTGTATTCGTGGCTGTTGCAGTTACCACACTTGGTTGCGTTATAGTAACTGTAGCAGTACCTGAGCATCCTCCACCTGAAGATGTAGCAGTTATTGTATAGCTTCCTGCACTTAATCCACTGGCCGTTGAGGTTGTTTGGCCATTACTCCACAAATAGGTATATGGTGCAGTACCGCCTGACGCAGTAGCTATAGAACTGCCCGTACTTCCACCATTACATAATTCATTTACCTGCGTTGTAGTTATAGTTACCACTCCACCTGCTATAGTTGCGGTGGCAGTCTTAACGCATCCTGCAGCATCAGTGACTGTGATGGTATATGAGCCGGCAGATACACCGGTAATATTTGAAGTAGTTGCGCCATTGCTCCATGAATAAGTATAAGGCGTTACCCCACCCGAAACAGTTATGGTTACATTACCTGTACAAGTTCCTGTGGCAGTGGCAGTAAGGGTTACGTTAGTAGAAGGCTTAATGGTTACTGTATCAGAAACTGTAACACAAGAAGTCGAGGTGCCTACATTCACAGTATAAATACCTGCCGATAAACCAGTTATTGTTTGTGTTGTTTGTCCGCCAGGTGCCCAAACATAAGTGTAAGGGCCTGTACAGAAAGATGGCGTTGCAACCGTTGCAGTTCCGTTATTGTTACCGCAAGAAGTATTAGTATGTGTTATAGTAAGTTCGGTGGCACAGGTTTGTGCCGCAAACTGGGTAACAAAACCACTGCCTACCGCCCCGCCGCATGCTGCTACAAGGCCATTATTATAGTCAACATCATATACATTACCTGGCATTGCCTGCGTTGTTATTGCGTTAAGATTTTGATCGTATACTTGAACACTACCTGCAGTACCTGCGTATACATATCCGCATGCCATATCAACACCAAGCCCTCCGGTTGCAACACTAAGTGAATTACTTCCTCCCGGTATGGTAACTGTTTTCACTGATGTTCCATTTGTCAGGCTTCTCTGATCTAGTTTTAATCCATCGGTAGTATATAAGTACGCACAACTCGCTGCAATTCCATTGGTTGAAATACCAGCGGGGTTTTTAAAATCGTAATCATTCCATTGATAAGTTGATTGTTTGTTCCAGGCGAAAGTTGCTGTGCCAGCTGATAGGGTATAACAAACTATATCGTCACCAGGTGTACTACAGCCAAAACAAGGATTTGCTGCAATAGCATAGTAGTTTCCATTAGGTGCTATGCAGCCGGTATAAATTTCTCCATAGGTCGCATTAGTTGTTACTCCACCCAAATTACCATTAGCACTGTTTACAACCCCCACTTCCTCCTGTTCAATAGTTGGCGCGCCACCTTCTACCAGTTCAGAATAATCACATGAATACGAAATATTCCAAACCTCAAACATATTGGCTGGCGAACTTGCATTATTAAAATACCTAAGTGTACCACCAGTATTCAAACTAATAATGGACCATGCATTACCTACACTGTTAGTATAACCATAAGGGCCTGGAACGTAAGTATTACCAGCAACATCAACCGCTAAATCTGATACGTCATTAGCGACAGTACCATATTGAGTAAGTGAATAGGTCCATGAAAGTGCTCCTGCTGTAGTATACTTTTGCACATAATGTTTATATGCACCGTTCATTCCCATTATATACACATTATTTGAGCCATCCATTCCTACATCTTGTGGTAAAAAATTATTTGATACCGGATTAACCGTCCACGGATCAATAATTAAATCGGAAGACTGATTTGTGCTGCCTACCTGGAAAGCAACCTCGTTATTACTTAGCTGTTTAAATGAAGATTCTACCTTTTGTCCATTTTGCGAACTAATAGGAGCATGGTCTATTATATCACCTAATTCAGTTCCAATATGTACATCACCATTGCCATCAATAGATAATCCTTTATTACCACTGTATAACATCTTAAAATCAGAAGCATTATAACCAGGATGAACTATAACTGCATATTTAATTCCTTTGTCTTTGTGGAATGTATAT
Source organism: Bacteroidia bacterium (assembly GCA_035485295.1). Lineage (GTDB taxonomy): Bacteria > Bacteroidota > Bacteroidia > JABEUT01 > JABEUT01 > JABEUT01. The sequence continues at coordinate 3,709 of DATHOD010000186.1, forward strand.
TCAACATCAATGCCCGGATACACATTATGATAAACCAGTTTTTGAAATCCCTTAATATGATCAATGCTGCTCATATTGTTATGAGGGTCAAGACTTCCAAAATAGTATGGGGTTTCATTTTGAGCTTCAACAGTAAGGTTTGCATTTACGTTCTCCCATTCTATAGCCACATTCCTGTAAACAATTTTCTTTAAGTTTTGTTTCTCTTTTTCCTTTTCTTCTGAACTTTTATTTTTGTCATCATCTTTATCCGCTTCTTCATTTAAGGAATCCTTATAAACTTGTGCAAGGGTGTATATTACTCCATGGTCAGTAAACAATATTTTTGCACCTCCGTAATCAGCACCATATAATATTTTCCAATTATTTATAAGATTCAGGAATTGGCCTTTATACTCCTGGAATGCTTTAAGATTGCCAGGCATACTCTCAGGTCCTGCTGTCCACTTAACCTTACCGGGTGTAGCTTGGTAAGTTTGCTCATTATTAGCTTCAGCAACTGAAGGTTGTGAAGAAGATTTCTTTTTAGTTATTGTAGGTTGCGCAGTTAACTGATGCGCACTAACAATAATTAAGAATAACCAGAGTAGTTTTCTATTCATGCAGGAGGATTATTTGTACAAGATTCGAATATATGAAACATGTATCGGTTTAGCAAGGAATATTCGATGAACTTTTGAACAATTTTTGAACCCTACATGGATGATTCTGAATATGTTCGATAAACAGAGGGATTTATAGCTTTTATGGCTGGTAACCTGATTATTGTAAATTAGCCATGTGAAACATATCCTGAACAAAAAGCTAGCCGTTAAACATATTATTCTATTTATTATTCTTCCGCTGGCGGCTGGGGCAATTATTTTCATCTCCTTTTTTGGCAGAAAACCTGTGACTGGTGTTAAAAAGGATGAAGTGCAAACTGATTCTGTGACTAAAAAAGGAATTATTATAATTGATACTTCTGCCATGGGCATGCTATCGAATTATATTGATTCGATGAATAATGCAGAACAGATTTTTGGAGGTAGCTGGAGTTTTTATTTAGTCGATGTAGATAGTGGAAAGGCAATTTGCAAAGTAAACATCGATCATGGGCTTTCTCCTGCATCGGTAATGAAGGTAGTTACAACCGGTACTGCACTTTCTATTCTAGGGCCAAGATTCCAATTTTCTACTTTATTACAATATGATGGCAGAATAGATAGTGTGCATAAGATCCTGAATGGGAATATATACATTCATGGAGGAGGAGACCCGTCCTTAGGCGCTGAAACATTTGGCAGTAGTGTTGATGAAGTTATGAAGGGTTGGGCACTTGCAATAAAAAAAATGGATATTGATAGTATTGCCGGTGCAATTATTGGCGATGCGGAATCATTTGAAACAGATCCTGTTCCCGCATGTTGGACCTGGGAGGATATGCAATGTGATTATGGTACAGGCCCAAGCGGTTTGAATATACGTGAGAATGTTTACGATATGCTAATTACTGCAAGTGGGAAAACAACAAGTATTAAAATATCGCCCGCAATTCCCGGTTTAAAATTGTATAACCAGATTACTCATAATCCATTAATAGGAAGGTCATATGCGTATGTTGAAGGTGCTCCTTTTCAATTTGAAAGAACTGCACTTGGTGAAGTTTCATCCTATCTAAAAGAGCATAGTGCAATTCCTGATCCTGCTTTGTTTTGTGCACAAACGTTGAAAAGCACGCTCAAAAATTATGGAGTAGGAACACGTGATTCTTCAACTACCTTGAGATTGCTAAGATTAAATAATTTAAGACCAGATAAGAAGGAAGACAGAAAGCTTATTACAACTAATTTTTCTCCATCACTTGCCGAGTTGGTTCATCACACAAATTTAGTTTCGCAGAATTTTTATGCTGAAAGTATTTTGCGCGAGATTGCGTGGAAAGAGAATGGTTTCGGTAGTACTGCTGCAGCGGTTAATATAGTTTACCACTTCTGGAAAGAGCATGGAATAGATTTGCGTGGCATTTGTATGGCCGATGGGTGTGGGCTTTCACGCATGAATAGTATAACCACTCACCAATTAGTGGAAATGCTGCGTGTATATGCAAAAGACTCAGCTGTTTTTCCATCATTTTATGGCTCTCTACCTGTCGCAGGAGAGAGTGGCACAATTAGAAAACTAGCGGATAGCACAGAAGCTGACGGTAATTTGCATGCCAAAAGTGGAACAATGGCGAGAATAAAATCGTATGCCGGTTATGTGAAAACCAAAAGTGGCAAAATGCTATGCTTTGCGATGATTGCAAATAATACCCTTTGGAACGAAACCGAATTGAGGGATAAATTTGTTAAGCTTTTTGTGCTTATGGCTAAATTGCCTTAAGTAGTCTAGTACATTGATCTTGTAGCACCGCTTACTCCTGAATAGAACGGGTTCGGCAATACATAACGCAATGAAATTTCTACACCGCCTCTTCCATTACTTGCTGGAGTGAGTGATGAGGTATTTATATCATAACTTATGCCCATAGCATAGTTAGAATATTCAAGCAACATAGCTGCCACTATAGCATCTTTTGCTCTGTAATAAGCACCTAATGAAATTGCAGCGCTCTTCATTAGGCCCGTATATTTTGAGTCTTGCTTCAATTTGAAACGTACAAGTGAACCAATGTAAATTTCATATGCACCACCTTGCAAGTACATTACAAAACCCGGGGCAAGTGCAAGGTTAGAATTTTGCAAACTGATTAACCCATTACCATGCAAAACATAGCGCATATATAACTGTTCACTTGAATTATAGAATGAATATTTAGGTTGGTTAATGTGGAACATGGCAAACCCAACATCTGCTTTCAAATCATGGTTATCGGTAACATTTATTCCACCTGCGGTATTATCGTAGTTCCAGTTGATTCCGGCCGAGCCATCCAAATACGAAACCGAATTAGAAGTGTTGGTTGGTTCACCTGTTGGTAATGTGGAGTTGTAATCCATGCCATCGTATTGGTTACCCCATTGCAAGGCAGAATAATTTACGCTACGCTGTGCATAACCTAACTGCAAACCGCCGCCTAATGTACTGTACTGCGCAAGCCAAACATGATATGCAACTGAAAGATTTGCTTGTGTTGTTCCAAGTTGGGCATCACCTGCTTTATCGCTGTAGAAATTTATTCCAAAAGCCCAAAAGCCTTTATTGCCTTTTGATTTACCTAACCTCATATCGAAAGAGCCGGCAATAGTTGTATACGGATCAGCAACACTTGCCCACTGGTTTTTGTAATTCAAAGTACCCTGTATTTCATGCTCAGCACCTGTCAAGGCAGGGTTTTGTGTCAAAGGTGACATATAAAATTGAGAGAAATGGATATCCTGGGCATCTGCTTTTTGAATAAGCAGTGCACTTATCAGGCCTATTGCTGCAACTAGTTTTATTTTTTTCATCGATCTATGTATTCGTTATCTATTATCTAACCAGAGTAATATTGCCTTTCTTAACTACTTTATCGCCATTTGTGGTAACAGCTTGTAGCTCGTAAACAAATACTCCGGTATTCATCATTGTGCCTCTATATGTACCATCCCAGCATACTTTCTGGTCAGTTGTTTCAAATACTTTATTTCCCCAACGGTCATATATAATTAAGTCTAATGATTGAATACAGTTTCCATACACACATTCAAAATCATTTTCGTTATCTCCATTTGGAGAGAACGCATTTGGCACATATATTTCTCCGCAAGGCAAATCTACAGAAATCCTCATACACGCAGAATCCTGGCAACCTGTTGTATCAGTTACTATTACGCAATAGTCAGTAGTTTTTGAAGGAGTGGCTGTTGGGTTAGGACAATTGGTACAACTCAATCCTGTTGAAGGATTCCAGTCATAAGTGCCTCCACCCGTTGCAACAATATTTACGGTTCCACCTTGCTTAATAGTTGTATCATGACTAATTGTAACAACAGGACCAGAGCTTCCTGCAATGGTTGCAGTTTGGGTGTTCTTACAACCATTTGCATCTGTTATGGTTACAGTATATGTTCCATTACTTAGGTTTGATGCCGTCGCACTGGTTCC
>DATHOD010000187.1:0-12277 GCA_035485295.1 Bacteroidia bacterium
GAAGCCGTGCTGCATCTTTCTCAGTAGTTATAATAATCTTGTCATCACCCGGTATTTGGTTGAAGGTATCTACCACTTTCATTATCTCAACCAGTGAATACCAGTGGTGATCGGGATACTCTAAATGGATTACATTTTTTGCTTTTGATTGCAAATTCTTCTTTAGATCATTAGCATTGGCAATACCCGTAAACAAAATAACAGATGTACCCTTTCCTATCTCTGGTATAGTTTCGTAACTCTTGTATACCGGTACAATATCTTCATATACTACACTTGAATAAAACACCTTTTGATTTGGCAGAGGTTTTATCTTCTTAATCATCATCTTTCTCTCAACATCTGTAATATTATAGGGCGAGCGGGTAACTATAATAATATCAGAACGCTTGTAATTATGTGCAGGTTCACGTAATGTACCTATCGGCATCAGATTATCCTCGTAAAAAGGTTGGTGATAATTAGTAAGCAAAATTGACAATGCAGGGCTTACATATCTGTGCTGAAAAGCATCATCTAGCAACACCAGGTTTATTTCTTTGTTTACTTCCAAAAGTTTATCAATACCCCTTGGCCTCTTCTCGTCCACCGCTATATATAAGTCTTTGAACTTTTGTTTCATCTGCATTGGCTCATCACCAATATCATGCGCAGTAGAAGTTTCAGAAGCAAGAACAAAGCCTGTGGTATTTCTTCCATACCCACGGCTCAGAACAGCAGTACGCGATGGGGTAATATCCATATTCTTCTTGTTAAGTGAAAGTGTACCCAGTATGCGAATAAGATATTCTATATGTGGCGATTTACCTGTACCACCTGCGGATAAATTGCCTACCGATATTACCCAAATTGGGAACTTGCGTGAGCGTAAAATACCAACATCAAAAAAAACATTGCGAATAGTGACACCCAACCAATATAATGGCGTGAATGGATAAAGTGCGTATTGCCACCAGGGTTTCATTAAATAGTGATAAATGATAAGTGATGAGTTCTGAATTTACTAAACCATTCCTCCTCCGTTCCGCTATATCGCGGAACACCTCCTCCTAAGGAGGATAGCCATTTGTCCCCCTTTGGAGGGGGCTGGGGGAGGATTATTTCTATCATTGCTCTAGCATTTTTAAAAAATCGTCTTCGGAAATAATTGCCACTCCAAGCTTCTTAGCCTTTTCAAGTTTAGCCGGACCCATATTCTCGCCTGCAATGATAAAGGAAGTTTTGGCAGAAACCGAGCCTGTATTTTTTCCTCCATTCTTTTCTATCATATTCACTATCTCGTCACGCGAGTGTTTGGTAAATACACCAGACACTACAAACGTCTCTCCAGCTAATTTATCACTGAATGCTGCTATCTCTTCCGCACCGAGTTCAAACTTAAGCCCTTTATGGTGAAGATGGTCTACCATTTTAGCATTATCTTCATCAGTAAAGAATTCTATAATACTTTTTGCCACTACTTCGCCTACATCATTTACTTCTAGCAACTGCTCCAGTGTTGCATGCCTGAGTGCATTCAAACTTTTAAAATAGAAAGCTATTTTCTTGGCAGACGTTTCACCAATATGCTTTATACCTAATGCAAATAACACTCTTTCAAATGGCACTTGTTTCGATGCCTCTATCCCTTCAATAATATTTGCAGCCGATTTCTCAGCCATCCTGTCAAGTCCCACTATCTGCTCCTTTTTCAGATCGTACAAGTCAGCAATGTTATTTACTAGCCCGGCTTTGTAAAAAAGCTCTATTGTTTCCGGCCCTAAGCTTTCAATATTCATGGCACGACGGCTAACAAAGTGCTCTATCTTTCCTTTTATTTGCGGGGGACAACCCTTTGCATTCGGACAAATATGCTGGGCTTCTCCCTCTCTTCTTATGAGTTCAGCATTACATTCAGGGCAATGAGTTATAAAGTGCACTGGCTTTGCATGCTCAGGGCGTTTACCCATATCTACCCCGGTAATCTTCGGAATTATCTCTCCGCCCTTTTCTACGAAAACAGTATCGCCAATACGCACACCAAGCTTATTTATTATGTCCGCGTTATGTAAGGAGGCCCTTTTAACAACCGTACCTGCAAGCAATACGGGCTGAAGATTCGCAACAGGTGTTATAACACCTGTGCGCCCTACCTGGTATGAAATGCTATTGAGAATCGTAGCCGCATTTTCAGCTTTGTATTTAAATGCAACTGCCCATCGTGGCGACTTAGCCGTGTATCCAAGAGCAAGCTGATGTTGCAAAGAATTAACTTTTATTACAATTCCATCTATATCAAAAGGCAGATCGTGACGTTTCGTTTCCCATTTCTTAATAAACGAATGTACCTCGTCCATATTAGTTACAACCTCTATGTATTCTGATACTTTAAATCCCCAATTCTTAATAGTCTCCACACTTTCATAATGCTTTTTAAATGGCAAGTCTTCACCTAACACATAGTATGCAGTACTATCTAATTTACGTCTTGCCACTTCCGCCGAGTCCTGCATTTTAAGGGTGCCTGATGCTGAGTTTCGTGGATTAGCAAGTGGTTCTTCACCAATATCCTCACGTTCCTTATTTATCTTTTCAAATATTTTTAAGGGTAAGAATATTTCACCCCTTACTTCAAATTCTTCAGGATAACCTTGTCCCTTTAAATTCAATGGTATACTACGTATTGTCCTTACATTGGTTGTAATATCGTCTCCCTGCACCCCGTCGCCACGCGTAATTGCTTCCTGTAACTTTCCATGTTTATAGATGAGGCTTATTGAAACCCCATCATATTTCAACTCGCAAACATATTCCACATGTTCACCTACAACTTTCTTTACCCTTTCATCAAAATCTTTAAGTTCCTCCTCTGAATAGGTATTGGCAAGCGATATCATAGGATACCTATGCTTAACCTGCCTGAATTCTTTAGTTATTGCCCCTCCTACTCTTTGCGAAGGTGAATCTGGCTTTATCAGATCCGGGAACTCCTTTTCAAGCTTAATTAGCTTTTCCAGAAGCATATCAAAATCATAATCGCTTATGCTGGGAGTAGATAAGGCATAGTATTTATAATTATGCTCTTCTATCTCTTTTGATAGTTTCTCTATTTCCTTTTCAGCTTCTTTTTTGTCCATATAAAATGGTGGCTAACAAATATATGCACATTTCAACATTCTGTCTTTGCCATTAATGTCTTTGCGCAATTCAATATTTTTAAAACCCATTTGTATTAACATCTTTTTTATTTCCTCTCCCCTATCTTCATATATTTCAAAATATAGTATAATAGTATTCCCTTTTGCGAATTCCGCAATTGCTTTATAAAACACCAATGGGTCATTATCCGGTACAAAAAGAGCAAGGTGCGGTTCGTATTTCAACACATTATCCTGTACATGCTTTTTATCGGCCAGGGTAATATAAGGCGGGTTACTTACTATTATATCAAACTCTGCTGCTTTCAGATCTTTCTCCAGATTGAGCACATCTTCTTCCATCAGTTCTATTTCCAAACCCAGGTTTTCGGCATTATGGCTGGCAGTTTCAAGCGCCTCAGCTGAAATATCCATAGCCGTAACACTGCTTTTCGGCATATTTTGCTTCAAAGCCAGGGCTATGCAGCCGCTACCTGTGCATACATCCAGTATGTTAAGTTTTTTACCCTTATTATCGTTAATTATCCAATCTACCAACTCCTCTGTTTCGGGCCTTGGTATTAACACTGAAGGGTTCACTTCCAGCGTCATTCCATAGAAAAATGCCTTACCTATCAGGTATTGAACAGGTATTTTCTTCTTTAAGCCCTCCAAGATATTAAGAATCCGTTGTGAATTATTTTCATCTATTTGATTTTCAGGTTTGGAAAGGATTGCTATTTTTGATACTTGTAGTAAACCGTCAGTAACATAATAGTAGAAGTTTTTAATCTCATCAGATGAGTAAAAACCTTTTAATTCTTTTTCGAAAACCGCTTTTAACTGAGCATAGGTCATTGTCTGCAAAATTTCTTTCTCTTTTGAATAACGAAAATAAACAATCACTATGAACCAGCATGAAAAATACATGCACCGCTGCTTTGAATTAGCGGTAAGAGGCCTAGGCCGTGTAGCACCTAACCCGATGGTAGGCTGCGTTATTGTTGGCGATAACGGAGTGATAGGTGAAGGAAGCCACGAGTTTTTTGGCGGCCCGCATGCAGAAATAAATGCACTTAATTCGGTTGAAAATAAAGCTGATTTACAGGATGCTACCCTTTATGTAAATCTTGAACCCTGCGCACACCATGGCAAAACACCACCTTGTGCCGATGCAATTATAGCCAGTGGCATTAAGAACATTGTAATTGGTTGTGCTGACCCTAACCCTGAAGTAAAGGGCAAGGGAATTGAAAAGCTAACCCAGGCCGGATGCAATGTAACAACAGGTGTGTTGGAAAAAGATTGTCAGGAAGTAAACAAGCGTTTCTTTGTTTACCATGAACGAAACAGGCCTTTTATTATACTGAAATGGGCGCAAACCAGCGATGGCTTTATTGACAGAAAGCGGACTAAAGAAGAAAGCCCAGCCAAAATAACACAAGACGAGGCAGAGATCATGGTACACATGTGGAGGGCACAAGAGCAGGCTATTATGGTCGGCACACATACAGTTATTATGGATAATCCTAAATTAAATGTACGCAAGGCCCATGGCAATTCACCTACACGTATTATATTAGACAGGACCTTAAGGATACCTACCAATTCAAATGTTTTTGACAAGTCAGCACCTACCCTGATATTTACAGAGCAGCAAAATATATCGAATAACGGGGTGGAATATGTTAGTGTGCCTTTCGATGGTAAGTTGCTACAAAATATGCTAACTGAACTTCACAAAAGAGGTATACAATCGGTAATTATTGAAGGTGGTGAAAAGCTTCTGAAGTCGTTTATTGATAAAGATCTGTGGGACGAAGCAAAAGTTTTTTATTCTAATAAGACTCTGGGTGAGGGTGTTATGGCTCCCAGCTTCCCATTTCCATCGAAAGGTGAAATAAGAATAGGGGATGATACGTTAATATTGTATCGTAATAGGCATTTTTAAGCCTATCCTAATGAAAAAAATTCTGACTATAGTAATGCTTATGGTATGCGCAAGCTACCTCAAAGCCCAATACGTTAGGCCTGCAGGTGACAATTCAGCGCCAGCAAGCCAGCCGGGACAACAACCTGTTCAACAACCTGACTTTTGGAGTAACGTTTCTATCGGCGGGAATTTTGGTTTGCAATTTGGAGATATTACTTATATAGCTCTTTCACCACTCATTAATTATCGCTTCAATGATAACCTTGAAATAGGTGTAGGCCCAATGTACCAATACTATAGATACACCGATACATATTATGGCTATACTTATACCAGTAGTATTTATGGAGGAAGAATTGTGGCTATGTGTTTCTTGCCGGGCTCATTATCACATATATTTCTGATAGGTGAATATGATTTGCTTAACGTGCCTGACTATTATAGCCCTTTTGTGGGCATTACACGTGCAGAAATAGGTATACCTTTATTAGGAATAGGTTTACGCAGGCCTATTGGTGAGCATTCTTACTTTATTTTAGAAGGAGAATGGGATCTTAGTAATTCAGCACTATCGCCTTATGTTAATCCTAACATAAGTGCCGGGGTCGATCTCGGGCTTTAAACTTAATTCGTTACTGTATCCTGAACTGCCGCACCTGATGACATTGGTGCCATACCAGAGCGATGCAATGAAAAAGTCGAATCAGGTTGTTCAGAACTTACTGAGGCACCACCTGAATGCATAGCTGTTGCAGGTGTAGAGTTTGTAGTTGGAGTATTATCTTTTACAACAGGTTTCTGCAGAACAATAGGTTTGTTATTATTCATAGCCACTTGCATCGGTTGCGAATTAGTTGCGGTAACAACTGTATTTGGAATTGGTACGGTTTTGTTAACTACCACAGAATCTTTCTTAGGCTGAGTTACTACTGTGGCAGCAGCCTGTTTTACAGGAGGAGGAGTATTTACAATTTGCTGAGTGGGCTGAGGAGCCTGGTAAACAGAGATATCAGTGCTCTTTTTGCCAAAAACAAACTTCCATGATACCAGAGTAACTACCGCGACACATATTGTTACTATAACAGCTGCTCGCGGAGTATTGTATTTACTTAACCATTTCTCACTCGCCTTACTACGCTTAGCCTCTAACTCAACGTTTATCTCATTCCACACCATATCAGGACAATTGCCCTGTATAGATGCAAGTAATTCTTTTGCTCTTAGTTCAATGCTATTGCCTTGGTACTCCTTGTTCATGTAAATATGTATTCAAATATTGTTTGAACTGGAACTTAGCTTCACCTAATTCTGCCTTATATGTTTCCTCTGCTATTTGCAGATTCTTAACTATAACAGGCGGAGCAATTTCATCTATATATGTAAGGTTGTACAATATCCTGTAACTTGGCGTAAGTGACTGTAATGCAGCTAAATACGTCTTCTTTGATTCTTCTTTGCTAAGGGTTGTTTCATCTACTTCACCTTCTACTTTTTTCTTGTTCTCCATGTACCTTGTCGTCTTGGCAATAAAGTACCTATGCTTATCCTGGTGAAGATATTCAACCGCATTCCAAATGGTTCTTTCCTCCACCCATCTTTCCATATTCACATCACCAGGGCAATTCACTATTTCTTCAAATAAATGCTTTATTACATACAGCGCCATTGCCTCGGTGTCTTTAGCACCGGCAGCATAACGTGTACATATACCCATTACCCTAGGGGAATACTGCTCATAAAAATTACGCTGAGCTATAGTATCATGGTGAAGACAAGCCTGAATCAGTTCGGTGGGGTTCATATTTTAAGGCTTTAGTATGAATTCTATACGATGAAGATAACTAAATGTTTTAGTTTTTAACATATTTAAATCATATTCATCTGATTTTCAGAACAATTATATGTTGATAAAATTACCTAAATGTTACCGGAATTTGACCTTTCTGACAAGTTTTGACCCAATTTTTGAACAAAAGAAGGAAAAACATCAATAATTTATAACTAAGTAATACTTTTGCAATAAATCAATTAAGAAAATGAAAGTAGCCGTAGTTGGTGCCACAGGATTGGTGGGAAGGACCATGATGAAGATCCTGGAAGAGCGTAATTTCCCTGTAGATGAGTTAATACCCGTTGCCTCTGACCGTTCAAAGGGTATGGAAGTTAAATATCGCGGGCACTCTTATAAGGTACGCACTATGACTGAAGCTATTGCCGAAAGGCCTGATATTGCTCTGTTCTCAGCAGGTGGCAGCACATCACTGGAATGGGCCCCAAAGTTTGCAGAAGTTGGTACAATCGTAATTGATAATTCTTCAGCTTGGAGAATGGATGTTACTAAAAAACTTGTGGTTCCTGAAGTAAATGCTCATGTGCTTACTGCTAATGATAAAATAATTGCTAACCCTAATTGCTCTACCATACAAATGGTTGTAGCATTGAATCCTTTGCATAAAAAATATAAGGTAAAACGTATAGTAGTTTCTACATATCAGTCAGTATCGGGTACCGGACAAAAAGGTGTTGCACAGCTAATGAATGAGCGTAAGGGCAACAAGGGTGAAAATGTATATCCCCATTCTATAGATATGAATGTTCTCCCACATATTGATGTATTTATGGATAATGGATACACCAAAGAAGAAATGAAAATGGTGAACGAAACCAAAAAAATAATGGGTGACGATACCATTCGTGTAACAGCAACTACAGTGCGCGTACCTGTTACGGGCGGACATTCTGAAGCTGTTAATGTAGAATTTGAAAAAGAGTTCACTCTTGAAGATGTAAATGCTATTCTGAAAAAGAGTGAAGGCATTATTGTGATCGATGAACCGAAAAGCAATAAATATCCTATGCCAAAAGATACAGAGGGTAAGGATGAAGTATTTGTTGGCCGCATTCGGCGTGATGAATCACAACCGCACACATTAAATATGTGGGTGGTTGCCGATAACCTGCGTAAAGGTGCTGCTACCAATGCAGTTCAAATTGCCGAGTACCTGCTTGAACATAACCTGATCAAAGGAGCTAAACTGAGCAAGGTCTGATTCTACTCAACATATATAAATAAAAAAGCCCCACGTAATGTGAGGCTTTTTTATTCTATAATATCAATTACTTTTTCTCTTCTGCTTTCTTGGTATCATCCTTAGGTGCATCAGGAGCAGGTTTTAATTTTTCAACCTTTGGAGTGCCAACTGCTTTTCCGTCTACATATTTAGTAGTTGTAACTTGTGTACCATCTTCATTATACTCTTTCCACTCGCCTGTTTTCTTTCCATCCTTATATGTACCGGTTACTTTTGCTTTACCACCTTCAAAAAATTCAGCATACTCTCCATCGTAATTGCTTTTCTTCCAGGTACCTCTTATCTGTACATTTCCATTTTCATAATAACTTTCAAACGGACCGTTCAATACGCCATTTTCATACATATACTTGGTTGCCATTTTAGCATCCTGGTAATACCATTTAGTTTCTCCGTTCCTTACACCATTCTTATACATTCCATCCTCTTCTACTCCACCGCCATTATAATATACCCTACGCACACCATCAAGTGTACCCATTCTGTAAAATATTTGCGATGATGGTTTTCCACCCGGGAAATATTCGGTTGCAAGACCATTCAGGCTATCGCCTTTATAACTCTTTTCGCTTTTGTAGTATCCGTTCACATCAATGTTCACATCAATACCATCTTTCTTTCCGTCCTTATACTCCACCAATTCATCCATTATACCATTGTAGTGGTGGCTAACCCATACACCTACTTTTTTACCATCAACATACATGCCTTGCCATTTTGTAGGGCCAAGGTTTTCAACCCATAAACCCTGCTTATGTCCCTGGCTATCCATTTTATTGGTATCGGTTTGTGCAGAAGCGGTAATAAAAGTTCCGCCTATTAATGCAAGAGAAAATAGGATTGCTTTAAGTTTCATAGTTAAGCTGTTTTATGATTAATGTGAGTGTGCAAATATGCAAAGATTAACGGAATTAGGGCAAAAAGAGGGTTAAAAATTGTTAATCGGCCTTACCGGCTACAACAATTACAATCTCTCCTTTTATAGTGCCCTTTTTAAAATGCTCTATTAATTCTGTCATGGTTCCTCTAGCAGTTTCTTCATGCAGTTTAGATAGTTCCCTCGATACAGAGCCTTTACGCTCAGGACCAAATAATTCAGCAAACTGTTCAAGGGTTTTCAACAAGCGGAAAGGTGATTCATAAAAAACCATGGTACGGGTTTCATTTCTTATCTCCTCCAATTTAGTATTACGCCCTTTTTTATGTGGCAAAAATCCTTCAAAACAAAACGTATTACATGGTATACCTGAGTTTACAAGTGCGGGTACGAAGGCAGTTGCACCGGGTAAACATTCTACGCTCACATCTGCAGCAATGCATTCACGTACCAATAAAAATCCCGGGTCAGATATTGCAGGAGTACCCGCATCGGTAACAATGGCCATATCTTCTCCACCCTTTAATCTTTCCACCAAGCCCGGTGTTACACCATGTTCATTATGCTGGTGGTAAGGAATTACCGGAGTTTTAATTTCGTATTTTCTAAGCAACACAGAAGTCGTTCGGGTATCTTCTGCAAGAATTAGCCCTACCTCTTTTAATATACGAATAGCCCTTAAGGTGATATCCTCAAGATTACCAATTGGAGTAGGAACAATGTAAAGCTTAGCCATTTGTTTAAAAGAATATGAGATAAAAGTAATCGATTTATCAGCCCCAAACCCCTAAAGGGGCTTTAAAGGGCATAATTCTTCAAGTTTTCGCTTTATTACTAACGCAACATCATTCACATTGGTCAACACTTCCTCATTTTTAAAACGAACAATTTCTATTCCATAATTCTTTAATATTTGTTCTCTTCCAAAATCCTTTTCAGCAACATCTATTTTTTTATGAATTTCTCCATCAAGCTCTATAACTAATTTTGCTTTATGACAATAAAAATCTACTATAAACCGATTGATAGGGTGTTGTCTGCGGAATTTGAATCCCCCAACTTGCTTATAATTCAAAACATTCCAAAGAGCCTTCTCAGCTTCAGTCATATTATTCCTTAATATTCCTGCTCTATGGAATATCTCTGCAGAAGCGCCATAATACAGTGGCAAATTAATATTCTCCTTCATTGAATCAGCCTATTTATCAAAGCCCCTTTAGGGGTTTGGGGCTTTTAGAATCGACGATTGCAAATATCGTCAGTAAAATGGATCAGCAGGTGAAATACATCATCAAAATTAGTGAGAGGCAAGGTTTCCCGCCTGTCATATATATCGTGGTATGCCTTAATACCTCCCATTGTATAGATAAAGAAACATGGCACATGATTGGTATAGAAGAAGTAATGATCGCTATTGGAAGTAGGGCCGCGCTGCTTCAATTCTTTAAGTAAATGAAGACTATCATTTATTTTCAATAAGTCATTGTAAGGTGCTTTGTAAATGGTTGAATTAACCACCGTAATACCTTCATCACCTGTTCCCATTATATCCATATTCACCAGGAACTTGATTTGGTTTAGCGGAAACAAAGGATGTTCTGTATAATACTTAGACCCGAGCAAACCTATCTCTTCACCACTGAATGCAATAAAAGCAACTGAATACTTTAGGTTCTCTTTATGCTGCGCAAAATACTTAGCCATACTTAAAAGCATGGCGACACCACTTGCATTATCATTAGCACCGGGAAAATAAATACTGCCCATTCTGCCTAAATGGTCGTAGTGGGCAGAAAAAACTATGAATGTATCTGGCTGCACATTCCCTTTAATATATCCAATCAGATTCTGTGATGTATATTTCTTCACAAACTCAGTCTCAACATTAATCGTTAACGATTTAGGTCTGTTTGGAAAATAACCGCGCAACGCATATATCAACACATGCTTTGAAACAGTATCCGACATCTCCTGCGTTAATTTATTACACAGTATAATTACTCCTTTAGCTTTAAACGGATTAAACCTTGTGCTTTCCCAAACTTCTTTCTCCTTTTGCTCCGTAACACCGCTGTCATCAACCAACACAAAAGCATTGCTGTAATCCTTATTTAAAAACTCGCGCAATTTAGTTTTATCAAGGTACGTAGCTCTATCGAATAATACAATTGGAAATGCACCTTTTAGTGATGGACTTGAAGGCACCACAATATAATCGGCGCCTGCAACCAGTTTTTTTCCATCAAGGTTGAGCTCCCATGGTTTAGTAAAATTATTTACAGAAAAAGAAAACGCTTGTTCATAGGTTTTGGTAATAGGCAACAATCCACTTTTTTTAAATTCACCTGTTATGTACTTAGCTGCTTTTTTATCTCCATTATCAACATACCCCCTGCCTTCCATATATGGCGAAGCAAGTGTATCAACTACTTTACGGGCATAGTCTTTTTGGGCATGTAATATGCCTGCAAAAAACAATAAAACAATTGTGCATGATATTTTAAAGTGGTATATCATATCACAAAATTGGACATTTTCTTATCCAAAACAAATATTTTAACAAACTAAAAGAGAACCCTGTAATAAGACCATCCTTCCCCACGAAGGATAGTTTGGTGGAGAATATCGGAGTCGAACCGATGACCTCTTGCATGCCATGCAAGCGCTCTAGCCAGCTGAGCTAATCCCCCAAATGGGGCGCAAAGGTAAAAAAAGGATGAATAATGGAAACTTTAAATTACATCAAAACTTAGCCTTGCTTCACGGAGCTCCACAAGTGCTTAAACTCTTCAAGGTTAGCCTTGTGTTTCTTTTTGCGCTTATTCTCGTAATCTAGTATTGCCTTGCCCAAGTCACTCATAAAAGGCAGGCCAATAGTATCATATTCATACTTGCCGGTATTCAGAATATCTTTCTCGTTTACATAAATAAGTACCGAAAGGCAATATTCACTTCCTGTATTCAGATCAATAATGTAAGAGCAATCAGCCAGGAATCCGTATGCCCTGCCCACAATATTCAATGAACGGACATTGGTATCGGTTATAGTATCAGTCGTTCCGAAATAGATGTACTTCTTGAAATTATCAGGGAAATCCTTACGGTTATAAAAAGGGCAATCGCTTTCTCGTGGTAACATACCCATATATGTATATAGGAATTTATAATCTTCTTTATTGAGCTTAAACCGCTTAGAAGGACTTACTGCTTTAGGAAATATGATCGAGAGTAGAATATCGTTCTCGTCTGTAAATGGTAT
>DATHOD010000188.1:0-48820 GCA_035485295.1 Bacteroidia bacterium
GAGCCTATAGGTGTTCTACCGTTTGAGCCCTTGAAATCAAACAAGTCTTTATATCCGATACCATTGGTGTCTATGGAGAAAACGGAGCCACTATCATGCAACCCTCCTACCATGGTCATTCCATATAATGTGTTTCCTGAAAGAGTTAATGAGCCATATGGGTAAGCACCGTTTGTGGTATTAAAATCAAGAAGGTCTTTGTATCCGCTGCCATTAGTATTTATTGAGAAGACGCAACCACTATCACTTCCCCCTCCCAATTCTGCCATTCCATATAGTACGTTCCCCGAAAGAGTTAATGAACCATACGGAGATGCCCCGTTTAAGCTATTAAAATTGAGCAAGTCTTTATATCCGATGCCATTAGTATCTATGGAAAATATGTTACCATAGTTGGTGATCTCTCCTTCTGTCATCCCATATATTGTGTTACCTGAAAGAGTTAATGAGCCAACAGGATATGTACCGTTTGAATTACTGAAATTATATAAATCCTTATATCCACTGCCGTTATTAACTATTGAAAAAATATTGCCATATCCATTTATCCCACCATTTAATGTCATCCCATATAATACATTTCCTGAAAGGGTTAATGAGCCGCGAGGGTTTGCACCACCGTTTGAGCCGGGGAAATCGTATATGTCAGTGTATTCCTTGCCATTCGTATCTATGGAGAAAATGCAACCAGAGCTATATGCTCCGCCTTCATACGTCATACCATACAGTGTGCTATCCGAGAGAATTAAAGAACCAACAGGGTTTGCACCGTTCGTTGTCTTAAAATCCAGCAGGTCTTTATATCCATTGCCATTAGTATCTACGGAAAAAATACAACCAGCATTATTTGCCCCTCCAAAGTAGGTCATACCATATAATACGCTTCCCGACAGGGTTAATGAGCCATAGGGCTCATTACCATTGGAGCCATTAAAATTGAGCAAGTCCGTAAATTGTGCTGTGGTTGTTCCTATTCCCAGGCTTAATACAGAGTAGATTAATAAATAATACTTTTTCATTTTGCTTTATTTTTTTATTCCCCAATATCCCTAAAGGAGTTATTTATAAAAAAACAGCGTGGGACATTTCAACTTATCCGACACAGAGGTACTGGTATACCTATAACCGAAACAAGAGAAAGCCCACGCTTTGCGTGAGCGTTTCGCTTTTTTCATCGGTTAAATTGAAAATTACCAGTTTTCTGTATCGAGAATTAGCTTAACGCTGATATGTTAATTCCTTTGGTTTGTTATTTCATTGAGTAGTTTTAGAAATATAAATGTACATATATTCTGATAATCTGCAATTCTAAGAGAGCCATTATAAAATACCTTTCATGTGGGATGATTTTATTTGAAATTATTATGCTGAAAATGACCTTCTATATTGCGTATGTTTTGTTGTTATCTCTTATAGTATCTAAACAAGACAAACAGCCATAGGATATTCCTCCAGAGGAGTTATTAAAGTTTTGAAGTAATACTATTCAGTAAATAATTTTCATTGTTTTATGTTGTGTTTTCCTGTTTTGGTATTATATTCCAATATGGAGTATAATAAGGCTTAGTAGTTTATTGGTCAGTTTATGTTTTTGAAAATACTGTATAACATACCGCAGGATATTTTCTTAGAGCATCTTCAAAAATTTAAAAAGCCCTGTATTTCTACAGAGCTCTTTGTATTTCAAAACTTATTTAGACTTAATAAAGTTTAGTGCAGTAGCGCGTTTTGCCTCTGTTGTATACTTTCGAAGTCGTTCATATTTATTTTCAAGTTGATTAAGTGTGTGAAAGGTCTTAAGTAAGTCGCTTACTCTTTCAGGATTAACAATACATTTTTTACTTGCTTCGTTAATTACTTTACCTACATCCATTATGGTGACAAATGGAATAACAGAGCCTTTAAGATATGGATGGAATAATTTTGCCTGCCATGCTGCAAAAGTTATCCAGTAGAACATTTCCATTTCATCTGCATTATCTGCAATGAAGGTAAAGCTGTTTGCAAATGGTTTGGGATGGGGTCTCCCACTGTTTATGCCTTTGTTTAGGATGTAGAAGCTGTGCATGTTTACATCAGCAGTGCTTCGGTAGGTTTTTAATGTGAATTGTTTCATAATAATTAGATTTTATGCAGTCTGCTTCTTGCATTACTGCGGTTATCCGCAAACAAAAAAAGCAGAGCGGTTCTGTCACCGAATTTCAACGCTGTTATTCGGGGAACCGGAATGTGGAATAAATTTATGCCGAGAAAATCCATTGTTACCATTGCATTTTGGCGGCTTTACAATATTTTGTGAAATGAAGAGGGGAATGGGAGTGAAACACTCAATACAGGATGAATGAGCAGTATATTTTAAAGCTGTTCCGGAGCTGAAGTACTTGTGGCTCAGTCAGAGAATGACTATTAAAAAGCAGACAATCTATCACTGTGCCATTTCAGCAAAGGAATAACAAGGGAGGAATTGGAATAAATTTATGCTGCAAAAGCCGGTTGACAGGTTCGGCTGTTTGCTCTGCCTTTAACTTTGTGGAGAATCGAAGTAATGGTTAGCTAGGTATAGATGTATTTTATGATTTTTCAAATATCACGGAAATCCAATGTAGAACACTTTTCTAGGATGTTTTATAATGTTTTGACGACATTTCAGTCTGGAATTACCTTATTAATGAAACATTCCCCTTCTTGGTAAAAGTATTACCGTTATAAAAGGTTCCCTCTAAATAATAAACAAATGTACCAGTATTCATTGGCTCCCCTTTAAAAGTACCATTCCAGGGAATATTTTTATCAGTCGATTCAAAGATCATATTGCCCCAACGATCAAATATCTTAAAATCCATTGTTTTTACGCAATCTCCATGAACATATAGGTAATCATTTTTTCCATCTCCATTGGGTGAAAATGCATCAGGAACAAACAAACAATTTTCGTTAACAGTAATATCAATTATCCCTAATCTTTGGCATTCACCATTTATATTAATTAATACCCAATACACACTATTGACTTTAGGTGAAACACTTATGCTACTAGTACTTGCCCCAGTACTCCAGTAATAACTTAACCCTGAAGTACTTGGAGTTATTTCTATACTATCACCATAAACTATAGATGTTTTACCCAATAAGGGTATTAAGCTAGTATCACAACAACTCTCATCGCAAGTGAATTTTACAACACCTGCTAAACTGCCTTTTGATAATGGAGTAAAAACGATATTACTATTATCAGTTGTGGCTGTTGCTTCAAATCCTGCTCCAAATAGAATATTCCCTTGCCCATCAACAGAAATACCATTCCCAGTATTCCCATACAATAGCCCTACTCCACAAAGGGGAGCTCCTGATGAATCAAATTTTGCCACGTATGAATCCCACCCAGTGTTTTCTGAAGTATTAAGTTGAAATGAATTTATAGTTATTGTATCGATAGTTAATTCCCCTGATATGTACACATTATTACACATGTCCGTAGTCACACATATACCAGGAGCTTCTTCCTTTGATGACTTTGCCCATATAACATTGCCATTCGAGTTATATTTAGCAAGAAATAAAGATGAAAATGAATTTGTTATTAGTGTATCTTTCCCAAATGCAATAGTATCATTTGAAATGAGACCAGTTATATAAAGATTATTACTTGTATCTGTAGCCACTGAATAGCCTATATCGAAAGCTTTACCCCCTGCCGAAGTTCCCCATAATACATTACCATTAACATCGTATTTTACAAGATACACATCACTAGCGCCTTTGTTTTTTAAAATCACGGAGCCAAAAGATAAAGAATCATACATGAACTCTCCCGTTATATATATGTTGCTATTTTTATCAGAAGCAATACCGTAACCATAACTTTCTGCAGGCCCAACAGGTGTCTTTGCCCATACTACATTTCCACTTGGATCATACTTTACTATAAAGGCATTAGTATTGCTCCCATTATTTAATTTATATGAGCCGAATTGAATAGTATCGCTATATGAACCAGTAATGTAAATATTATTACTATTATCTGCTGTAACACCATTGCCTTGACCTCCTGAGAGCCCATCTGAAGTTTTAGCCCAAATTAGATTTCCATTAGGATCATATTTTACAAGAAATACTCCTCCTCCTTTATTACTAGTAAGGGTATCATTCCCAAAATAAATTGTATCTGAATATGATCCGGTTATATAAACATCATTATTCCCATCAGTACATACAGAAAACGCACCGGCACCATGAAAATGGCTTGGAACCCCTTCGGCAACTCTAGCCCATAACTGATTTCCAAACACATCATATTTAAAAAGAAAAGGGTAATCATAGGGACCATTACTTGTAATGGTGTTTCCCCCAAAAGAAAAAGCCTGTCCTGGATTACCAGACCACACTCCACTTAGATAAACATTATCCATTTTATCATGAGCAACAGAATAACCAACTTGTGATGTGTTCCCTGAAGCTTGGCTAGCCCAATACCATTTTTGAGCTGATAATGACTTACATGTTAGACATGATATAATAACTAGTAAACAAAATGCTTTGGCTTTCATATATACAAATCAAGAGTAAAGTTACAACTTTACTCTCTTATTGCAGAATAACCTTCCCATGAAGTACCTTATCTTTAGTTCTTACCATAATGAAATAAATTCCTCTCGGATATGAAGATAGATTGACTGGAAGTTGTTGGCCTACTACAACTAACATTTGGTTTTGATATATGCGTTGTCCTAATTCATTCCAGATACTTACATCTGCATTCTTATTAAGTTCTGTTGAATCTATTGTTTTTAGGCCAATAGAAAATTGCCCTCTGGTAATAGATTGATTAACAAATAAGGACAATGAATCGGCATTCATTGACTTATTAATATTCCTAGAAATATTGGGCTGACTTCCGTTCCCATGAGGTGGTTTAACAGGTACGTAATACCCATGAGTAGAACAACTTATACTTCCATCTATATGAGCATCTAGTACACTACCAGTTTGTCCATAAAAACCCGGGGCGAGAATTACAGCACTTCCAGCCCTGAATAAAACATTAGCCCCATCAGAAATAATAAAAGCGTTTGCAGTTAAAGTATTACTTACATCATAATCAAGAGTGTAGGCATTATCAAGAGTATTACCTGACCCAGAGGAATAGTCATACGGATTATCAATAGCATATATATAATTGTATGAAGTATATGGAGAAGGTGCTGAAGGAGCAGTGGGCGCTGAAGGAGAACTTGTTGCGTCACCAATATATGTGTTATTCAATTGAAGTGATTCGCAATGACCTTCCATATCATATAAAGTCACCTCCCCATCTGCGTTTCTGAAAGCAACTAATGCCGCATTAGTTGCTCCTGGACAACTCTTCAAACTTGTCATTAAGCCCATATGCCATGCCCAGTTTGGTGATGTTGTTGGGATGTCATTTACGCTTCCATCCGGGAAGTGAGCTCCATCAGGAAATGCTTGAGAACCCTCATTAATAATATTTCCTGCTTTTTGTTTAAGTAAAGTAAACTGCCCGTCATAACCATTATGTACCATAACATCATCAACCCCATCTCCATCAAAACTTCCACTCGTAATACCGTCCCATTCATTGTTTCCAGCATAGGCAGTGTAAGAGTATAATGTAACTAAAGAGTAAGAATACGTGGAAGTAATTGAGTTGTATGTTATTTGTATCTCATCTATATCTATATATCCTGTTGAGTTATCTAGAATTGCTAATTCTTCGTTTCCGGAATTATCAAAATGCCCTGATGCTAACCCAACAATTCCAGTTAGTCCCGTTGATGCAATAGAAATCGTATTGAATGCAGCAGGATTTATATATTCAACCATATATAATTGTCCCGTATTATCTGCTATAATCATCTCATCACCTAAATTATATTGGTCGAAATTTCCCGAAGTGATAGCCACAGGCGAAGTAATGCCGATATTGTAACTTAAGCTAAGAATGGCTGTTAGTGTTCCGCTGCTCTTTTCTTCAATGTCAATGTTCCCGAAGCCATCAATGGAAGCAATTACATCTGGGCCAGATGTAGAATGTATTAACTTCCCTGAAGCGACGCCTATAATTGGATTGCCTGGTATTCGTGAGGCCGTACCACTTGCCACCGAATTTATTTGATGGGAAGTTGGATCTACCGATTCAATTAAAAGTTGGTCGGTAGTGTTAGTAGCAGCTACAAACTCTTGAGTACCTGTCCCATCATAATCACCGCTGGATGCTGCAAGCCAAGTATTTGTACTTGCTGGTAACTGAGCAACAGGATTAAAAATATTTAAGTATGCAGTATAATTAGTTGAAGCTGCAGGATATAAAGGAGTATTTTCAAAAATGCTTAGCTGAGAATATCCTTCTACATCGCCACTATTATTGTATAATGCATTGTAAGTAAAGTAGTCAGAAACCTCACTGTAAATATATGGATTATATCTTGTCATGTAAGTATATGGGCCAATTATTATCGCAGGGTTATTTATTGATGTAGCACCTGGTCCATACATTGTTGGATAGATATTACTGCTGCCGGGGCCTGCATAAGCATTTCTTGCAAAAGCATTTGCAAAATGCTGCATATCAGTCAAGGAAAATAAGGGATTACCGTACGAATCCTTAAGATTATATTCATAACAGAGGTTTGCAAAATTCATCTCAATATATGCATGAGCAAGGTCTTCGGTATAAACCACAGTTGAAGGCCAATCATTGAACCAGATATAAGCACCTGGGTCTCTGGCAGTAAGTCCTCCATCAGATGGTATTGCGTTAGCCCAAAGCATACCGGCAATTGTTTGAATCCGGCTCAAATATGGGTAAGAATTATCAACAAGATCAGGAGGTTGGGTTCCATAAGATGCTGCCTGCTGAGTCAGATACATGTAAATTAATGCTTGCCCCATACTACAATCATTATTGCATTGATCTATTTGAGAACTACAAGGGTCATGAAGATACCCGCCAGTTAAAACATCAGTATATCCATTTGGGGTGGTAAAACTATTTGTTGTCGTGCTCCAAAAATTTTCATGAAATAATATAGTTTCCAAAACTCTTCGCCTTAACCACGTGGCAAAATCAAAAAAGGTGTTTATTGTTAATGGATATGTAGAATTATTATTTATGTTGGCGTAATTATTAGGATAGGTAGAATTATTTTGCACTTCTGGCGGTAAGGGATAAGAAGCTACAGCAGAATAATCTCCATCAGTAAGTTCAAAATAAATAAACTCTGACATTGGGTAAATAATATTGCCAGAATGTTGAACACTTTGTGTAAAATAAGTGCAGCTATTTTCTACATTTGACCAACCATAACTACTTAGTAATGAGTTGCATGAATAGCCACCATAGCTTATAGCATAAGGATTGGTAATTGGAGTTGAGCTACAACCATTAGCAGTATATGGATACCCAAAGTCATTTTCTCCAGTAGTACCCCAATTATTACCCGTTGATGGAACTATTTGTAAATATGTATAGACGATATCATCATCTCTTCTCTCAAAAACTCTTTTGGCATGTATTACAAATTGATCAAGGTACTTAACATCCTTCGTTGCCTTAAACATATTTAATAGAGACTCCATATATTGACATTCTGCAACCCCCAAGATATTATCAACTTCAGAACGATAAGAATATCCTTGCCCTGGGTGGCTCCCAGAACTAGCAAAATAATTATCAAAGGCATTTCTGAAAGTTTGTGAAAAAGTCGCAAACGGTAAATGACATATTAAGATAAACATCAATTTCTTTCTCATAGCGTAATACTTAATTACATTATAGTTTTATTTGTTTGATGAATTTTTTACCATTTTCTTTAATTCTTCAATTTCCTTTTGCTGTTCTATAACATATAATGTTAATTCTTCTATCTTTTTCAGCAGAGTAGCATCCATTTTTGCTACATCAATCCCATCTTTTGCAACATCAGTTGCAGAAGGAACGTCTGGTAAGTGATTGTTGGTATTAATGTATGCTTGTACTTCTGCCAATGGCATAAGCTTATAGTCTTTTGCAAATACATAATCAGACCAATTTGTTGCATCAGTATGAATTGCAATTTTAATTTTCTCTGTTAAAATCCCATTGGCTACAAATAGATTATACCCTGATGGCATATTCGTACTAGCTATTCCAATTGAAACTTTACCATTTGGAACAAAAGTATTACCGCTGTTATCAATAGTAAATTCATCTGTAGTGCCATTGGTTACAGCAAATTGATTTCCTGATGAACTCGTTTCAATATTTAGTAGCGCATCAGGTGAATTTGTTCCAATTCCAACTTTCCCACCTGCATATGTGTTTCCGGAATTATCAATAGTAAATACATCGGAGGAGCTTACAGAATTGTAAACTGAAAATGAAACATTATTGGCAGGATTAGTACCTGTTATTGTTAATGGAGCATCTGGAGTATTCAACCCGATACCGACCCAAGTGCATTTATCAGTTGCAATAACTCCCTGGTGAGAAGTCGAAGTATAAGACGGAGCAATTAAGTTAGTATAGAACCATTCAGGTTGATATAGAACAAATCCTGTTGTGCAAGGGCTCCATCCAGGATGAATAAATGTATACAAGGTAGAAGAATGTACTGGCTTTAAATTTCCATACTTGTCAATTTGCATCAAGTGCAAGTTCGTATCTCCAATTGTATCATTAGGTAGTGTAATATTTCCTTTAAAAGTTACATTACCTGCCTTTAATGCACCAGAAGTAGATAATGTATCGCTAGAAAAACTTATGAAGTTTATAGATGAGGTAATCGTATAATTTCCACCATCGAGTTGCAATCCACTTGTTCCACTTGAAAATAAATTCAGATGCGGTGTTGTAAAATTGCCTGTGGAATGCATAGTTCCAACAACATCTAATTGATATGCTGGGGTGGTGGTTCCAATACCGATTTTATTAGCTAAAATTGGCCCTGTAGTAATTATAGTATCGCTCGATAAACTTATTTTCCCCGTAGATGAACTTATAGTACCCGTTGGGTTATTAATCGTAATACCAGTTTGAGCAAAAGCGAATAAGGAACTAAATGCGAAGAATGAAAAGATCAATACAATCTTTAGGTGTTTTGTGTTGTTCATGGTTGGTGTGTTATAAATAAGAGGTTAGTTTATATGGTATGTTGAAGTATTTACTGAGCCCGTAGTTATTTGCAAAATGGAGCTTACTGATTCATTACCGCCAAGCGTTACCACATTGGAAGTTGAACCATTTACCGTAAGGTTATAAAAAGTGGTAGTAGTGCTTCCGCCAATTGTCTGTGCCGATGTTCCGTTTAGTATAACCGTTCCGCTTCGTTCGGTAAATGTTCCGTTATTGGTAAGGTTTCCACCAATTGTTAGTCCGTAATTACTTGCCGTTACATCTAATGTTCCATGGCTTATTTGTAAGTTATTCTTAATAGTTAATGCCGCAGGTAATGATACTGTATTGGTATCGGATACAGTAAGGTTATAATAGGTTGAGTTCTTAGGAGTTTTCATACTATATGCGGAATTTCCACCATATTCAATAGTGTTGCCGGGTGCACCTGCATACAAAGTATCCTTGCTGTTGGTAAATGAAGGAATAATTACCTTTAAGTAAGCATTAGAGTCATTTATCCATACTGAAGAATAAGTACCATTGTTGTTTACAACATAACCCAATGTATGGCTGGTAAGTGTGATGCTTCCCTTATTTCTTACTTTAATGGGACCTCCTAATGTTGAAGTTCTAAGAACGATTTCTCCGGCTGTAATAGTTGCTGAAGCATCAACTACCTGGTAAGCGCCTTCAAAAAGTAATTGCCCTGTATACGTTGACCAATCTCCTGAGCCCTTTACTACTGTCCCATTGGGGTTTGTAAAGTAAACAAAGTTATTGCCTGTTATTTTACCATTATTTATTAGAATACCACTAACAGTACCATAAAGGTTTAATGTTGCACCGCTGTTCACTATTATTTTGGCTACTGTATTATTTGCTTCAGCCAATGTATAACCGCTTGTAGTTGCAATTACTGCTGTATCTAACACACCGGGCACTATGCCGTTAACCCAATCAATATATGATGTCCAACCGGCGGCAGTGGAAGTAGAAGTTATGGTAAATGCCATTGGAGGTATCTTTTGAGTTATGGTACCGCCTGTTTTTATAAGAGTAGTATCAACAGCAGAAACCTTGTGGTTAATAACCGTACCTGGATGAGACCAGGTTCCACCTGAAGAAAGGAAAAGACTATCGCCTGTGGTATTTAATTCAGCGCCTGAGTTTACTGTAACCGAATAACAGTTAAGGTTATTCGGTAATGTATGTATGCAAGATGAATTAGCTATGTTAAGATTATAATAGGTGCTGTTTACAGGATTTTTAAGGGTAATAGGTGTTGTTCCTCCATATGCTACTGTATTACCCGATGCAGAAGCATATAGTGTATCCTTTGAAGTTGACCAGGATGCCACTGCCACACTTACGTATGCACCTGCTCCATTAACCCAAGTGGTAGAATAAGATGTAGAATTAACATTATAGATTCTTCCTAAATTAACGTCTGAAAGAGTAATAGAGCCGTAATTAGTAACCTTTACATTACCTCCTAAACCCGTCGTATTAAGTATTATCGCTCCCGTAGATCTATTCATACTTACCGATGCATCTATCACTTGATTGGCACCTGTAAACTCAAGGTTTGCAGTGCACGATGACCATGATCCACTACCTGTAATTACTGTACCACTATTCAATGTGAAAAGTATTGCGCCTGAGCCTTTAACTGATCCATTATTAGTCAACAGGCCGGTTATTGTTAAACTACCTAAGTTGGTATAAAGGTTTGCTCCGCTATTAACCACAACCTTTAAAATAGTTGTATTAGAACTTACACTTACTTGGTTAGTACCTGTAGTTGCTATGGTTGCACTATCACCACTACCGGGTACAACTCCGCCAACCCATGTTGAGGTTGAGCTCCAGTAGCCTCCTGAAGTCGTTGAGGTTATATTGTGGGCTTGAATAGTTACTGTGCTTATAACTAGCATTAATAAAGTAAGAATTTTTTTCATGATGTTTTATTCTTCAGTAATCAGCATCTTAATTAGAAATTCCTTTAATCCTTAAATACCTTTGCAAATAAGGTGCCGCCAATGCACTATAATTATTTGACTGCTGCATACATGAATTGTATAAGGTAGGATTGGAGCTTTGAATTGCTTGCGCTTGGGTTAACCAATAGCTACTAAAGAAACTGTATACATCGCCCAGTCCCTGGTTAGCCCTAGCGTTTGCTGTGTCAATATTAAGTACGGTTATATAATCAGCACTTAGAGCGGCAAATTGGCTTGTGTCATTGGGATCCCCATTATTATAAGTGGCCCAGAGATTTTTTGCATTCTGCAATTGGGTAGCGGTATCTGTTTGCGCCTTTGAAATAAAAGCTGCTGCAACAAATGCAAGCAGGATTAGATACTTTCTCATTTTAATTATTGATTTTGAATTGATAGCAGGTTATAAATGTTGTAGTGGAAATATATTTAACTGTTTAGTGGTTATTAACTGGCGCAATGTATTATGGAGTATTGAAAAAACATAATGCGATTTATTGAAATAGGGGTTTGGTTGAGTGAAACATGGTTTTCATTGAGTGAAGTAATATAAGGTTGGGCTTAATTGGAGAAATTAAATAAATAAGGCGTGTATAGTTAACCTAATGCTCAAAAAAACATTCAAGTTACGCCCACGCCTGTAATTCGTAAACGTCTTGCCAATCTTGGCTGCCCCCCGGCAGCCAAGAAAAGCTGACATTAATTATTTAAGTTTTGTTATTTATGTGGTTTGTGGTTAGATGGTTTTGTTTTGGCAAATATAATTTTCTTTATTTATAAAATGTATTAATGGATAAAAATATCATTTCGATATAACATTAAAGATTAATACCATTCATTAAAGCATTTTGTGCGCTATACATCATTTTATCAGTGTATTGGGCATAACGCAAAGTAGTATTTATATTGGCGTGCCCTGCCTGTTTAGCTGCTGTATATATACCTTCACTTTCTGTAACTCTAATTATAGCGGTTGCTCTACCGCAATGACTTGTAATATGTTTATTAATGCCGACCTGTTTCATTAATTTGGCTATATAAAAATTATAAGTCCAGGCATTGACAAGGTAAGGAAATATATAGTCTTCATCATTCCCTCTTTCACCCAGCATCTTTAGCATACTATCAGAAAGTATCATAGTAACTTCTCTATTTGTTTTTTGCCTTATAAAAGAGAGTTTATTAATTGTTTTCTTTTCCCCTTTTAACAGTAATGTTTTCTTTTCGATTTGTTTCCATTGAAGCCTTTTAAGGTCGGAGTAAGATATGGCAGTTAAGCATTCAAATAAGAAGGGCTTTTTAAATTGATTTGACCAATCAGATTCGATAATTTTGTTGAGCTCATCTTCAGATAGTACATCTTTTTTAACAGGCACTTGGGCTATTCTTTGCACTTTGAATCTTTCAATTAGATTTTCGTCAAAAGCCTTGTTAACTATATGAGCAAAACAAGCAAAGCGGCAGTTAGCTGTATTTTGTTTAAACTTTCTCAAAAGGTACTCTTTAAAATCATTGGCAAGTTCTTTGCTGACTTTATTAAAAGGTAGAGCGTCCTTGCCAATAAAATGTTTAAAAGAGATAAGGGTATTCTTATAAATAATCTGTGTCCCTAAATGAGGCTTTTCCTGTCTTATCTTATCAAAAAATGAAATGAAATCACCTTTTGTTTCAATGCTTTCTTCATTATAGTTAATCCATTTTTCTTTGGCTTGTTCTGCATCTCTCTTTTGCAAAGCATCTTCATAACAGGTTGCCTGTAATCTTTGCTCAAACTGAGGTAAAAACTTGCCAGTTCCCTTATAAAAGAACCTTAAGCGATATGACGATTTATCGTTGACTAAATAAACCGATACTCTGTAATTTGCCTTCTTGTTTTTCATTGTACTTTTATTTTAAATATTAATTATTAGCTAAGTTTAGAATTGATAAGGCCTTGGGATTCTTTTTTATGTTTTTTCCAGACTGGAAAAAAACGACTGGAAAATGGATAAAACCATTACAAACCAATATGTTTATAAGTTTTTTGAAAAAGGAGTGAAACCCCAACGGAAAAAGCCCTAAAAAGACCTTTATGGACTTTAATAAACCTTTATGATATACTAAACAGTGAAATGTTCTATATTT
Source organism: Bacteroidia bacterium (assembly GCA_035485295.1). GTDB lineage: Bacteria > Bacteroidota > Bacteroidia > JABEUT01 > JABEUT01 > JABEUT01. Next base: position 13,234 of record DATHOD010000188.1, read on the forward strand.
GGGCACGAAAAGAAAATTTTATGCGCATTTCACACATACTATATGCAATTATCGGGCTTTGCTTTTTCAAGGCATCGGCTTATGCAGGCGACAGCATTACAGAATCGAAGAATATTTCAGTTTATACAGTTCTGAAAGTACAGGGTAATTTTAATGTGGTTATAACTCAAAATGGCACCTGTTCATTGAAGATTACTGCCGAGAAAGACCTCATGTCTTCCATAGATGTAAAGGGTCAGGGTGTTACATTGAACATTACCATGAAAGCAGATGCTAAAGGCACTGCAACTTTATATATCGGCGCTAAGGATCTTAATCAGATTACCATAACTACTAATGGTAATGTAAGTAATACAGGCGTTATTAAAGCTGCTGACCTCGCTGTGAATATTGATGGAAATGCGATGGTGAGCTTTAATTTGGATGCTAAGGTGATTAACTATACTTCAAGTTCAAATAAGGAAAGTACTATTAAAGGCAAAGCTGATAAGGTCAATTTGATAGATGGGGGAGAAGGCAATATTGATGCATCTGGGCTTAAGACTGACAATATGAATGTAGAGGATTCAGGCGATGGTGATTTGATTGTATACGGCCACCCTGAATTACATGTTAAAATTACCGGAACCGGCAAACTCACTTATATGGGTAAGCCGCGTGTAAAGACCTTTAAGGTAGAAGGCGCAGCAAATAGTTCACAAGTAGTAGAAGGCTCTAAATAAATCTTAATATATATCATCATGTTTGAATTAAATGGAATTGTAAAATTGAAAAGAGACGAACAAAAAGTATCTGACTCTTTTAAAAAACGCGAATTTGTAGTAACGGATAACTCATCTCAGTATCCGCAACATATTCTTTTTCAACTTACGCAAGACAGGTGCCGCCTGCTTGATAATGTAAATGTTGGGGACGATGTGAAAGTTAGTTTCTTTATACGTGGCCGTGAATGGACAGGTAAAGACGGTGGTGCTGTAAAGTATTTCACTTCTTTAGATGCATACAGGGTTGAGAAATCAGGTTCTGCTAAAGGATACTCTGGCGAATCACAAGAGCCAACTTATTCTGATAATGCTGCATTACCTGCTGCTGAAGAAAACGACGACCTTCCATTTTAATAAAATAGAAATATGAAAAAAGTATTTCGGCTTGCAGTAGTAGGCATGATTGTTATTGCCGGTTGTAAAAGTGGTGGTAACACACAATCTAACCCTGGCGGGTACATTATTAATGGCACCATAAGCAATAAGGATAGTGGCTGGGCTTACCTTGGCCATGAAGATTCTACAGGTTTTGTGCAAGACTCAACACGTATCAAAGACCATAAATTTACATTTATGGGTAAGGTTGCTGAACCTGCTATGTATTACCTTATGGTAACCATGGGAGGTGATGCAAAACCTTTGCCTTTTTTCATAGAAGATACAACTATTCAAATTTCAGGGAATAAGGATTCAATACAGAATGCGACAATAACCGGTTCTGCTTCAGAGGCTTTGTATGAAGCCTACAGGAAAATGATGATGCCACTTAAAATGAGGCAGCAGGCAGTATACAAGAGCTACGATATGGCTTACCAGAATAAGGACAAGGCAACCATGGACAGTCTTGAAAAGGTAGCTGAGCAGATGGATAAGGAAGAACACGATGCTACTATTGCGTATGCTGTAGCTAACCCATCTTCTATTATAGGTGCTTGGGCAATTGCAAAGAGTATGTTGTTTGATCCTAACCTGGAACAATTGCACAAGGCATTCAATGCATTTACCCCTACTGTTCAGAAAAGCAAGTATGGCAAGAAGATAAAGGAAACTATTGACATTGCTGAACGCCTTGCACCGGGACAACCGGCTCCTGAATTTACATTAAGCGATACTGCTGGCAAACCGGTTGCACTTTCTTCATTCCATGGCAAATATGTACTGGTAGATTTTTGGGCTAGTTGGTGCGGACCATGCAGACGCGAAAATCCGAATGTAGTTGCTGCATATGGAAAATACAAAAGCAAGAACTTTACCATACTGGGTGTCTCTTTAGATGATCAAAAAGAACCTTGGTTAAAAGCAATACATGCCGATGGCCTTCACTGGAACCAGGTATCTGATCTGAAAGGCTGGCAAAGTGCTGCGGCAGCAATGTATGGCATTAAATCAATTCCTTCTAATTTCCTTTTAGACCCGGATGGCAAAATTATTGGCCATAACCTGAGAGGTGATGCGTTGGAAGAAGCATTAGCAAAGGCACTTAAGTAATAAGGAATTAAGCTCCGATAAGTTGGTTGGCTGAAGTCTTGCTGTCAAGGGCATCGCGTAAGCCATTGCCCAGCAGGAAGAACGCCAATACAATAAGCATTATACATATTCCGGGCAGGAATGCCAGGTAAGCAGAATCAGTAATTATATAACCTCTGTTTGCATTTATCATTGCACCCCATGAAGCAATAGGAGGTTGAGCACCTATTCCCAAAAAGCTAAGACCTGCCTCGATAAGTATTGCAGATGCAAAGTTGTCTGCAGCAACTACAATTATTGCTCCAAGAATATTTGGCAAAATATGTTTGAATATTATCCTGAAGTCTGAAAAGCCCATGGCATTACCTGCTTCAATAAAATTCTCTTCACGAATGCTCATTACTTGTCCGCGTACAATTCTGGCAACATCAACCCACATTGTTAACCCAACGGCTATAAACACCTGCCAGAATCCTTTTCCTAAGGCAAGAGTGATTGCAATTACAAGTAAAAGTGTTGGTAATGACCATACCACGTTAATTAACCACATTACAAACTCATCCCATTTACCACGGTAATAACCGGCAGTAGCGCCAAGAAATATTCCAATTGAGAATGCTATCAACACAGAAATAAAACCTACTGCAAGTGATACCCTAGTACCAATCATCAGGCGACTTAATAGGTCCCTCCCTTCCTGGTCTGTGCCAAACAAATAGTTTTTGGTTATAATATTTTTTGTCTTAATCTCCTCGGTTAAATCGGCTATGGTTCTGGTAATAGGTGCCTCTTGCCCGAAAATATAAAAGGTGCTCGTTTCTTTAATTGAATCGTAGGTCATCTTCTTATTATAGTCAAGCGCATAAAGAACGTCAGCCATATCGTATTTCACAATCGGGCCTGCTGCAGAACTGCCTGTATAACCTGTAACTACTATATAGTGGCCCTGGAATCCATAATTGGAAATTGGCACATAGTGATAAAAACCGGGTTGCCCGAAAAGCATTTTTGAAAAGAATGATTCCTCTTTTATATCTTGATTTTCTTTTACCAAAAGCATTTGGACTTTAAAGCCGGGCGGCTTTACTGATAGTTCAAGTATCTGGTTATTGGCGTTAGGTGTAGAGTCGGGAGTAATTACATAACCAAGGATTGCTACTAATGCAATAAAGCCAATAAAATAAAGACTCCACATGGCCAGATGGTTCTTTTTAAATCGCTTCCAGGCATGATAGCTTAACGAGTAAGAATCAATATCTATGTATTTCTTTTTGCGTAAGCCTAACATATATCCTCAGGTCCTTAATATTTTCTGCCTTTCCATTGGTACGAAGAATAATTTGCTACTAACCCTATAATACTTGTATAGAATACGGTTATAATTTCTCCCACCGGGAATAGCAATAATAAACTCCTTTTTCCAAAGAAAACAGTGGCACAATTTAACAATAAAAAATCAACTACCAATTTAGCCCCGAGGCAGCCCAGCCACACAAATAAGCCATTATTGTAGATAAATAGGCTCAATGGGTATATTAAAAGCAAAAAATTTGTGATAAAAACTAATAAACTCACAAAGCTATTTAAACTGTTTTTTGACTGTAAGCCCTTCGATGCCCACCTAATACGCTGCTGCAAGAAACTTTTCCATGATGATTGGGCAGGAGTATAGACTATAGCATCCTTCGATTTAACAAAGCCTATCTTGCCGGGGAAGTGCTTATTCATTTTAAACAGGAGCAAGGTATCATCACCTGTGGGAATAGAATCTATTCCTGAAAACCCACCAACATCTTCAAATGCCTTACGGTTATAAGTCAAATTCGCCCCATTACACATGAGTGGAATACCGGCGTTTATGCCAGCCCCAGATAAAATACTTAAGCCTGGCACCTCAAGGCCCTGAAACTTTTCACAAAACGATTTTTCATTGGCAGTTGTAACAGGCCCGCATATCATTTTATAATCAGAGCTTTCATATAAGCGCACAATAGAAGATATCCACCCTTTTTCTACTGTGCAGTCTGCATCGGTTATAATAATAAGTTCCCCGGCAGATTCCTTTATGCTTAATTCTAGGGCTCTCTTTTTACCAGTTAAATTATCGCTCAATGAAATGCATTTACTTATTACAACACCTTTTAATGCATTTTCTGCGGTTTCTTTTGTCTTATCTTCAGAATGATCATTACAGACAACTATCTCAAGTAAGGCAGCCGGATAATCTTGTGCCAAGACTGATTGAATACAAGATGCAATATTCTTTTCCTCATTTCGGGCAGCAATAATAATACTGACGGAAGTCTTAAAGGGCCCTTGCTGTTTAACAGGCAGCTTAATCGACAGCCATGAAATAATGTGAAATAGAATCAGTATAGTATAGATTGATACGCTTATTATCAGCAGTATATTCAATAGGTATAATGCAGTTGGCATTTATTACCTTGTTTTTTTACCCATCATCTCAGCTTTTTGCTGGCTAAGGTCATTGAGTACTTTATCGTAAACAGAATCGAGCAGGCTGGGGTGGGCAAGGTAATAGTCTAATGATGTATGATAATCCATTTCGGTAATGTGATGCTTTTTATAGAGTCCATCAAAAGCTTCTTTCGAAAGAGAATCTTTACCTGGCTGCATCAACCCCATTTGTGCCGATGCCTCTGCAATATGCACATCGGTCAATACCTGTATCATACTATCGGGTATTATAATGCCTTCAGGTACCTTAACTTTTTTGCTTTTATTGCAGGCAGTTAAATAGAGCAAGGTAAATAGCAAAAGTAATTTGAAAAGGCCCTTCATATGTTTGTATTACACTGTGTAAAAGTAGCATAAATGCTAAAATTATCTTATATTTACGGGTATAAAGTAGTAGAATGAGAAAACTGACTACCCTTGTTGCATTAACATTATTCTTTCCTTTATATTCTTTCAGCCAGATAGATCTTTGTCTTCCTGTGGCTACTGCACGGGGCGGAGCCGTTACTGCGGTAGCCAGTGATTGGGAGGCGATAGGTATTAACCCGGCCAACCTGGGTTGGAAAAGCAACCATAAATTCTCTATCACCATATTAAATGTTGGATTAAGTGTTCAATCTCATGCCCTCGATTTCCCTACTTTAAAAAATGCAATACTAAATCCAACCGCACCTTTTACTCCTGAAGAAAAAGTAAGCTATGCCAGAGTTTTTAGTACAGAAGATGGCTTGAACCTTAATGCCGATGTAAACTGGGTTGCATTCTCTTTCAATATTCCCAAGATTGGAGGTATTGCCATAAATGTAAGAGATAGAATAATAGGCCATGTAACGCTAAGCCAAACCGCAGCTGACATTATGTTCAATGGTGTTAATTCTGCTGCATACAAGGATTCTGATGTTACTTCAAAAAAAATATCACATGAACTGGCAGGAACCAGCGTAGGATATTACCATTACCGTGAATTGAATATTGACTACGGACATAAGCTATTTGAAATTGGCGGAGGTATGAACGCCAGCCATGCATCATTTGAAGGGTATTCATTTCGCTCACTCGGGCCTGAAGGAAATGTAGATACTTCAGATTATACTGCATTGAAAGTATATGGTGGTGTAGGCTTTAAATACTTGTGGGGACTCGGAAATTTGGTTGCTAATATTACCGATGGTGGCCTTGATGCGCATTCTTCTTTTTCAACCGACTACGGAATAAACTATGGTTCTATTCAAAATTTTAGTCCTTCGAATGTTAACAACCTTTTTAATAATACAGGTGGTGGCTATGCGCTCGATTTTGGATTAAGCGCTGCATATAAAAGCTGGAAATTTGGTGTTTCGGCAACTGACCTTGGTTCTATTTTGTGGAAGCATAACCAGCTTACGGCAGTAGATACTAATATGCCTAAATTAGGTGCAAGTAATAATGGCATAAATTCATGGGGTGGATCGGGATTGGATTTTGTTTTTGCTAACGATAATCCAATAAATTTTAAACCCGGACCTGATTATACTGTTGTATTGCCCGCTATGTTACGCAGCGGTGTTAGTTATCAAATAAGTAAAGTTGTATTGCTTTCTGCCGATGCAGTATTTCCTTTGAACAATGTGCCGGGTAACCTTGAGAGCCCTTATTATGCAGTAGCCGGACAGATAACGGCTTATAAAAGTTTAATAGTATACACAGGCTTTGCAGGTAATACCACCTTTGGTTTTAACATGCCTTTGGGTATATCATTTGGTTTCAGGAATGTTTTAATGGTGTATATTGCGACCAATGATATTCTGACTTATTTAGTTAAAACAAATAATCCGGTTATATCGTTTGCATTTGGAATGCTGCGATTTAACATCTAATTCAATTTTGAGGTTTTTATGGCACAGTCATTTTCCGGTAAAGTAGTTTGGATAACAGGTGCTTCTTCCGGAATAGGAGAGGCATTGGTGCACGAATTTGCCAATATGGGTTCTAAGGTCATTCTTTCTGCCAGAAGGGAAGAAGAACTAAAACGAGTTCAAAAAGAAGCTAAGCTGAATGATACTAATAGTATGGTGTTGCCACTCGACTTATACAAGCACGATACCATTGGCGCAGCAGTAGAAAAAATAAAAGCGAAATTTGGTGCGGTTGATGTGGTGGTTTGCAATGCAGGTGTTGCACAACGTTCATTTGTAAAAGACAGCAAGCTGGAAGTAGACAAGCAAATTATGGAGCTTAATTTCTTCGGTGTAACAGCACTTACCAAAGCTGTATTGCCCGATATGATTGCCAGTAAAACCGGAAATATTGTTGTAATAAGCAGTGTAATGGGTAAAATAGGAATTCCATTCCGTGCTATGTATTGTGCATCTAAGCATGCATTGCATGGCTTTTTTGATGCCCTGCGCGGAGAAGTTTACAAGGATAATATTCAGGTCACTATTATTTGCCCAGGTTATGTTAAGACAAATGTATCGTTGAACGCTGTAACATCCGACGGACATTTATACGGTAAAATGGATGCAGCACAGGAAAAAGGAATTACTCCAGAGAAGTGTGCCAAGGGTATAATAAACGCTGTAAGCAGGGGCAAGGAAGAAGTATTTATTGGAGGAGCAGAAGTAATAGCGCCGCAATTCAAACGCTTTTTCCCTGGCTTATTCTCAGCCATAATCAAACGACGAGATTTTCATTGATCAAACCTTATTTATGAAATACGTAAACTCACTCGCTTTTGCACGTGAACTAGACAAGAAAGATTCGCTGAAGAAATTCAGGAAGCGTTTTCTTTTTCCAAAACATAATGGCAAGGAAGCCCTTTACTTTACAGGTAACTCTTTGGGATTGCAACCTGTAGGCGTGAAAAGAAATTTGGAAATTGAACTGGAAGACTGGGCAAACTATGGTGTGGAAGGGCATTTTGAAGCACGTAATCCCTGGGTATCATATCACGAAATGTTTGCTGAACCATTGGCAAAACTAATGGGTGCAAAGCCAGAAGAAGTGATAGCTATGAACCAGCTTACGGTGAATGTGCATCTGATGATGGTTAGCTTTTACAGGCCAACGGCAAAACGTTATAAAATACTTTGCGAGGCAAACGCTTTCCCGTCTGACCAATATGCATTGCAGACCCAGGTTGAAATGCACGGATTGAAATGGCAAGATGCTCTGATAGAAATTTCTCCGCGTAAAGGAGAAAATCTGGTACGCAAAGAAGATATTTTGAAAGCTATTAGTGATAATGCAAGTTCACTTGCCTTGGTTATGATCGGCGGAGTGAATTATTTAACCGGACAGTTGTTAGATATGCCTGCAATAACTAAGGCAGCGCATAAAGTGGGAGCCTATGCATCATTTGACCTGGCACATGCCGCCGGTAATGTGGAATTAAAATTGCACGATTGGGATGTTGATTTTGCTGTGTGGTGTACATACAAATACCTCAATTCAGGCCCGGGTGCTGTAGCAGGTGCGTTTATACACGAGAAGCATATTAAGAACCAAAAACTGCCACGCTTTGCTGGCTGGTGGGGTTATGACAAGAAGACACGCTTCCAGATGAAGCATGATTTTGTGCCCATGAAAACTGCTGAGGGATGGCAGTTAAGCAATGCTCCTGTACTATCTATGGCGGCGCATAGAGCTTCACTTGATATTTTTATGGAAGCAGGAGGCATGGCACCGCTTTGTAAGAAAAGTAGGTTGCTTACGGGTTACCTAGAGTTTATTATTTCAGGCCTGAATGATAAAATGAAAGGCAAGAAAATAAAATTAGAAATAACCACTCCAACAGATCCTGAGCAAAGGGGCTGCCAGCTTTCTATTATTGCACACGGTATGGGCAGGGACTTTTATAATGCAATGACCAAGGCAGGTGTGTTTTGTGATTGGCGCAACCCTAATGTGGTTCGTGTAGCGCCAACACCTTTATACAATTCTTTTGAAGATGTATGGAGCTTTGGACAGGTGGTGGAGAAGGTGCTGGGACTGAAGTAGTGAATAAGTATGCACGATTTGACAATACAAATAAAGGATAAAAAGGGTGATACCGCTATAAGGTTAAAGAACTTTGTAATATCCAGTAAATCAAAGCCCTTATTGGTAGATATGGATATTGAAGTTGATGTAAATGATTTTAAAGCAAAAATTAATACTACAGTTCTTTATTCTGAAATTGAAGGAACTGTCGACCAACTTGAAGTTTTATATAAAACCTTAACTCGGACATTTTGGTTTTTTGATTTAGATCAAAGAGTAGCTATTAAATTTGCTCCTACAGCCACTGGTAACATACAAATCTCAGGTAACATAAAAAGTCTTGATTATGCAACTTCTTCGGAATTTATGTTTGGAACGGATCAAAGTTTTATTCCAGAACTGATAAGTCAAATCAAGAACGTTCTAAAGACCCTAAATAGTTGGTTTTTCTAGCTCTTTGGCTCCATTCCTCGCGTAGGCGCTAATCTGTGATTAGGGCTTAGACAAATGGTAAGCTAAGTTTAGCAAGATATTTAGGCACTAAGTGAAACTTAGCACCTACGGGTTAGAATAGTGGCTCGGCAGGACATGCAAATTGTTTTTTTATTTAGCAAGTATACAATGGGAGTGCAACAAAATATGTCGCAGGTGAAAAATGGTTGAATTTTATCTTTATCCCGAAGTAGCCGAATCAATATATATAGCACAGGAGCAGTAGAGAAAAGTATTTTTTCCTGCTCATAGCGTTTTTAATAATGTTCTAAGTTTTGCTTGCAAAACAGGTAAGCTATTGCGCATAATATTCCATATAATCCTGTCATCAATTTCGTCGTAGCCATGAATGATAATATGCCTGGTAGAAATGATTTTATACCATTCTATTTCAGGGTGGTTTTCAATAAAATCATCGGGCATTCTGTTAGCTGCTTCACCCATCACTTCCAGGTTGCGATAAACCGCCTCTCTTGTTTTACTATCTTTAAGAAATTCATCGAATGACAGGCCTTTAGTATAGGTGAGTATTTTCTCTATACACTCAAGTATATCTTCAAGAATAATACTTGGTATACGTTCAGACATAATGAATACCTGTTTTAATATGCTCCCAATAACGTGGTTTTATACCCCCTCGTGATACAAGGTCCACTCTTCTGCCCAGCATTTTTTCCAGTTCCATGGCAAGGTCAATAAACTCCCAGCCAATATCACCATTGAACTCCACTACAATATCAATATCACTGCTCGCGGGATTAAAGTCAGGGCGGAGTACCGAGCCAAATATCCCCATAGTTGCAATCGGGTACTTTTTCCGCAATATGGGTAACCCATCAACTAAAATAGATACTATTTTTCTTCCTTCTTTCATCTCTGTTCCTCGTTCAAATATACAAAAATAATTCCATAAGTCGGCGTAGGCGCTAAGTGCAACTTAGTGATATGGTTGTTTATAAAATATTAATATATAATTACATAATATAAATATATAGCCTAATTTTGCATTGTACGCCCTCTCTAAACCTCTCCCTTGAGGGAGAGGCTAAAGAAAATGGTATATTAGTTCTTTGAAATATGTATTTGCATTTGGGGTATAGAAATCCCAGAGGGATTGAACGTTTGTAGAATAAAAGCGCGATAATATTTCCGTGGCACCCCGGGTGGGGTGCTACATTTGTATTGGTATTTATTTTCTATAAACGTGTGAATCCCCCGGATTCATATCAAGGGGTTGTTCACTGATTAGCTAATTATTCATTATGGAGTTCACGAGCCGAAATTTATAATTATCGTTAAGGAAAATTTCGGGTTGACAAAGGTTGACAGAATTTGCAGGTTTTGCAAAACCACATTATTGATAACCAGTACTTTGTAAAAATAAAAGTGCAAAAAGTGTCAACCCATTTCAATAATTAACCTGTATTTAATTGGTTACCAGCAGTTTGTTAGAATTAAGTTTCCTAAAAGATGCAAAAAGATGCAGGAAATTGCAGGATTTGGAAGAGATTCTTCACTCCGTTCAGAATGACAAAAATCTTTGCGGCCTTTGCGTCTTTGCGAGACACTTCGACAGGCTCAGTGTGACTAGAATGGGTAAATGTTTTTAGCTCTTAGGCTCCATTCCAAGGTTATAGAACACAAAGGTCCACACGTCGCCAAACTCTTCTATTTGTTTTGAGATAGGTTTGCCCGAACCATGCCCTGCGTTATGGTCAATACGCACCAATACCGGCGCACTTCCCTTTTGATGTTCTTGCAATGTTGCAATAAATTTTAATGAGTGTGCAGGTACTACACGGTCATCATGGTCGGCTGTAGTAACCAATGTGGCTGGGTATTCTACATTCTTCACATTATGCAAAGGAGAGAACTTTATCAGGTTGTGGAACTGGATAGAATCATCACTCGTTCCATAATCACCTGCCCATGACCAGCCAATGGTAAATTTTTGGTAGCGGAGCATATCCATTACACCAACAGTTGGTATGGCAACCTTAGCAAGGTCAGGGCGTTCGGTCATAACGGCACCAATCAGCAAACCACCATTAGAACGGCCATGAATAGCCAGCTTATCATGCGAGGTATATTTATTATCTATCAGGTATTGTGCTGCTGCAATAAAATCATCGAACACATTTTGCTTATTTAACTTGGTTCCTGCTTCATGCCATTTCTCTCCATATTCTCCACCACCACGTATGTTAGGTACTGCATATATTCCTCCATTCTCTAAGAATAGCGCCACACTCGGGCTAAAGGTTGGTAAAATGCTGATATTAAATCCACCATACGCATAAAGAAAGCAAGGAGTTTTTCCATCCATGGTTGTGCCTTTCTTGCATACAATGAACATAGGTATCTTGGTTCCATCCTTACTGTTATAGAATACTTGTTTGGTCTCAAAATCATCGCTGTTAAATACACTATTTGGCTTAAAAAATATGCTCGATTTATTAGTAGCCTGGTTGTATTTATAAATGGTCATTGGAGTAGTGTAGTTGGTAAACGAATAAAATGCCACACTATCTTCCTTTGTACTACTGAAGTCTGATGTGCCTAATCCCGGAAGCTCAATTTCACCTATTTGTTTGCCGGTAATATCATAAGAGTAGAAATGGGTACTTACATCTTTCAAATACGATGCTACAATTTTGCCATTGCAGAGAGAGACATTCTGCATTAGATATTCCTGTTCTGGTAAAATGGTCTTCCATGAACTGGAATCCGGTTTTTCAGGGTCTATCATTATTAGCTTGTAGCGTGGCGCAAGCCTGTTACTGAATATCAATAATGAACTACCGATATCATCTACTATGTTATTATCGCTGGTAAAGTCACTCACTATAGTTACAAAATCTGCACCCTTTTTGGTAAGGTCCTTTACAATCAGAGAATTTCCATCGGTAGTTTCTTCTTCGGTAATGCTCAGGTATTTTTCATCTTGGGTAACACTTGCTTCCATGGTACGCATCGGGTGTTGCTTGTCTTCAAATACAACGCTATCTGCACTTTGTGGGTTACCCACTTTATGGTAGTAGATTTTAGAATGTTCATTCATTTGTGTAAGTGCCGAACCATTCGATGAAGGCTCATACCCTGTATAATAGAACCCATTTCCTTTCCATGCAATGTTCGAGAATTTTATCCATTTAAGTTCATCGCTCAATTGTTTTCCCGTGGCAATATCGATTACATAAAACTCATTCCAGTCAGAACCTGCTTTGCTTGTTCCGTATGCAATATATTTATGGTCGTTTGACACACCGATCTCTGAAATGGAAGTTGTGCCGTCAGATGTTAGCATATTCGGGTCGAGCAATACCCTTGGTGTTCCAGTTGCTCCATCTTGCACATACAATACACTTTGGTTCTGTGTTCCGCTGTTCTTATAGAAGAAATAATAGTTTCCGCGTTTAAATGGCAGGGTGCATTTGGCATAGTTATATAACATGCCAAGGCGCTTCTTTATAACATCTCTAAAAGGAATTTTAGCAAGATAGCTTTCAGTCAGGTCATTCTCCGCCTTTACCCAAGCTGCTCTTTCAGCAGTAGTGTCATTCTCCATCCAGCGGTATGGGTCAGGTACCTTGGTACCAAAATAATTAGTTACGGTATCAACCTTACGGGCTTTAGGATAAGCTAGTGGTTGTATACGTTCAGTGCATGATGCAATAAATAGAAGTCCTCCTGCAAGGTAAACTAGTTTCATGTGGTTTGTGTTTGGTTAAATATTATCCTGCCCAATTTTCACGGTCTAAGCTACGGTAATTTATGGCTTCCGCAAGGTGAGTTGTTTCAATATTTTCAGAACTGGCAAGATCGGCTATTGTTCTGGCTACTTTCAAAATCCTGTCATACGCACGGGCAGAAAGGTGCAGTTTCTCCATAGCAGTCTTTAATAGTTTATGCCCTGCTTCATTTATATTGCAATAGTTTTTTAATTGTTTCGTATTCATCTGTGCATTGCAATACATGCCGGTACCTTCAAATCGTTTGGCCTGAATTTCTCTTGCTTTTATAACTCTTGCACGCACTACTTCACTCTTTTCGCTTACCCTGTCAGATGATAATTCCCCATACGCAACAGGCACAACTTCCACATGAATATCTATCCGGTCAAGCAATGGACCTGAGATGCGGTTTAAATATTTCTGTACTGTTCCCGGAGGGCAAACACATTCTTTTTGCGGATGATTATAATACCCGCATGGACAAGGATTCATAGATGTTATAAGCATAAATCCTGCCGGATATTCAACTGTAAACTTAGCACGCGATATTCTTATTACTCTATCTTCCAATGGCTGACGCATTACCTCAAGTACTGTTCTTTTATATTCAGGTAATTCATCTAAAAACAATACCCCATTATGTGCCAATGATATTTCTCCGGGTTGCGGGAAACTGCCGCCTCCAACCAAAGCTACATCACTAATTGTATGGTGTGGTGCACGAAATGGGCGAGAAGCTACAAGGCCTCTGCCACTTCCTACTTTACCTGCTACCGAATGTATTTTTGTTGTTTCAAGGGCTTCTTCCAAGGTAAGCGGAGGAAGAATAGTGGGCAGTCTTTTTGCAAGCATTGTTTTACCTGCACCCGGAGGGCCTATTAACAATACATTATGTCCACCTGCTGCTGAAATTTCAAGGGCACGTTTTATATTCTCCTGACCTTTTACATCTGCAAAATCAACTTCGGCAAGGGCAAGTTGGGAATAGAAAGTTTCAGAAGCATTCACTACTACGGGCTCCAATTCAATATCACCGTTTAAGAAATCAATAGCTTCCTTAATATTTTTAATCCCATATACGGTCAAGCCTTCTACAATTGCTGCCTCTTTTGCATTTTGTTCAGGTAATATCATTCCCTTAAAACCCTTTTCACGCGCATTAATGGCGATGGGTAGGACACCTTTTATGGGTTGCAGTCCACCGTCGAGCGATAATTCTCCCATTATTACATAATCGGCTACTTTATCACTACTGATCTGTTCCGATGCGGCAAGTATTCCAATGGCTATAGTTAAATCATAAGATGAGCCCTCTTTGCGAATATCGGCAGGTGCCATATTCACAGTTATCATCTTGCCCGGCAGGCGGAACCCATTATTCTTAAGGGCAGCATCAATACGCTGCTGACTCTCCTTTACAGCACTATCGGGCAGACCGACAAGAAAAAAGTTTACCCCTGCGCTAACATTAACCTCAACAGTAATAGGCGTTGCGTCAATACCCGTTACAGCACTTCCATACGTTTTTACCAGCATGATTCTACAAATTTACAGGGATAAAGATATTTTATATTTTTAGAAAATCTATTTTGTAGTCGATTTTCGTATGTATTTAAAAACCTCATCATAATTATGCTAACAACTATTCTTATTTGTACAGCAGTCTGCTGCCTGGTAATGCTTTCCGTTTGGATATGGGCCTACCGTATTCAAAATGCAGGTGTAGTAGATATTTTCTGGGGATTTAATTTCTCCTTAATAGCAGTTTTGCTATATTTTTTAGCAACTGGATTGCCTGAACGCAAAATGCTAATCTGCGGTATGGTCTTTATCTGGAGTATGCGCCTTGCTATATATCTCCTTATTCGTGTGGGCTCTCATTTAGATGTGGAAGAAGGCAGGTATAAGAAATTGCGCGAAGAATGGGCGCCTAATCCCGACCTTAAATTCTTTGGTTTCTTCCAAATGCAGGCTATATCGAATATCTATCTTGCTATTCCTTTCTTTTTGATTGCATTTAATGACAAACCCGAGATGTCTATATTGGAATATGCCGGCGCTGCTATTTGGGCAATAAGCATTATAGGCGAAGGATTGGCTGATGGACAATTGAAGAAATTCAAATCGAATCCTGCGAATAAAGGTAAGGTATGTGATGCCGGCTTATGGAACTATTCACGACATCCCAATTATTTCTTCGAATCAATGATATGGGTGGGATACTTTTTAGTTTCATTGAACGCAATGTATGGCTGGTTAGGAATATTGAGCCCTATTACAATTCTATTGCTCCTTTTCCGTGTTACCGGCATACCAATGACGGAAGAACAGTCGTTAAGGTCAAGAGGTGATGCATACAGAGAATACCAGAGAACTACTTCGGTGTTTGTTCCATGGTTTAAAAAGAAATAAGGCGGTTTATGTGGTATACTTCTCTGGTAGAAAAGAATCTCGTTCCTGATTCAATCATTCGTATTGGTATTCGTAAGCTTTTAAAGCAGCGCCTTAAGGATGAAGACAAAGGCAATCCTGAGGCACAGCAAGAACACTTTATGAAATTGGTGGAGGAATTAAAACAATCTCCTATTGCTGTTAATACTGCTGATGCTAACCAACAGCATTATGAAGTCCCGGCAGATTTCTATACCCATGTATTGGGTAAACATTTAAAATATAGTTCAGGTTATTGGAAAGATGGAGTTACGGATATTGAGACTTCGGAAAGAGATATGCTGGAATTAACTTGCCAGCGTGCTGAGCTTAAAGATGGACAGAAAGTGCTTGAACTGGGTTGCGGATGGGGTTCTCTCTCTTTATTCATGGCAGCAAATTTTCCAAATAGTAAGATAACTTCTGTATCTAATTCACATAGCCAGAAAGCTTATATAGATGAACAGTCCCGTAAACGAAACATTACCAACTTGACCATCATTACTGCGGATATGAACGCGTTTCAAATTAATGAACAGTTTGACAGGGTTGTATCAGTGGAGATGTTCGAGCACATGCGCAACTATGAATTGCTTTTAAAGAAAGTTGGGAGTTTTCTTAAGCCTGATGGGAAATTGTTTGTACACATTTTCACTCATAAGGACTATGCCTATAAGTTTGAAGTGGTTGATGATACAGACTGGATGAGCAAATATTTTTTTACCGGTGGTATTATGCCAAGCGATCATTTGTTGCTCTATTTTCCTAATCACGTTAAGATTGAAAAACATTGGAGGGTAAGTGGAATGCACTATTCAAAGACATCGGAGGCATGGTTGCAAAATATGGATGCTGCAAAACCTCAAATAATGGAGATAATGAAACGCACTTATGGTGAGAGTGAGGCTGTCCGCTGGTGGGTTTACTGGAGGATATTCTTTATGGCCTGTGCAGAGCTATGGGGCTATGATAATGGTAAGGAATGGATGGTTAGCCACTATCTTTTCCAAAAAGCTGCTCAAGCATAGGCACAATTGCTTCTATCTTCTTTCTTTGTAAAAAGCTATAGACATTTCTTTTGGCTGCTTCAGCCCATTTAGCGGTAAGTATCAAGATTACTAAAACTCCCATACTCCAATATGAATGGAAAATTAAAATCATTGTAAGTGCAACAGCAATAAGGTATAATGGGTATAAGAATAGTAAGGTGCAGAATAATACCGAATCATAGAATTCATTCTTCTTAGTGGTGCTATTTGCAATTGCTTTGCAAATAGAGTAGGGGATAAGATTAAGTACATAACCCAAGCTATAAATAACTAAGCCAATTAAGAATGAAAATATATTTGGAGTGGCTTTGCTATAGTATCTGATCTTATTCTGCTTAAGGTAATGGGCAAGTTTTATAAATTCTTCTTTGTGCATTGTTTTATGCTTTTCCAATGCTGCCCTCGATTGTGAATGCCCATTCTCTATATTCTTTAGTAAGAAACTTGTGATAATGTTCTGAGTGGCAGTGTCGAGGTCTTTATCAATAACTATGAGCTCTTCAAGTAGTTCTTTAGTCAGGAGTTCATTAAATTTTTTCAGAAATGGCCCCTGCTCTCCTTCGCTGGGAATGGAACCTTTGGTGATAGGCTTTTTGAAACTGAGAAATAGCCTACTCTTAATATTTAACCACGAACTATAATGAATAGCAACCGGAATGACTCTTAGCTTTTCACCGATAATCGGATCATTCCATGCATCATAGACCAATCGTGCTGTCCCTTTGCGTATAGGCCTTAAGTACCATTCATTTTCTGATATGCCTTCTGAAAATAGCAATATGGTGCCATTCTCTTTTAATACATCAATGCAGAATGTGAATGTACCACTGTTCTTTGAAAGATTCTCTACACCTTCTTCCCTTCTATAGATTGGAACAATATTCAAAAATCTTAATAGGGCCGATACGAAAGGAGATACAAATACATCCCCTCTTGCGATATAATATATAGGCCTTTTGTAATAGGTAGTTACAGCTAACGGATCAAGAAAGGAATTGGGATGGTTGCAGGCTAATATTACAGGGCCGTCTTCCTTTATATTTTCCAAGCCCTTTAAATTCGCTTTCTCAAAAAACAGGAAAGAAGTGCTTTTTATCCATAACCTGAGAAAGGGATGTATTATATTTTTCAGGGTATTCATTGCGGAAAACGAAGGTAGTAAAATATAAAAGGCGGCATTTTGCCGCCTTAATTCTATTCAGTATTACTATTATTTCTTGCTTACAATATAAGTGCCTAGCATTCCAAAAAGTGGAGGTATACCGGGGAAGCTTTCTACTGCTTTCCAGAACCCATAGCTCCATTCCGGAACAAGGCATTTACGTGAAACCCCGCCACTTACTGTATAACGAAAGGCAGTGTGTGGTTGTACTTTTTCAATTTTAAGCTTTGGGAATTCTTTCTCAAATTTCTCACGGTCACGTTTCATATATATCCATGGTATGGCGCCATTTGCTCCGCTTAAAGGCCCGGTTGATGCAATCTCCCATCCTCCATCCGGTAAGAATGGTTCGTGGTGAAAGTTCTTATAAATAAAGCGAGATACTGGGGTATTTACCGGTTCCACCATAACTATTTTTCCGCCTGATTTTAATGTGCGTTCAGCTTCCCTGAAGAACATATAAGGGTGCGGAATATGGTGCAATACATTTACCATAAAAATACCATCTAATTCATTATCCTTAAAAGGTAAAACCTCGGCCGAAAATTCCATTTCAACATGGGGCAATGGCATAATATCGCTTGTAATTACATTAGGCATAAGGTCCTTTAAAAAGCCTCCGCCTGAACCAATCTCAAGGTATTTGCCATTTGGATTGCGCTTAGCTTCGTCAATAAAGTTCTGGTACCAGTCTAAATATATCTTCTTTAAGAAGTTCTTAGAAAGTATAATATCCCTATGCTGTACCGTTGTTTTAGGGTCATCGAGGTCGGTGCCGAATTCGTACTTTACTGCCATAAAAAGTAATAATAGTTTATTGTATTAGTGTTATTAATCCTTGTTAGGTATAAATAACTACGTAAATATATAGATTTTCGGGGCAAATGACCATAAAGCCCATTATGCAGGCTTATTCTTTAGAAACCAAAGCGTATTGAAGCTTGAATAGAAAACGAGTAATATAAAATGCGTACCAGCAGGAAAATCGTTGCCAAATACCCATTTTCCTTTGGTATTCAGAATCAGTAACCTTATGGCATTGGCTTATTATACTAGCCATTTCATTTTTCACAGTTTCGCAAAAAGCTGCATCATGAATTTCCAAATTGGTTTCTATACTGCTATAGTCACTAAGGTGGTTAATGTTATATGATCCAATAGAAGCCCATTTATCATCTACCAGGTTCATTTTCCCATGCAATATGGTTTTATCCCACTCATATATTTCAATATTGTTACGCAGCATCCAGGTATACAAATATGTTGTCGCTTTTTTTGTCAATGAAACATCCGACAATCCTTGAAGTATGACTTTTATCTTAACACCTCTACCCGATGCCTTGCGTAATAACTTGCGTATTCGTCTGCCCGGTAAAAAATAACTTGCCATTAGGTTAATTGATAAATGGGAGTGACGAATTGCATTTCGAAGGCTTAATGAAATACCTTCTTTCCTGAAAAGCCAATCATTCTGACGGACAATAACAGGTATATTCTCTTCCTCATCTGGTATGGGGTCGAGTACATGGAAGAATTTTCTCTTTTTCATTTTGTACGCTTGCCCTTTCCATAACACTTCGCAAATATGAGCTAGTTGTTTACACACGTGCCCTTTTACGTATACCGCATAATCAAGCCATGGGGTTTCAGGGCCGTCAATGTGGTATTTGTCTTCCACATTAATACCACCAATAAGGGCTTCACTATTATCACCCAATAATATCTTATGATGCAATCTTCTACCAAAACTTATATGATGCTTATGTATGAGCGGTGAAAATTTCCTGAAGTGAATTCCTTTCTTCTGCATTTCTGCTATGCTATGATTGCTCAAGTCATTTGAGCCAAAAGCATCAACCAGCAAAAATACCTTCACACCGCGCTTTGCAGCCTGTTCCAATGCCTGAATAATAGATTTTCCGGTATGGTCATCAATGAAAATATAGGTCTGAAAATATATACTCTTATGGCTACGATTGATTATATCAATTGCTCTTTTGAAATAATCACCGCCACTTCTTACCAACTTTATTTCAGCTGCTGATGATAAGTTTCTATTAATATTGGGTCTGTATCTGTAACCGCTAGTACTCATTACACCAGGCTTGTGTGGAGAGTAATCAGTGTTGCTTTACTTTTTTACCTCTTGACAGATCATCGTCAAGGGATTTAGTAGGCTTAAAGTCACCATATATAATAGCCGTTATCAATAATGCAACAACCACAACTGATAATATAAGAAGCGACCATTCGATAAATGATTTCTTTCTTGCTATAAAATTCCAAATCACATTTTTCAGGAAATACCCGACAATGCGGAAGGGTAATAATGTAAAGCCAACTATATATCTTATAAGTGGTGTCCGTTCTTCTCTTTCCATAAATGCGTTAATCGCTTAATGTCAAATATATAAGATAAATCAATAGAGTTAAGGACGTTTGTTTATAATACCTGAATCAGTATTTGTATAAAATTTAGTAGTTCCGGAATTTCTTGAGGTAAAATAAGAACTATACGTTTTGCTGAATTTTAACCTGTGATCAATTATATTATCAAAATTTCCTGTTAAGCCCATCAACACTTCAGTTGCTTCTCTAACGCCATGGTTACCACCATCACAGGCAGTAATATAATCTGCAAGTTTGTGGTGTTCCGTATAGTTTTCGAGTAAAGGATTTGATTCTCTTCCTATCATAATGCGAATACCTACCTGATTTGCAATAGAGAAATCCAATACATCATCAAATACAAAGGCTATTTCTGCTGGTGTTACTTTATGGTCCTTACAAAAATGTTCCAATGCTGTTGCCTTATGCTTTACTGAATAATAAACTGAGTTAAAATGTTCCCTTTCGGCAAACATAAACGACGCTGCATTCTTTTCTCCGGATATAATAGATGCTATAGGAAGCTTGCCCTTGCGTTGGTAATGGTTAAAACGTAGCAGGTTGGTGCCCATAGAATCAACTTCGTTGAACAGGCTGCTTCCATTGTGGTCTTTTTGTCCATTGTTAAATACACCATCCCAGTCAAATAGAAAGGCCTTCACCTTTTCAAATTTTGACTGCATTTTAGCAGGAGAGGTAAGAAACCTGCCCTGAAATATTTTTTCGATGGAATGTTTTTTAGCCAATGCTTAGGCGTTTTTCATATCCTGTATATCTAGCATACCAACCGGTTTTCCTTCATTGGTTACCAATATACTATCAACATTAGTCTTCTTGAAGAGTGCAGCTGCTTCATTCAGCAATACATTGCCATCAATGCTCACAGGTGTCTTATATTCAAGTTCGCTTAACTTTTTACTTAAAATATGTTCGCCTTCTTTCTGTAAAAGCCTTCTTAAGTCACCATCGGTAAATACTCCTTTCAGGCTTCCATCTTTATTTACCACAGTTATGGTACCAAAACCATATTCTGTCATTTTTACAATCGCGTCCTTAATGTTAGCGTCTTCCTTCACAATAGGATTTATGGGGGCAATAGCTTCTTTCACCTTCACCATCATTAAGCGGGTATCCTGGAAGAACTGCTCTGTTCCAATTTGGGTAAAATTATTTTCTGTAAGTGCTTTCATTACCTTCAATGGAACGGTAATGGTATGCACCCCAATATTGATTGCATTGCGAACGTGTTCGGTATGCCTTACCGAGCTGAACATAATCTTAGTTTCGTAACCGTAATATTCAACTGCATCAACACATTGTTCTACTAAAGCGAGTGCGTCATGCCCCTGATCTTGTAAGCGGCCAACCAATGGGCAAACA
Source organism: Bacteroidia bacterium (assembly GCA_035485295.1). GTDB lineage: Bacteria > Bacteroidota > Bacteroidia > JABEUT01 > JABEUT01 > JABEUT01. Next base: position 34,538 of record DATHOD010000188.1, read on the forward strand.
TAAGTAGCACCTGCGTGCATTGCCATATAAGCCTGTTGCAATGTATACACCAAATGAACATTTACCAATAAACCATCGTTGCGTAACACTTTACATGCCCGCACACCTTCTAACGATACTGGGATTTTAAATACTGTACGCTTAGGATCAAGCCCAAGGTTTAACTGGCGGTATGCTTCTTTCTTAATTTCATCTGCTGTTTGTCCCAATGCTTCAATCTGTAGCACCGGAACTATTTTACTAAGTTTTACTATTGTTCCATCAATATCCGTTATGCCTTCTTTCTGCATAAAGGTAGGGGTGGTAGTAAGGCCATCTAAAAAGCCCAACTTAAATCCTTCTTCAATTTCTTTCAGGTTCGCTGAATCAAGATATAATTCCATAGAGTAAAAATTAGGATGGTAAAGGTAACAAACTCGGCACTAATGGTAAAATAAGATTATTTATTCCTGAACCTGACTTCTGTCTTATGCAGTTCCAGTAGGGGTTCTAAGAAGGCTTCAAGGTCATAAACACAAAGCTGGCTGGCAGCATCGCAAAGCGCTTTTTGAGGTTCTGGGTGGGTTTCGATAAATACCCCGTCAACACCAGCAGCTACACCCGCTCTGCTTATAACAGGCAAAAATTCTCTTGCTCCGCCCTTAGCGTCAGCACTAGGTATGCCATATTTGCGAATAGAGTGGGTTATATCGAATACAACAGGGTAGCCTAACTGGTTAAGATGGTACATGCTCCTTGGGTCAACAACCAAGTCATTATAACCAAAGGTGTAACCACGCTCAGTAAGTATAATCTTATCATTTCCACTGTCAATACATTTCTGAACCGGATGTTTCATATTCTCGGGTGCAAGGAATTGTCCATGCTTAATATTAACCACCTTGCCTGTTTTTGCGGCAGCCACCATAAGTGAAGTCTGCATACATAGGTAGGCTGGAATTTGGAGTATATCGCATACTTCGGCGGCTGGTGCAGCCTGATCAGGGTAATGTATATCAGTTAACAATGGAAAGCCGAATTGCTCTTTTATTTTAGCCAATACTTTCAATCCTTTATCCATTCCTGGTCCATCGTAGTATTTTAGGCTGCTACGGTTATCTTTCAGGAATGATGATTTATATATGATGGGTACTTTTAGTTTCGCACTCACTTCTTTTAGCTTTTCAGCTGTTTTCATCATAATCATTTCATCCTCTATTACGCAAGGGCCCGATATAAGGAACAATTCATCAGCACCGCAACTAATATTTCCGATTTTAATTTTCTTTAAGCTCATAATATGGTCTTTAAGGTTATCAGTAAAACGAATGTAAAAATACGAGTTTTTACGGTCTTCTGCTGAAAGCCGTTATAAGAGGGGAATAGGAGGAAAGAAATTGAGGCCTAACGCTGGTCCGCGTTTATCTTCTTAAGAGCCTCGGATCCAGGGCAAAGTTCTGACTCTGTAAGCGTATTCAATGGCTTTTCAGTGCTGTCAATTATATGATGCAGATCCTTCGATTCTTCATCAATATAAAGCATACCGGTAAGAATTTCATTCTTGGCCTTAGCATGTTGCATAGCATTTATAGCTGAAATTCTGTTTTGCGGATCCCATTCGGTAGCCAGCTTATGTAATTGAATTAAAGAACCGTCATGCATTTTTACACGCTTAACGGTACCTTCTTCGTAGTTAGCAGTTATGGTAGGCATTTCTGGAACAAAGTCCATGGTAGAAGTAGCTTCTATATGTTCTCGAACATAATCGTAAGACTTGGTAGAACCTACATTATTATTGAACGTAACACAAGGTGAAATAACATTTATAAATGCAAAGCCATTATGTTTCATTGCTCCTTTTATCAAAGGAACAAGCTGTGTTTTATCCCCTGAAAAACTTTGTGCTACAAAACCTGCACCTAATTCAATAGCTAAACCAGCAAGGTCAATAGCATGAAATTGATTAACTGAACCTGCTTTGTTTTTAGAACCTTCATCTGCAGTAGCTGAATCTTGGCCCTTGGTAAGCCCATAGCAACCGTTATTCATTACTATATATATCATCTTTAGGTTACGCCTAACAACATGAACAAACTGTCCCATACCAATGGACGCACTGTCACCGTCACCAGAAACGCCAAAATATATAAGATCACGGTTAGCAAGGTTAGCGCCTGTAGCAACCGACGGCATACGTCCGTGAACCGAGTTGAAACCATGTGAGTTAACTAAAAAATATGCAGGAGTTTTTGAAGAACAACCAATTCCTGAAAGTTTCGCAACCTTATGCGGTTCAATGTTCATTTCATAGCAAGCCTGAACAATGGCAGCACTAATTGAATCGTGGCCACAACCTGCACAAAGTGTAGAAAGTGCACCTTCATAATAGTCAACAGTATACCCTAATTTGTTCTTAGGTGAATCAGGGTGGCGGAATTTCGGGCGTATGTATGACATGTTTAAACTACCTTATTTAATTTGGGTGTAGGAGATAATACCTTATTGATCTGTGTAACAATATTATTAGCCGTAATTGGCATACCATTGTAATTTAATACTGGAATGAGCTTGTTAGCATTCGTTCCAATCTCAATCATCATCAAACTCCGTAGTTGCGCATCACGGTTCTGTTCCACTACAAATACTTTTGAGTGGGAAGCGATAAAATCTTCTACCGTTTTAGTAAAAGGGAATGATTTAAGGCGAAGTGCGTCAATATTTATTTTCTTTTCCTTGAATACATCCATTGCTTCTTCTGCTGCATAAGTAGAAGTGCCAAAAAATATCATTCCAATATCAGAAGCATTTTTCTTTTGGTACACCTGTGGTTCAGGTACTATGGTCTTTGCAGTGTTCCATTTCTTAATCAGCCTGTCCATATTGCGTTGATATGCATCACCATCTTCTGTATAGGTTGCATATTCATCGCGTGATGTACCACGTGTTACAAAAGCTCCTTTAGTAGGATGTGTGCCTGGTATAGTACGGTAAGGTATTCCGTCTCCATCAGTATCAAGATAGCGGCCATACTTCTGAAGCTTTTCCAATTGTTCAGCAGTAAGAACTTTACCTCTCTTATATTCACGCTTATCGTTCCATTCAAATGGAGGCGATACGTGATCATTCATTCCTAGGTCAAGATCGGTCATTAACATAACAGGTGTCTGAAGTTCTTCAGCCAGGTCAAATGCATCGGCTGTCATTTCAAAACATTCCTTGGGAGTAGAAGGGAAGAGCAAAACATGCTTAGTATCTCCGTGCGAAGCATAAGCTGCTTCCATCACATCAGATTGTTGTGTTCTGGTTGGCATACCTGTAGAAGGCCCTGTACGCTGAACATCTATAAGCACAACAGGTATTTCAGCAAAATAGGCTAAGCCTAAAAATTCATTCATTAAAGAAACACCCGGGCCACTGGTTGAGGTAAATGAGCGTGCACCATTCCAGCTGGCACCAATTACCATTCCGATAGCAGCAAGTTCATCTTCTGCCTGTACAATAGCGAAATTCTTTTTGCCTGTTGCTTTATCAATTCGGAATTCTTCAGCATAATTTGCAAATGCTTCCGCTACCGAAGTAGAAGGGGTGATAGGGTACCATGCAACCACCGTAGCGCCTGCATATACAGCACCTAAGCCGCAAGCCGAGTTACCATCAATTAATATGGCGTCTTTTAATAAATCGCGTCTTTCAACCCTGATATCAAGTGGGTATTTAAAATTTTGGTGAACGTAATCAATACCTAATTTTAATGCTTTCATATTAGGTGCCACCAACTTTTCTTTGCCTTTAAACTGTTCAGCAAAAAGTTGCTCAAAAACACCAACTTCAATATCTAAAAGTGCTGTAAGGGCACCTACGTAAATAATATTTTTAAAAAGCTGGCGCTGCCTTGGATCGGTAAATTCCTTATTACATATTTCCATTAAAGGAATACCAAGGTAGTTTATGTCTTCGCGAATGTATTCTGCATGAAGCATTTTAGAACTGTCGTAAAGGAAATAACCACCCGGGCGAACGCTTGCCACATCGTTTTTCATGCTTTGCGGGTTAACCGCAACAACCAAGTCCACCCCATCTCTGCGGCCTAAGTATCCTTTCTCACTTACCCTAACTTCGTACCAGGTAGGCAAGCCCTGAATGTTCGATGGGAATATATTTTTCGGGGTAACAGGTATCCCCATCCTGAAAATTGACTTTGTAAAAAGAAAATTAGCGCTGGCGGAACCTGTTCCGTTAACGTTTGCAAATCTTACTACAAGGTCGTTTACTTTACTATTACTAGCTCTTCCTTCTGCCATGTTTTACTGGCTTTAGTTACATTATAAAAGAATTGTTGCATATCCCAGGCAGATGTAGGGCAACGTTCTGCACATAATCCGCAGTGCAGGCATACGTCCTCATCTTTTATCATTACTCTCTTGGTGGGCAAAATATCTGAAACGTAAAGGTCTTGCGTTTTATTCTTTGCCGGAGCTTTCAATCTTGTACGCAGGTCTTCTTCCTCTCCATTGTTGGTGAAAGTAATACAAGATGTAGGGCAAACGTCTACACAAGCATCGCACTCAATACATTTACTTGTGCTGAATACAGTCTGTACATCACAGTTAAGACAACGTTCTGCTTCCTTAAAACCTGTTGACTGGTCAAAGCCCAATTCAACTTCTTTCTTCCTATTGGTAAGTGTTACTTTTTTATCCGCTTGTGGAACGATATAACGCAAGTCACTTGTTACATCATTATCATAACCCCATTCATGAATCCCCATTTTCATACTGTGCAGGTTCACAAATGGTGAAGGGCGCTCCGTTGCAATATTTTTTTTCTCGCAATGCAAGTGCATTGATATGGCAGCCTGGTGGCCATGAGCTACAGCGGTAATAACATTCTTAGGTCCGAATGCCGCATCACCGCCAAAGTAAACTCTATCATTAGTCGATACAAATGTATTTTGGTCAACTACCGGCATATTCCATTTATCAAATTCAATGCCAAGGTCGCGTTCTATCCATGGGAAGCTGTTCTCTTGTCCAATTGCAACAAGAACATCATCAGCAGGGAAGAAAACTTCTGGCTCTCCGGTAGGTACTAAAGTTCTTTTTCCTTTATCGTCTTTTACAGCATGAACTTTTTCGAAGTTCATTCCTACTAATTTACCGTTCTCTACAACAAATGCTTTTGGCACATGGTTTTCTATAATAGGAATATCCTCGTGCATTGCGTCTTCCTTTTCCCAAGGCGATGCTTTCATTTCAGCAAAAGGGCTGCGTACAATAACTTTTACATTATCGCCGCCAAGCCTGCGCGAAGTGCGGCAGCAATCCATTGCTGTATTACCACCACCCAATACTATTACGTTCTTTCCTATTTTACTTGTATGCTCAAATGCTACACTGGCAAGCCAGTCGATACCAATATGAATATTGTCTGCACCTTCTTTACGTCCTTTCAGGTCAGGTAGGTCGCGGCCTCTCGGTGCGCCTGAACCAACAAAAACAGCATCGTAATCTTTAGCTAATACTTCCTTCAAACTCTTAACATAAGTATTGAAGTGGGTATGAATGCCAAGGTCGAGAATATAGTTTACTTCTTCTTCAAGTACAGTTTCAGGAAGACGGAAGGAAGGAATCTGGCTGCGCATAAATCCGCCACCTTTCTTCTGTTCGTCGTATAAATGAATTTCATAACCAAGTGGTGCAAGGTCACGGGCTACTGCAAGTGAAGCAGGGCCGGCGCCAATTAGGGCAATCTTTTTTCCGTTTGATTGGAATGGCCCCTTAGGCATGAATTTTTTTACATCACCTTTATTATCGGCAGCAACACGCTTTAGCCTGCAAATAGCAACAGGTTCTTTTTCTACACGTCCTCTGCGGCATGCAGGCTCACAAGGCCTGTCACATGTGCGGCCAAGAATACCCGGGAAGACATTGGAGTCCCAGTTGATCATGTAGGCCTCAGAGTATTTTTGTTCGGCTATAAGCCTTATGTATTCTGGTACCGGAGTATGGGCAGGACATGCATACTGGCAGTCAACTACCTTGTGAAAATATTCCGGATTATTTATGTCTGTTGGTTTCACGTTACCCCTGTTTTGTTCAATTGTCAAATATAAGCAAAGAGAGGTATCAGAAGCATTGTAATTTATAAATAACTGTTTTTTATTAACATGTTTTGAACCGTTGAAATTAGCTAACTCCCCATATACAAAGGTTTGTAGCCAGTCAATACCCTTAATTACCAGTAAAATATAGGTGTTCGGAAGAAATTGCACTACTCAAAACAGAAGCGATTTTATAGAAATATGAACTCTATATTGACCTCTTTCGCTACTCTAAAGGGGCTTCCAACAGAAAAATAATATACCCAAGCGTTGGTTGGTATATATATTTAGCTTAGTTTTACAGCAGTATTAACCTAATAAACCAAATTAAAATGAACAAAGCAGAATTAGTTGAAGCTATCGCAAAAGAAACGAAGCTTTCAAAAGTTGATTCAGAAAAAGCACTTTCAGCATTCGTAAACCAAGCTACCAAAGCCCTTAAAGGCGGAGGAAATGTAGCTCTTGTTGGTTTCGGAACCTTTTCTGTAAAGAAAAGAGCTGCTAGGACTGGAAGGAATCCACAAACTGGCAAAGCAATCAAGATTGCTGCTAAGAAAGTTGCAAAGTTTAAAGCAGGCGCTGGCTTAGCTAAGGCAGTTAAGTAATTACTGACTGCATTTGTAATTGAAAGCCTCACAGCAATGTGAGGCTTTCTTATTTAATAAATCTTAGAAAATTTTAGCTGTGATAAACACGAGATGCGATGATAAGTCCATCTTTAATCTCAAGTACTTCTCCTACAACCATATTCTCTTCCCCTTCCACATATCTTATGTATTCCATAAAGACATTGGAGTTATCTGCAATGAATCGCTGAGGTGTATATTTTAATGTAGGTAAACGGTCGAACGAATCATTCCACCATGAACGAAGTGCCGGTTTCCCAATAATCATGCCATTGGTTTCTGGACTGCGCACTTTTAGTTTAGGGCTGTAATGCTTGGCATTCTCATGGTAGAGTGAGAGAAGCTTTTCAAGATCATGCTTATTGAATGCATCAAACCATTCCTTTGCAATTTCTATAATTGGGCTATCTGCCATTGATCAGATATTTAGGAGGCAAATTATGCTCTGTGATTATCAGCTCTCCAATTCTTAACAGCCTTCTTAATATCAGCATTACTTAAGTTCTCTTTTACCGCACGTTCAGCAAGTGCAATAAACTCTTCATCGGGTGCAAATCGCAATGCAATAACTTGTTGCATTGTTATAGTTTTATCGAGAAGCTTTCCTGTCAACACAAAATGACGTAGGTTCTCTTCAGCCCGTATTGCACGGTCTTGTGCCTTGAGTGAGAATGAACGGAACAAGAAGTATGCTGCCAAAAGAGAAAGGGAAGTAAGCACAAAAAGTGCGGCATTAACTCTTCCGCTTGCAACATATATAGCATGGCATAAATCTGCTACCGACAAAAAGAATAAGCCAACCACGCATGCGTAATAGACTTTATGAGAAAGAGTATCTGGTTTAAGCTTACGGTGATTTTGGTAGTTCTGGGTTTCCATGATTTCGTTTTTTATTTATTCTATTTGAAAAGGAATGTGTTTTACATTTTGACAAACTTAGTCACATTCGCTGAGGAACCATTCATGATCTTTATAAAGTATAATCCATTTGGAAGAGATGATACATCTAACTGCATTACATTTTCTGGTGTCATTTGAGTGTTAGTCTCTAAAATAATCCTCCCCATAACATCCATAATATTTACGACTGCATTTTTATCTTTTGCAGAGGATAATTTAATATTCAGTTTCTGTCCTGCAGGATTAGGATAAATGGATAAAGTATTTGTGTTTTCAAGTTGCTTTATAGCAGTTATAACACTACTGCATCCACACTGGCCACTCATGGCACAAGAATCTGCCACATATATAGAATCAACATAATTTGCACCAATATCGGTACCATCAGTTGCTAAGTTCTTGTACGGACTTGAAGCTGATAAATTATAGTCACCGCTACTAAAATTTACAAACCCCACAGCATTAGTATCAGCAGGGAAATAGTTTCCTGAAGGATAAGGTCCGGCACTTCCTCCTATAATTGCGTTGTTTGTATATGTCCAATCCGTAAACCAGGCATTGAGAGTTGAAATTCCCTCGCCGGTTCCTGTACCTGAAAAGCCATAACTGCCGTTTGTTATTATATTATTCTCAAAATAGAACGTGTCTGATTTTGTATAATTTTCACAAAACCCCATTGGGCCCTGGCTGAATGCCGTATTATGATCAATGATAAGTTCATTTGGCCCTCCTTCTATTCCAAATATCCTTCCATCTGAACCCGAACCTGTAACGTGAACAATATTATTTTCTACAAGAACCCTTACTGTCCTTTGGCTCACATTGGGAGTGTCAGTACCTAAAATATTAAAGCCTTGCTCAATATTTAAAAACGTATTCATCTTTATTGTAATGTCTCTTGTAGTACACCATGGTGCATTTCCATTTTGGTTACGAGGTGTTAGCAGTAGCGACATTCCATTCTGGTTTGCCGCCCAGTTATTTTCAAATCTATTGCCTTCTACCAATACACGCTGAGCATTCTTAAATTCTAATAAGTTCTTTATTTGCCATAATGAACCTTTCCATGCCATCGGTTTAAAAAAGTAATTACCTCTTATTTCAATATCTGAAACGACAAGATTTGTTATGGCTGGGTCAGCCCCGCCAAACATCATATTTTCTGTAGAAGCCTCAAGGTAATTGTTAACTACCTTTATTGGGCCTGGAGTATTATAAGCCCAAAGTGCCTGCGCATCTGAACCTTGTTCTTTGAAATCGGAAACATAAGAATTTATTACGGCTATACTATCTCCATCCATTTCAACACCTCTTCTTCCTCCCACCCCTGTATCTCCATGTATATAACACCTGTCGAACACAATATTATAGGGGAGAGTACTTAATGTAGAATCGCCACTTCCAATAGTTACCAGATCATACACAAAATTAGCAGCTACAGGTTTAATTTCAATTCCAACAAAACGAAAATTATGAGAATTTGAAACTGTTTGTATTGCACCACCGGAAGCAGCTGTTACAACAATCTTCGGCATATTGGAAGAATCGGATTGGCCTACACGATTGCAAGGACCGGGAAGGTTCGCATAATTGCTTGACTGGATATATATCCATCCTGAACCAGATGTTTTATTTGGCAATGTATATGGGCCCGTAAAAGTTGCTCCAGCTTGCAGGACTATAATATCGCCAAGGTTTGCGCTATTGAGAGCCGCCTGAAAATCTCCGCCTGAGTTCACCGTAATAACTTTACCTGAAGGTAGAGAGTAAGTTGTGTTTAAATATGTTTTAGGAAGTTGGGGTAGGGTTTGGGCATTGGCTGAAAAGGATATTCCTACAATTAAGAAAATAACTATTGGTAGAAATACTTTTATTCCACCTTGTGCAAGTTTTAAGGATGAAGTAAAATGTCGAAAATTTATCATGTGAATATGGGGTTTACTCATACAAATCTAGCTACTTTCTCATAGCACAGTTGCTAATTGTTTTCTTCGTATCAATATCAGTAAGACTACTAATCCATTCATGAAAATTTGAGATATAGGATATGCCCATGTAGCTGCTGAATATTCCTGAAGTGCCAGGAAAGAAAAAAGATACTTTATTGAATTAAGCCCAAAGGTTCTTGCCTTCTCTTCGTTGGGAAAATGATAGCTTTTGCGAAGCGTGGGGATATATCCAATTGCATCTATACTTGCAATCAATATAACAGAAGCTGTAGGGTTTTTAGTAAAGAACCAGGGCAATAGAGCAAGCAGTGCAATACTTATAAATAGTATATCTGAAAATGTGTATGCTTTATCATATTTAATTAATGAGATGATACCAATAGCAAGGCAGACTATACATGTGAATCCGGTTGGCCATGAACCCGCACCACCGCCTTTTGTTATTTGAGCAGTGAATACTATACCCGTTGTAAGCGTCCATAACAGCCATGAGAAGGCATGAGGCTTAGTGTGGTTTTTTAATGTACTTGAAATGTAAAAAGTATATGCCAATAGCCCAAGGCACAATGCAATAATTCCAAAATAGGGTTTTAAAAATTCCATGACTGCAAGGTAATTTATTTTAAAACCTCTAAGCTTACTCCAAAGGTAAATTCTACCGATTCACCTGGTGATAGTACAATTAGTCCATTTTTGTTATTAAAAGCGTCGGGTGAACAAGTCATGGGTTCTATTGCAATTGAATTGCGGTCGGGCGGTGTATACAACTGGATAAAGTTATATCCTCTGTCACCTACTTTTTGCCATATTAAGATGCTAATGCCGTTACTCTTATCAATCAACCTTGTTTGAGCTATGTCCTGATTTTTATCCAGTTCAAAGCAATGGTCCAACATCATATCGTTTAATATAGTGGGAGTTTCAAATTCTTGGTTGGGCAAATATTTACCTGTGGGGATAAGAGTTTTATCTAGTTCTACCTGCCTGCAAAGGGGCAGTTGAAGTTTAAGGGTATTGATTTTTGAACCGGTTGTAAAATAAGGGTGCCAGCCATCAGCAATTGGAATAGAGTATTCTGAAGTGTTTACAATTCTTGTCAGGCATTTAAACTTGCCATCCTCCAAAGTGTATTCAATTTCTATATGATAAGAAAATGGGAACCCAATGTTCAATGCCTTATAATCTGCTTGCAATATTACTTGAACGGAATTATTTTTTACCGTGCTCTCTTGTAATGCAAATGGTAAATTCCAACATAAACCATGTAATGCATGAGGTGGAGCATTCTTTTCTAAATGGTATTCATTTCCCGCAAATTCATATTTGCCATTATTAACACGATTTGGAAACGGGCTTAATTTTGCTCCACGGTAGAAATTAGTACTGCTGCCATAAAGCGTACCTAATTCCTTATCTCCATCAATGATATTATAAGTATGGCCTTTTGCAGATAAAGCCAATTCATTCAAATTACCTCCAAAGGCAGGAATAATAGAAACATATTCGCCTGAGGACTTATTAATAAGCCTTATTTTTTCTCTTCCGAAGAAATCTTCTATTTCACGAGTAAACATTGTTTAAGACTTAAAAATCCCTGCACCATTGACGGATTGATAAATATTAACTTCAGATTCAATCCCAAATCGTTGATGATATGTTGTGCTTATTGCTTCTTTAAATGAAATCGCATCCTTTTCCTTTACCAGGTTAATAGTACATCCACCAAAACCTCCGCCCATCATACGGCTTCCAATACAATAACCTGTTTTAAGTGCTCCCTCCACCAGAAAATCTAATTCATCACAACTCACTTCATAATCATCTTTTAACGAATAATGCGAGGCTGTTATTAGTTTTCCGAGCATTTCCATGTTATTATCTTCCATTACTTTTTTCGTTGCTTCAACTCTTTTATTCTCAGTTATATAATGTTTTATTCGTTTCTGCTGGGTTATATCGTTTATTAGAGAAATATCTTTTTCTTTAATATCTCTAAACCCTTTTACCTCACTTCGTCTTTTCTTTATCTCTGATAATGCATTTTGTGTTTCTTCAACTCTTTCTGAATATTTACTTCCTGCTAATGCTCTTTTCACTTTGGTATCGCATAATACCCATACATAACCTTTTGTATCTGCCGGGATATATTGGTGGGAAAGGGTTTGGAAATCGAGGAGCATTACTTTGCCCGCAAGAGAAAATTGAGAAGCATATTGATCGAGCAAGCCACTTTTAACCTGCAAGTAATGATGTTCAACTTGCTGGCATAATTTTATGAGGGATAGATTATCCATACCGGCTTTTGTAAGATGATTCAATGCATTTATAAAAGCTACTTCCAATGCAGCAGATGATGATACACCCGAGCCAATGGGAACATTGCCCGATATTACTGCATTAAAGCCTGTAAGGCCAGGCATCACTCCTGTAAATAATAGGAGACTACCATAAATGTATTTCTCCCAGGAATTTTTTTGTTCGTAGGGCTCACCTGGTACTAATGACATTTTCTCCTTGAAATCTGTACTTATTACTGTAGTCTTCTTATCATTGTTTGGAGCAATGCTTACTGTTACCCACCGATTGATAGCGCATGGCATTGATAAGCCCTGGTTATAATCGGTATGTTCTCCTATAATATTAATTCTGCCTGGGGCATAAGCAACAAATAAAGGAGCTTTTGAAAAATGCTTTGTGAAACTTTCTTTGCTTGCTTCTATAAGTGTTTTTAATGTCTGCATAGCAGTAGTTTATTTCCTTGATTGAATTGTTTTTTGAGCCCACGCAATATCTTCAGGTGTATTTAATCCGACCAATTCTGCATAGTTATCTATTGGTAGTGTTTCCACTTTTAATCCTTTATTTAGCATTAATCCAATGATATCTGTCAGGTATAATTCCCCGTTATCCTTATCAGGCTTTATTTCGGCAAGGCTTTGAAATAAATCTTCACCGTTAAAAACAAAATGAGAAGAAAGCAATTCAGGAATCTGCAATTGTTCTTTTGTGGCATTCTTTTCTTCAACTACTGCAATCAATTCATGGCTTTTATTCCTCACTATCCTTGCATATGGAAACTCTATTGGGAATATTGCTGTAAGGAAAGTACAACTTGCCCCACTATTTATATGGTGGCTCTCAAGTTTTTTAATCGTTTCTGCAGTAATCAGGGGGCTATCGCCAACAAATACAAAAACTGTAGAATTACTTCTAATAACCTCTTCAGGCACTTGCTTCACTGCATGTGCAGTTCCATGCTGCTCTCTTTGATAACAATAGCGTACTCCTGTTCCAATGGTTCCCTTTACCTGTTCAGCACCATAACCCACTATCAAATAAATTTCCTCTGTTCCTGTTTTTCTAAAACTATCAATAATGTGTACCGCAATTGGTTTCCCCAAGAAGGGTACAATGGGTTTGGGCAGGTCTGACCGCATTCGTGTTCCTTTTCCCGCAGCTAATATTATTGCTATTGACATATGCCTTTCTTCATTAGAAAATAAAGGTAATGGTTCTAATAAAAACGGTATGTTAAATCTTCTGCATATACTGTTTTGTTAATTAATGTGAAAAGCGGAAACATAAGTTAAATATTGCGGTATACCCATATATAAAACCTCACCCCATGAAAACAATAACATGCATACTGGCGCTTCTTTCCTTCGGGAAAATTGCTACCGCTCAGGATACCATAGTACAAACCAACGGAGCTACTATAATAGGAGTGGTGCAGGAGGTTGGGACATCGGAAATTAAGTATAAGAAATATGATAACAGGCAAACCAGCCCGGTGTATGATATTAGTAAATACGGGGTGAGTGCAATAAAATATGCCGATGGTAGCAGCGACAAATTTGCAGCAACAGCACAACCACTAACCTATACATTGGCAATTCCAGCTCAACCCGTGGTTGCAGATACAACACCGAAAGCAAAAATGTCATTTTATTTTGGTGCACGCACCTCTCTGCTAAATTCCTATAGTGCCACCTCAGTTAATAACTATTGGGAGAATCTGTTTAATGGAGAATCCGGTAATGGCTCATTGAAATTAAGTAGTGGCAATACCCAGTTAAATAATTATATGATAGGTTGGTCTTATATTTCACCTAAGCAAAACAATTTTGGATTTGAAATGCAATATGAAACAACATCAGGTAGTGGTATACAAAATTCTGCATCCTTTGATGATGGAACCACAGGTAACCTACATGTAAATTTCAGCGCTATTAATACCACATTCATTTATCTGCATGGGTTCGATACTACTGACAAGTTACAGGTAGGTATGGAAGCAAGCCTTGATGTTGGCTTTATTCATGGTACCGAGAGTGATATTTTCAGTTCTTCAAGCAGCAGTCCTAATGCAGGCAGGACAGTAAGTAATGATTATGACGATGCGCATGTGGGTTCTCATATTGCCTTGGTAGGAAGATACTTTATGGGCAAGCAACAAAACTTTGGACTTGAATTAAGAGCTGGTTATAGATTTATGAATATGTCCTCCTTTGGTGAGTCTAACTGGGAGGATACTCAGACTGACAACCCAGGTTTTAATATGAGCGGGCCCTTTATCAGTGCAGGGCTGATTATTCAGTTCAAATCTACTCCTGCAACTGGCAGCCCCTATTCTTACTGTGGTTGTTATTCCTAGTCAACAGGCTTATCTGAAAGATCAATTGCATCTTTCTTTTTGCCATTTGCCATCTGGTTAAAAGGAATTACTTTC
>DATHOD010000189.1:0-15882 GCA_035485295.1 Bacteroidia bacterium
TATAATGAGCCATTTGCCCATCCTCCACCACCATCAGGAAAACTAACAGCGGTATTCCATGTAACTCCACCATCTGTAGAAACTATTATAGTGCCTGTTTCAGCACCATCATCCATCCAAAACATTACGTCAAGTGATATAAATACGTGGGTGTAGGCAGCGCAACTAAATGATGGGGTATATAATGTATCCCATGTTGCTACGGGGCTAGTTGTGCTTACGTTATTATCCCAATCATCTACATAAGCAGTATAAGTATGGGTAGCTACGTAACCAGCCATGTTTGTACCATAGCTATTTCCAAAAACAAATCCCTTATCTTGGGTAGTTAACTGTTGTTTCCAACCAGCAGGAATTGTTGTTTTTGATGTCTCAAAATTTTCTGAGAGCAATACCGTTTGTGCCTTGCCATATATGGCCATACAGCAAAGTACTGTTAAAATTGAAAGTAGTTTTTTCATGGTTCGTTTTAGGGGATTAGATTAGTTTATGAAATCAAAGTAAGGCATTATATTTTACAAAACCAAGAAAAAGATAAATTATTTTTTCTAGCCAATCCCTTACTAAAAACGATTTAGGTCATATTTGCTTTAATTTCATCGCCAACTAAAAGTTTGCTCAATCCGTTTAGAACAGACCTCAGGAACATTAATCAATTGCACTTTATTTGTGTTCTCACTTGTGAAAATATTTTTCTGGCAAACTCCATACTAAAAACGATTTAGGTCATATTTTACACAATTCGGTAGAAACTAAAAGTCCGCTCTGCATAACAGAGCGGACTTCCAATATATTGAACTAATACTTTTTTATTCGTGTTCTCCTTCGTCCATCTCACCCGGCTCGAGTGGAACGGTCTGAGGAACGAAGTCTTCTGCTTTGCCCGGTTTGCTATAATCATAAGCCCAACGGTAAACAGTTGGTAATGGACCTTCCCAGTTGCCGTGCCCTGGTACTGTAGGGGTTGTCCATTCAAGTGTGTTAGCATTCCATGGGTTAGGACCTGATTCAGGGCCTTTACGCATGCTATAGAAGAAGTTAACGAAGAATATGATCTGCGCCAGTACACCAATGATAGCGAATACTGTTACCATTTGATTTATACCCTGTAGTTTATCGAATAATGGGAATGCTTCGTTATTGTAGTATCTACGTGGTACACCTGCTAATCCTAAGAAGTGCATAGGCATAAATACACCATACGCACAAATGAAGGTTAACCAGAAGTGCCAGTAGCCCATTTTCTTATTCATCAGTCGGCCGAACATTTTAGGGAACCAGTGGTATACACCACCGAACATAGCTAATACTGCAGATAATCCCATTACTATATGGAAGTGAGCTACCACAAAATATGTTCCGTGTACAGCAACGTCTAATGCCGAGTCAGCAAGAATGATACCTGTTAAACCACCAGAAATAAATGTTGAAACAGCACCAATTACAAACAACACTTGCGGATTAAAGTGAATAGTACCCTTCCACAATGTAGTTATGTAGTTAAATGCTTTTACAGCTGATGGTATGGCTATGAGAAGCGTAGTGAATACGAAGACTGAGCCTAAGAATGGATTCATACCACTTACGAACATATGGTGACCCCATACTATAAATGCTAGGAAAGCGATAGATAACATTGACCCGATCATGGCACGGTATCCGAAGATCGGCTTGCGTGCACATATTGATATAATTTCTGACATTATACCAAATGCTGGCATAATTACAATGTACACTTCTGGGTGACCAAGGAACCAGAATAAGTGTTCAAATAGAATTGGACTACCACCTGTTTGCGAAAGTGCCTGGCCATTGATATAAATATCAGAAAGGTAGAAACTTGTTCCAAAGCTTCTGTCGAATATCAACAATATAGCTGCACCGAAAAGTACAGGGAAAGAAAGGATACCTAATACAGCTGTAATTAACAACGCCCACATGGTTAGTGGAAGGCGGGTCATTTTCATTCCCTTGGTTCTAAGATTCAATATGGTTACTACATAGTTCAAACCACCTAGCAGTGAAGAAACTACGAAGAGTGCTATACTTACAAGCCAAAGGGTCATACCTGTTCCAGAACCAGATATTGCCTGTGGCAACGCACTAAGCGGAGGATAAATTGTCCATCCGGCAGAAGCAGGCCCTGATTCTACACCCAGTGAAATAAGCATTACAATAGATGACAAAAGGAAGAACCAATACGATAACATATTCATCATAGGCGATGCCATATCACGCGCACCAACCTGAAGAGGAATAAGAAGATTCGCAAATGTTCCGCTCAATCCGCCGGTTAGCAGGAAGAATACCATTATGGTTCCGTGTATGGTAACTAAACCCAGGTACATATTAGGGTCAAGCACTCCACCTTTACCCCAATGGTCACCTAAAAAGAAATGCATTACTGCAAATTTATGCTCAGGCCATGCAAGCTGAAGCCTGAAGAGCGTGCTCATAATAGCTGCTGCAGTTGCCATAAACATAGCAGTAAACAGGAACTGCTTACTTATTATTTTATGGTCCATGCTGAACACATACTTCTCAATAAACGATTGTGAAGGATGTTCGTGATGGCCATGATGCGCTGTATGGTGCTCCTCGTGTTGATGAATCGCTGTAGCGTGAGTTTCCATAGTTATTCTTTTTATTGTTTCTTAATACGTTTTCTACTAATTATTTCATTGCTGTTGGTGCAGACGCTGCCGGAGCCGGTGCTGTATGGCCTGCATAAAATGGCTTTTGTTTAGCCATCCAAGCATCATAACTTGCCTGATCATCTACCACAACTTTCATTTGCATACCATAGTGGCCACCACCGCAAACACGGTTACATAATAACAAGTAATCAAAAGCGGTGTCCTTGGTTATTTTTCTCATCTCTGCGGTTGTTATGGTAGGTATAAAGTGCATTGAAGTAGTGATACCCGGTACACAGTTGATCTGTTCCCTAAAATGAGGAAAATACATACCATGCATTACCTCACGCGCATTGCAATAGAACAAAACAGGTTTGTTTACGAGCAAATGCAATTCGCTTTTCACAATAATATCATCCATTCCATTAGCATCAGTAGAATCCATACCCAATGGGTTGGTAGCATCATCAATTAACTTATAGTTTGATTTGCCTAATTGGTTATCCTTACCGGCATAACGTGCTGTAAAATCAAATTGCTTAGCATACAATTGTATTACTGTAGCATCCTTTTCGGCCGGACCGGTCATTTTGCCCCATAGGCTCAATCCATAAATAATAATAACCGCAAGTGCAATAGAAGGAACAACGGTCCAGATAAGCTCTAACTTATCGTTATGCGGATAGAAGAATGCTTTGGTGTTTTCTTTATGTTTTCTGTATTTAAATGTAAAGTAGAACAACATTATTTCGGTAGCTATGCCTACAACAAAAACTATAAGCCAGTTGAAAGCAAATAGCGTATCAGATGTTTTACCCACATCAGAAGCTGCTACAGGAAGTATCATATTCTTATACTTGAATATCATCCAGAATAAGAATACGAAGAAACCTATGACAAACAAAAGAGCTCCTCTTCCCTGCTTGAGATTATCCTTTTCATTGGCAAGGCCTGTATTCTTTCCTTTTACTTCAGCCGATAACTGGTAAATGCGCATAAGCTGGAAAACAAGTATCAGAGCAAGTGCGCCGGCGATGTATACTAAGAACTTAATCATAACTTATATTTTTTTAATGATTCGGTTGTCGTTGTTTAATACTATACGTGATGATGGATACTTTCTTCGAGGTATGGGTGATTCTTAACCTGCACAGGAACTTTTGCAAGTGAACTAAGCACTACATACATGAACAATCCTATAAAGCCAAACAATAAACCAATTTCAAGTATACCCATATGCCATTCGTTACCAATTGAACCAGGCATTACCCATACGTAAGCATCTATCCAGTGGGTGAGCAATAAAATGCACCCAACAATAATCAGATACTTATTGTTACGCTTAGTATCCCTGCTCATTAGTACTATCAATGGCAGTAATAAGTTAATACAGAACATTACCCAGAATAATGGACGATAGTGGTCTATACGAATCTGGAAATAAACTACCTCATCAGGTATATTTGTGTACCAATAGAACATGAACTGGAAGAACCATAGGTAGCCCCATAATACACTAAGTGCAAACATCCAAAGGCCAAGATTATGTATGTGGTTTTCGTTAACATTTTGTAAAAGCCCTTTCTTACGAAGGAAGATTACCAGAAGAACGGTAACGATAACACCAGTCAGCCACATATCATCGAACAAATACCATCCGAAAAGGGTACTGTGCCAGTTGGCGTCAATTGCCATAACCCAATCCCATGCCATAAACTGTTCAGTAATACCGAAGAATATAATGTATAAACCTGCAGTCATTAAGTTCTTAAAGTGAAGCGGCAGGTATTCGTTTGTAAGATCAGACTCAATTGAACGTTGACGCATTTTCATTGCCATATATATCCATATACCACAACAAACAATAGTCCTTATAAGTACAAAAGGAATATTCAGCCAGGATGATTTCTTAGCAATAAGCTCATCATAAATAGGGCTATGCGGGTCAACAGTACCTTTTTGCATCCAGCTATATACAATATCGCTTGAGCCTTTCATTCCACCAATTACACTGGAAAGAATAACCAGGAAAATAACCAGTATACCTACGGGTAAAAATGTTCCAATGGCCTCGTATACACGCTTTATAACAATAGGCCAGCCAGCTTGTGCTACATATTGTAACGACATAAAGAAGATAGCACCCAATGATATAAATGTAAAGAACAAGCCTTCTAATAATACATTGGCCCAGAACCTGGTGGCTGAAATATCTTTACTGAACAGGCCTACCAAGAGGGCAATTACACCAATGCCCATCAGTACGAAGGATATGTTCTTCTCTTTACCTGAAAATGTGTAGTAATTCATAACGTCTTGCGTTTATATAATTTCTTTTAAGAAGGCTTTTTTTCTTGTGCACTTGGCATAGGAGCAGTAACTGTTTTTGTTGTATCGGAAGAAACAGCTTCGCCCTTATGCTGTAATACTTGTACATAACGTATTATTTTCCATCTTTCTTCTACAGTTAATTGAGAAGCATGAGAACCCATCAGGCCTTTTCCGTATTCCAGTGTCTGGTACATTTCGCCTTCGGTAATATTCTTAAGCGCGGTGCCATTGTATGGTGGCGGAGGGCCAGGCAGTTTTCCCGCTACAGCACCATCACCTTGTCCTTCAGGACCATGGCAGTGAATACAGAAAATCTCAAATTTAGCCTTACCTTCTGCAATAACTTCAGCAGATGCAGGGAATGGATCTTTTAAATATTGTGATGCATTGGTCCATCCTTCCGGTGTATTTGGAAACGGATCAGGAGTAAAACCTACAGGTACTGTACCTTTTACAGGCACCCTGTCAGTCATGCCATCCGCATAAAAACTATTTACCGAATTATCTTCAAAAGAAGGTGAACGGTACATATCAGGCATATATTCTACGCCCGGGCTGTCTGGGTTATTTCTGGAACAAGAAGTAAAGAACACCGAAAAGCAAATTCCGGCGCCGACAATGGTCATAACCATTAACAACTTCCTGCCCGATATGATGTTTGATCTCATAAGATTGTTCTTTATATCAATTTAAGCATGCACTGTTTTTACTTCTACTGCACCGGTTTCCTTTGCTGCAGCCATAAGACTATTAGCGTCCTGGTCAGAATAGGCAGGCATTACCATAAGAAAATGATCATCGGTAGTGCGTGGATCAGGATTTTTAGGACTTGCGCCAGGAATTAACCAGCTGCGTAAAAAGAATGTAATTGCCATACCGTGCGCTGCACATAATACTGTAGATTCAAATAACACCGGAATCCAAGATGGTATGTTATGGTACCATGTAAAGTTTGGTTTACCACCAATATCCACCGGCCAGTCGTGAATAAGCATGTACCATATCATCCAGAAAGCGAGAGAGAACCCTGTGCAGCCATAAATAAAGCAGCAGATAGAAATGCGTGTACGCTTCAATCCCATTATCTTATCAATTCCGTGAACAGGGAAAGGAGAAAAGACTTCCTTAATGGAAAAGCCCATTTCACGAACTTTCTTCGCTCCGTCTTTTAAACGGTCGTCGTCGTTATAGAGGGCATGTACATAGGTGTGACTCATAGTATATTCCGTTTTTTCTGTTTTTATTAATGCGTATGTTCTGTAGCAGCTTGTACGGTTACCCCTTCGCCATGACCGTTAGCCATTATTTTACGTGGAGGGTTATGGAACAAGTCGCCGGTTGCTTTCAATGTTGTTTTCAATTCAGCCTGTGCAATGAAAGGGAACAATCTTGCAAAAGTTAAGAAAAAGGTGAAGAACATTCCAATGGTTCCAACGAAAATACCTACCTCAACAAATGTTGGAGAATAGTATGACCAGTCAGATGGAATATAATCGCGGTATAGATCGGTAACGATGATGTCGAAACGTTCGAACCACATACCAATATTAATCACAATAGATAGGAAGAAGGTGATATAAAGATTCCTCCTTATTCTCTTGGACCACAATATTTGAGGCAAAGCATTATTACATATTATCAGTGCCCAGAAAGCCCATCCATAAGGCCCCTTTGCGTTATTCCATGAAAGGTAAATAAAGCTTTCGTTAGGATCGCCAGAATACCATGCCATAAAGAACTCAGCAAAGTAAGCTATACCTACTACTGAACCCATGGTAAGCATTACCTTATTCATAGTATCAATGTGCTGAATGGTAATGTATTCTTCCAGGTTCAATACTTTTCTTCCTACAATAACAAGTGTAAGCACCATTGCCATACCAGAGAAAATAGCTCCGGCAACGAAGTAAGGCGGGTAAACGGTAGAGTGCCATCCTCTCACCACACCTGTGGCAAAGTCGCTACTTACTATTGAGTGAACCGAGAATACAAGTGGAGTACATATACCGGCAAGTACAAGAGATACCTCTTCAAAACGTTGCCAGTCCTTTGCCCTTCCGCCCCATCCGAAACTCAATATCCTGTAGCAAAACTGTCTTGCTTTATTCCCAGCAATCTTCGCACGGTCGCGAATCATAGCAAAGTCAGGAATAAGGCCCATATACCAGAATACTAACGATACGCTGAAGTATGTCGATATTGCAAATACGTCCCATAACAATGGTGAGTTGAAGTTTACCCACAATGAACCAAACTGGTTAGGAAGAGGAAATACAAAATATGCTAACCATGGACGTCCCATGTGCAATACAGGGAACAAGGCAGCGCATAATACCGCAAAAATTGTCATAGCTTCTGCTGAACGGTTAATAGTTAAGCGCCAGCGTTGACGGAACAAGCACAATACTGCAGAGATAAGAGTTCCTGCGTGACCGATACCGATCCACCAAACGAAGTTGGTAATATCCCAACCCCAGTCAATTGTCCTGTTCAAGCCCCAGGTACCTATACCACGGCCCACAGTGTAAGCTATACAGCCAATACCCCATATCCACGCAATAATTGCCAGCGTAAGCATGAGCCACCAGTATTTATTGGCCTTACCTTCTACAGGGCGCGCCACATCTTCAGTTATCTGATGGTAGGTTTTTTTACCAAGCAGAAGCGGTTCTCTGATAATTGAATCTTGATGCATAACTTTTTATTTATGATTTATGAATTAAGATTTATGATTTTGTACAGCTACTGTCTTTAAAATCTTAAATCTCATTTCTTTCTTTTTAAATCTTACTTCTTAAATCCTAATTCTTAAATTAATTTATTCTAAAATAGCTTTATCCTTATTCCTTATTTTGGTCATATAGAACACATTTGGCTGGGTATCTAAGTCAGCCAGCAATAAGTAGTTCCTTTCGTCCTTAACTAACTTAGCCACTCTGCTTTCAGGGTCATTTACATTACCAAATACGAGTGCATTGGTAGGGCATGATTGTGCGCAAGCCGGATTTACTTCCCCATCCTTTATAGTACGGCTTTCCAGCTTCGCTTTCAATTTGCCACCTTGTATACGCTGTAAGCAGAAAGAACATTTTTCCATAACACCTCTTGAACGAACTACCACATCAGGGTTAAGTACCATTCTGCCAATATCATCCTGTGAAGGGTTGAATTGGGTGAACTTCTCATCCCTGTAGTAATTGAACCAGTTGAAACGACGTACTTTATAAGGACAGTTGTTAGCGCAATACTTGGTACCTACGCAACGGTTATATACCATTTGGTTAATACCTTCTGAGCTGTGACTGGTTGCCATAACCGGACAAACTGTTTCGCAAGGAGCGTGGTTACAATGCATGCACATTACAGGCTGGAACGCTACTTCAGGATTATCTGCTGAAGGAGGCATCATGGCATACATCCGGTTTGATTCAGTCATATCCTTAGCCTTAGCTTCTTCCATGGTAAGGTCGCTGCTATAATACCTGTCTATACGTATCCAGTGCATTTCACGCACTCTCATAATTTCATCTTTACCAACTACAGGAACGTTGTTTTCAGCGTTACAGCTTACTACACAAGCTCCGCAACCGATACATGAATTTAAATCAACTGCCATTTTCCAGCGTAAGCCAAGGCCTTCGGCATTGTTGATCATATTCACATCCTCTTTCTTATCAAAGTCATCCCAAAGGTTAACTTCATCGAAAGATTTTAATCCGTCTTTGGTTTTTATCTTTTCTTCTTCATTGCCCGCACGTGGATTCTTCTTGTATTCTTCAAGCGTACTTTCCTTAACAATGTGCCTGCCAATCATGGTATGGTGCGTTTGTGTCGCAGCCAATTCATAGGTTGTTCCTGCAGAAGCTATGGAAGCACCTGCTACCCGGTATTGGAAAGTATTATTTACCCATTGAACAAGAGGGAACACATTTGTACCAAGGCCATTGGCCACTTTACCTGAATTTGTCCTGCCATAACCAAGCGCCACACCTACGGTGCCTCTTGCTTGTCCAGGCTGAGGGAACACAGGAAGTTTAACAATAGTGCCACCTACTGTAAGGTTAGCAACACTAGCAGAGTGATTATCTTCTTCCATTAGGCTGAATCCCTTTTCCTTCATTTCGGCAGGGTTCATAGTAATGTAGTTATCCCAGGTAACCTTAGATACCGGATCTGGTAATTCTTGCAACCATGGATTATTAGCCTGGCTACCATTACCTATACCGGTCTTTTCATATAATACAACTTCAACTCCACCTTTAGGTGTAGAAGCAATTTTCGATGCAGCATCTGCAAGGCTCATGCCTCCTGAAGATGCTTCAGAGTCAACATTCTTCTCATCTGTCATTTGTACTTCAAGTACACCTGATTGAAGAGTTTTGTTCCACATGTCGATAAACATATAGTCTCCACCTTCATCAGAAACCTGAGGGAGAAGGCTTTTCTTCCATTTATTCTGAATGTAAGAATAGTAGTCACCTTCAACGCCTGCCCATTTCATAAAGCTTTCTTGTGCAGCACGTGTACCTTCATAACGTGGCTTAGAATACAATGGGCTTATAGCAGGTTGAGAAAGGCTATATACTCCAGCATACGGATTAGCATCGTTCCAAGATTCTAAGTAATGTGAATCAGGACAGAGATAGTCGGCAGACATTGTTGTCTCGTCCATTCTGTCTGCTAAAGATATTTTGCATGCAACCTTTTTGTAAGCATCAGCAAAACCTAGTGCGCTTGCTGAGTTATAAGCAGGGTTAACATTATAGGTAATAAGTACATCTACTTTACCTGCTTTCATATCAGTTACCAGGTTTGCAAATTCTTCATCATTGCCCTGGCGCAGGTAACAAGCCTTATTGATATTGATAACTTCTGTATAGTTACCCAACATCTTGTTAATTTCGTTCACAACCATTTGCACAGCAGTGTCGTTGGTACCGGCAACAACAAGCGATTTGCCCTTGTTTGCCAATAATTCACCTGCAACCTTATCAATAGCTTTTGCTGCATCACCTTCTAAGGCAGGTGCACTGGCAGAACCTCCACCGGTTTGTTTTGCAACAGCATTATATAGATTAAGAGCTACAACACCTTCTTCCGATGGTTTTATCTGAACACGCATATCGGCGTTAGCACCGCTTGTGCTCATAATACTTTCAAACTGAATATGCCTTGACATTTCCATTTTCTCCCTGCTTACCTTTCTATTGATAGCATATTGCTTAGAGAATTCAATAGGAGATAACCAGTTGGTAAGGAAATCGGCAGCTATACTTACAATAACTTTTGCCTTATCAAATGAATAAGCAGGAATTACTTCCTTGCCAAATGTGTTCTTGTTGGCTGTTAACATTCCTGAGAACGAAACTGCATCCCATGATACATGTTTTGTTGTAGGATACTTGGTAACGAATTCAGCAATAACCTCTTTCGTAGAAGGGCTGATAATGGTAGAAGACAAGATTCTGATGTTGCCACCTTTTGCAGATACGTCAGATAATTTTGCCATAATTTCCTTATCGGCTTGCTCCCAGGTAATAGCCTTCTTATTAGCATGTGGCATTTTTGCCCTAGCTTCATCATATAATGAAAGTACAGAAGATTGTACCCTTGCATTAGCTGCACCCCGTGTTACACTTGAATTGCCATTACCTTCAATTTTAATTGGCCTGCCATCCCTGGTCTTAACCAATAAACTGCAATAATCCTGGCCATCGAAGAAAGTAGAAGCATACCAGTTGTCGATACCCGGTGTTACTTCTTCAGGCTTAATAACATAAGGAATAGTTTTTACCACAGGAGCCTCGCAAGCTGCTAATGAAGCGGCAGCGATGCTAAAACCTAAAAACTTAAGAAAGTCACGACGAGAGGTAGAATTGGTTTGAAGACCTTTTGTTCCTAAAAATTCATCAATAGGAACATTCTCCGTGAATTCCTTGTCTCTTGCCTTAACAAAACTTGGGCTTTCATTCAGCTCTTCAAGTCCTTTCCAGTATTTCTTTTCGTTAGCCATAATTGGATATTTATTGAAACGTGTGGCAGTTATTTTTTAAATTAGTAATGACATTTTCCGCATTCCAGACCGCCCATTTCGGCTTCTGTTATTTGCTTATCAGGATATTGCTTTTGTAATGCTTCATGCAATTTTGTGTAGTAACCATTGCCGGCCATTTGTACCGGTGTCGCACGGTGACAATCGATACACCAGCCCATAGTAAGCGGAGCAAATTGTTGGTCAGTAGTAAATGTGGCTACATCACCATGGCATTTCTGACATTCTATTTTACCTACCACTACGTGTTGTGAGTGATTGAAATATGCAAAATCAGGGAGCGAGTGAACGCGTGTCCACTGAACAGGATGCTGAGGTTTGCTATAGGTAGCAGTTGCAGGATCCCAACCTACTGCATCATATATCTTAGATATTTCCTTTTTGTATTCGTCGTTAGAACCTTGAATTCCTTTGTGACAGTTCATACATACATTTAATGTAGGTATACCGGCTACTTTTCCTTTTTCAGCACCTGAGTGGCAATAGATACATGCAATAGCGTTCTCGCCTGCGTGAACCTTGTGCATAAAGTTAATTGGCTGTGAAGGATGGTAACCCGGGGTTACGTCTATTCCCCACATATATTCCCAGCTATATACTGCAGATACTGCGAAGAGGAAAATGCATATTACAGCAAACTTAGACTTGTTAGCAAGAATCCACCTTTTGGTGTCTTGCCACATGTTGCCATCCGGAGGAGCAGGTAATCCCTTCTTTTCATTTACTGCGGTTTGCAATGCTTTGCGAACGCTACGCAATACAGTTACTATAACAAAGAGAACACCAATTATTATGAGAATTATCCATTTGCCTTCGCCTGAATTTTCTTGTGCGGTTGCTGCTGCTCCACCACCTGCTGCAGGTAAAGGTGTTACTTCTTTTGGAGGGTTAGCAACAAAAGCTATAATATTTTCAATCTGGTCATCTGTAAGCTGGCCATCGAATATGGTCATTGCAGTGTTGCCATTATCAGCATACACCTTATTCGCATACGCATCCCCTGTTTTCCTCAGTGCTGCATTGTTCTTTATCCAATTGTGCATCCATACCAGCGAAGGAACCCTTTTGGTTACTCCTTCAAGGCCGGGGCCTGTTACCTTGTTACTGCCAAGACTGTGACATACAGCACAATTAGCCTTAAATAGCTTAGCCCCTTCGTCAGGGTTAGCGGCAGCAGATACTAAATTGGTGGTAGATATTGCGAGTACAAAAGCAAAGAAAGCTACTAACGACTTTTGTAGCTTTTTACATGGGATCTTCATATAAAGAGTAGTTTTCTTAATCGCCGCCAAAGGTAAAAGAAAATTACAATTCCATGACAATTTTTTTTAACGGTTTTTCATCTCATTTTTCAACCGCTTTGTCGATGGGCTATATCGGTACAGAAATGGGCTTGGGCGCATAGCCTTCACTTGCAATAAATTCAAGTGTTTGAGGTAATAATTGAGACAGTTTATCTTTGGCCTTTATGCTGTCGTGAAATACTAAAATCGACCCCTCGCGAATATTTTTTTCAACAATGCTAAAGCAATCGGAAACGGAAAAATCGGCATCGTAGTCGCGTGTGAGTACATCCCACATCACAATTTTATACTTTTCCTGCAGCTTGTTGTACTGACCAATTTTTATTCTTCCGTAGGGTGGCCTGAAAAGAGGAGATGAAACTAATTCAGCACATTTCTCAGTATTTTCAATGTACTCTTTGAGTTTGGTTTTCCAACCATCGGTATGATTAAAGGTGTGATTACCTACCGCATGGCCTTCATCCAATATACGCTGATACAATTGAGGGTACTTTCTTACATTATCGCCCACACAAAAGAAAGTGGCTTTGGCATTATACTTATTCAATATGTCTAATACCATTGGCGTGGCTTCCGGTATGGGGCCATCGTCAAATGTCAAGTAAACCGTTTTTTTATCCTTTTCAGG
Organism: Bacteroidia bacterium; assembly: GCA_035485295.1. Taxonomy (GTDB): domain Bacteria; phylum Bacteroidota; class Bacteroidia; order JABEUT01; family JABEUT01; genus JABEUT01. The sequence goes on from DATHOD010000189.1 coordinate 12,952, forward strand.
AATGCGGCAGATCATACCCGGGAAGAAAAGCTGAACTATCCCTGGTACACGAGCATTTTGCATGTTAAATCCACTTGAGAATCAAGTCCGGGAAGATTCCCAGTAACAGGGTAAGGATAGTAGTAATGAACAGAACCGTTTGGTGCAAGGTACCTACTGGCATAGGAACATCCATTTGTTCTGGCTTAAAGTACATGGCGATAAGCACCCTGAAATAATAAAATACACCTACCAGTGCGGCTACCACAGCAACTATAACCAATGAAGTGTTGTGTGTTGCAATAGCATTTTGGAAAATGTAATACTTACAAAAGAAGCGGGCTGTTGGAGGAATGCCTGCTAATGATAATACCGCTATGGTCATTACAAATGCTAGGAAAGGATTGTATTTTGATAAACCTTCAAAGCCACCAAAATCATCTCTGCCCGTATTGCGGGTAACTACGTGCAATACAGTAAATGCTGTAATGCTAGAGATAGAATATGTAAGAGTATAGTAAAGAATAGCGCGTGTAGAAGCTTCACCATTCATAGATACTATTGCTATTGCAATATACCCGGCGTGTGCAATACTGGAATATGCTAGCATACGTTTCACGCTGGTTTGGCGCACTGCAGCAACGTTTCCAATAAATAAAGTAAGTATTACAAGCCATGACAATACACCCGCCCATTCTGAAGTAAGTTCAGGGAAGCAAGTAAAGAACAACCTGAAGAAAGCTCCGAAGGCAGCAGTCTTAACCACAGTAGCCATATAGGCTGTAACGGTAGTTGGCGCACCGTCATATACATCGGGCGCCCAAAAGTGGAAAGGAGCCAATGAACATTTAAAGCCCAGGCCCACCAAAAGCAATAATACTCCAGCCATTACCATTCCTTTTTCATGGTTGGCAACAACTGCATGGTGAATAACTGCGAGGTCGAATGAACCGCTAACACCATATATAAGTGTTATTCCGAAAAGCAAAAAGCCCGTGGCAAAAGAGCCCATCAGGAAATATTTGAAGCCCGCTTCGTTAGATAATATATTGCCTTTGTCACTGGCAGCAAGTACATAAACAGAGAGTGATAATATTTCTATTCCCAGGAACAACATAGTAAGATTAGAGAATGAAACCATACAAACTGCTCCCACTAATGAGAATAACACAAGTGCAAAATGGTCGGTAGCACTGGTTTCCTGAAGGAAGTAATTCCTTGCCATCATGAACCAGAGGAAGGCAATAAGTATAATGGCACAAGAGAAAGCAACCGCGTAGTTATCGAAGAGCATCATGCCAAAAAGCGGCTGAGCACCCGAGTTAAAATCTAATGTGGTAACGAAAAAAGCGCCTGCAAGACCGACAAGTATGACAGGGAACAGCCCACGCCTGAATCGCAATATCTGTGCGAAAAGCGTTACTATACCAAGTGCAGAAAGTACTATCAGCGTTTTCATTATTCTGTTTCGTGCGTTTTCTAAAAGCCGTTTAATATCCTCATCACTGCCGGTTCACTTATCTTCAAAAATATATTCGGACAAATTCCAATAAGTATTACCATTATCAATAATGGAATAAGCACAATCTTTTCATTTGTAGTAAGATCAAGGAATTTTTCACTTTCCAGGGAAGACTCACCCAATACCACATGCTGGTATGTGCGGAGCATATATACCGCACCCAATATTATTGTTAAGCCTGCAATGCCAGCCATTAGCGGACTGTATTGGAACACACCATTGATCAAAAGGAATTCTCCCACAAAACCATTGGTGAGTGGCAATGCTACTGCACCTAAGGTTAGTATTATGAATGCAGTTGCAAAGAAAGGAGCCTGTTGACGAATACCACCAAGTGACATTATCTTACGTGTGCCAGTCCGCCTTTGAATAATATCTACTATAAAGAAAAGTCCCACCACATTTATACCGTGGCTAAGCATTTGAATAATTCCACCTTGCATACCTTGTGCGTTGAATGCCAGTATTCCGGCAGCTATCAGGCCAACGTGAGCAATAGAAGAATACGCAATTAAACGCTTAATATCACTGCGGGTTATTGCAATAACCGAGGCATATATAATTCCTATTACTGCCAGCCACATTGCATAGTGCCCATACTGAATCATACCGATTGGCAGCATAGGAATCATCCAACGGATAAGACCATAGATACCCATTTTAAGCATAATACCCGATAACAACATAGTACCTTGTGTAGGTGCTTCGGTATAGGTATCGGGCTGCCAGGTATGTAATGGGAAGATTGGCATTTTTATTCCAAATGCGAGGAAGAAGAAGAGAAATAAATAACCTTGTGCACGAATATCAAGTGACTTACCGGCTTGATAGAGTGCGTGAATATCGAAAGTATGTGGCGCTGGTGTATGCAGGTAAATGAACAACAATGCAACCAACATGAATAAACTACCTGTTAAGGTATAAATGAAAAACTTGAGGGTAACCTTAACCCTGTGCTTGCCGCCCCATATAAGGCAGATGAAGTAGATTGGTATAAGTGCCAGCTCCCAGAAAATATAGAATAAGAAACCATCCATTGCTACGAAAACACCTATAAGTGCCATTTCCATAAACAGTATCAAAGGATAGAATACAGAATTATATGTATTGTCTTCGGTGGTAGAATATATAATGAGAGGTGTGAGGAATGTGGTAAGTAATACCATAAGGATAGATATACCATCCATGCCTATTTTAAAGTGAATGCCTAAAGAATGAATCCATTCTGCATCCAATACATACTGGTAATCTGCTGAAACAGGGAACTGGATAAATATGAGAAGCGATGCAAGGAACACCAATATAGAAGTAGCGAATGCAAAGCGCTTGCCATACTTACGCGGTATAAACAATCCGATAATGGATGCTAGAAACGGTATGAGTAGTAGTTCTGCCGTTTGCATTACATCATCTTAAAAAATAAAATCATA
>DATHOD010000190.1:0-42542 GCA_035485295.1 Bacteroidia bacterium
CAGGCTTTTATATGCTCCGTTTCTTTTACGCTCCATTAAAAGCATTTCTATTGTTTCAACCTCCAGCGCTCTTATTATGCCAAAGCCCAGGTAAATAGTTTTTTCTTTTATCACACATAGCACCGTACTTGTGTTCACACATGGCGGAACGATCTCTGCTCCATGCATACGAGCTTCGTGAATGTATAACTCCATACGATAAAAACCGCCACCATTATTTAATGTTGCCACCATATATTCAAGTGGGTAATATGCCTTCAGGTAAAGCGCCTGATAACTTTCTACAGCATAGCTTGCTGAATGCCCTTTGGAGAAAGCAAAGTTTGCAAAGGTTTCTATCTGGTGCCATATATTATATATCAACTCTCTATCATGTCCTTTCTCCAGGCAATTTGAAATAAATTTCTCCTGCACTTTAAAGAACTCATCACGCTCTTTATACTTCCACGACATACCCCTGCGCAGAGAGTCAGCTTCAGCCAATGACAAGCCGGCAAAGAAATGGGCTACCTTGATCACATCTTCCTGGTATACCATTACACCATAGGTCTCCTCCAATAACTCATAGAACTCCGGTAATGCTTTTCTGGCTTCTTCCCTCCTATCTTTATCTCGATAACGTAATATATACTCACGCATCATACCACTCTGCGCCACACCCGGACGTATGATAGAACTGGCTGCTACAAGTCTTAAATAATCATCTGCCTGTAGTTTCGCCAACAACATGCGCATAGCAGGAGACTCCACATAAAAGCAGCCTATGCATTTGCCTTTACTCAATAAGGCTTTTATCTTTTCATCTTCTTTAAATTCTGCTACATTATGAATATCTATGTCATCACCGGTATTTTCTTTTATAATGCTCAGGGCATCCTTTATTTTTCCTAATCCCCTTTGGCTAAGTATATCAAACTTATAAAGGCCAATATCCTCTGCCTCCAACATACTGAATTGCGTTGTGGGATATCCCTTAGGCGGAAGGTTAGTAGCCGTATAACAAGAGATAGGTTCTTCCGAAATAATAATACCACTGGCATGAATACTTAAATGACTCGGCAAGCCTTTCAACAGATTACTATAATTCAACACTAACTGGTATAACTGGTCGATACCCTTTGCTTCGTGCAATGGCTTGCGGGTACGTATCATCTCTCTGTTAATATCATCAAGCCCTTTTTGCATATCCTGCAGCCTGTCTATTTCAGAAGGCGGAAGCCCGAATACCTTACCCAGTTCACGTATTATAGCATCGCGCTGGAAAGTTGCATAAGTCCCCAATAAGGCGGTATGCTTATGGCCATAGGTATTGAATATATATCGAGTAATATCATCACGGTCGGTCCATGAAAAATCGATATCAAAATCGGGGGCGTTTGCACGATACATATTGATAAACCGCTCAAAATACAGATCAAGTTCTATTGGGTCGACATCGGTTATATTCAGCAAATACGCCACAATGCTGTTTGCCCCGCTGCCCCTGCCCACGTAGTAATAATCCTTAGAACGCGCATACCTTGTAATATCCCAATTGATAAGAAAATAGGAAGCAAATGACTTATCTCCTATTATTTTCAATTCCTTTTCAATACGATTCAATACCTCTTCCGATGGATTTTTATAACGATATTTTAAACCCCTCTCACATTCACTGCGCAATAAATCCATATCACTAGCCACGCTATCGGTATAGTGCTTACGGTTTTTGTTAGAAAGCTTTCCATATACAAACTCGATACTACATTCTTCTATAATGCGCTCTGTATTCCTTATGATATGGGGAAATTCAGAATAAGAATCATACAGTATTTCTTTGGGCAGCATTATAGCATCGGGCACCGATTGCTCGGTAACAGGCAATTTGCTCAACAACATATTCTTATCGATAGCACGAAGCAGACGATGTGAATTAAAATGCTTTTTATGAATAAATGTTGCAGGTTGTAATGCCACCAACTTATCGGGGATATTACGTGCAACAGAAAATGGCAGGCGCTGCAAATCTTTTACTGAAACGCCGACAAATTCATTCTCGCGCAAAGTCTTTCCCGTATATGCATTCATAGGGTACACGATATATGAATTATGAAACTCAGGCGCTTCATCTTCGAAATTTTTTGCTGCATGTAAATGCTCTGTCAAGTGCTCATTCAGCTCTTTAAACCCTTTATTGTTACATGCAATGCCTACATATTTTTGTTTCGCTCCGTTACGGAAGTCAATACCCAGAATGGGCTTTAAGCTATAGGTAGAAGCTTTACGAACCATCTCAAGGCAAGCGGAAGTATTGTTTATATCAGTCAGCACAAACGAGTCGTAACCCTTCTCCTTTACTTCTTCCAGCAATTCAGAAATGCTTAAGGTGCCGTAACAAAAACTATATGCAGTATGGCAATTGAGGAGCATGGCTATTTACGGGTTGGTACTATATCATTCCTTATACCGTTAAACGGATTGAAGTCACGTGTACGTATATCCATCGACACAGCGCGCTGCACAGCATCTTTCCCATATCGCTTGCGCATATTATCCATTGCCTGGTATAGTTGCAGTTGTTCTATGGTATCGTTAAATAAATCTATCTGGTAGGTGCCATGCACCAAATGGCTGAAGCGTATACCAATAAGGCGAATGAGCATACGTTTCTGATATAACTTATCAAACAACTCCTTTACTTTTTCTATCAGTACATGATCGAGCGTTGTGTATGGTATACGCGACTGCATGGTGAATGTATTGAAATCGGAGTAGCGTATTTTAACTGTAACACATGAGGTTAGCTTTTGTTCATTGCGCAACTGAAAAGCAAGTTTCTCGGTCATGCCCACCAGCAGTGCCTTCAGGTTAGTTACATCAATCGTATCTTTATCAAATGTGGTTTCAGTAGAAATAGATTTACGTTCAGAATATTGCTCCACAGGCGAATTATCAATACCATTAGCCTTTCTCCATATTACAATACCATTTTCTCCCAATACCTGCTCCATCAGTTCTATTGGCATTTCCTGCACCGTCTTTACTTTTTCTATACCCATATTACGCAGCAGATGATAGGTCTTCTCACCTACCATGGGTATCTTTCTTACTGATAATGGAGCCAGGAATACTTTCTCTTCCCCGCCCGGTATTTCTTTACAACCATTGGGTTTGGCCTCGCCTGTACCAATCTTTGAAACTGTTTTATTGCTTGATAATGCAAAGGATATAGGCAGTTTAGTTTCCTTTATAATACGCTGCCGTAGCTCTGCAGCCACCTTATAACAGCCAAAGAAGGTATCCATACCGGTAAGGTCCATATAAAACTCATCGATAGATGACTTCTCATATACAGGCACTGTTTCCTTTACCATTTCGGTAATAATATCAGAAAACTTGCTGTATTGCTCATGGTCACCGCTGACAACAATAGCCTGGGGGCATAATTGCCGCGCCATTCGCATAGGCATAGCGGAATGTATACCAAATTGCCGTGCCTCATAACTGCATGATGCAACCACTCCACGATCGCTGTTACCACCCACTAATACAGGCTTACCTATCAACTTACTATTCGCCAACCTTTCTACCGATACAAAGAATGTATCAAGGTCCATATGCATTACATTTCTATTCATAAAATCCCCACATTACATCTACAATGCAATCTTAGTAAATAATTTAGCAAGTTATTGCTAAGGATATTAGCATTATATAACAACTACATTGGATACCTTAGTATTTTAATATTAAACAATTAAAGGAGGTATGTAAAAATGAGTAAAGGAAAAGGGAACAATGGTACAACTAAACCAAACCCAAACTACCCAAGTACAACGGGTAACGATTCAGGCAAGGGCAGAGGCAATACACCAAAGCCAAAAAAGTAAATCTCACTTGGAGATTCAAGGGCAGACGAATGACGGTCGAAAACCTATATCAGCTTTTTGAGAAATAGATAGCCGGAAAGTTATTATTTCTAAATTACAAAAAAAGGGGCGCAATTTGCGCCCCTTTTCTTTAGTTATATACCTGCTTAGTGATGTTACAAAGGCTTAAAGAATAGGGAAGTCATACAGTCAGTTCTGGTAGTATTATTCCTACCAATTGGTCTCTTATTGCTATTAAATCCTTTTTAGAGATACTCTTTCCAAGCGATTTACATTTGCTATTAAAAAGTTCCCCATTGCCCAAATGTAATTTATAGCCTGTTTCTAAATTATGTCCATGAGGATTTGAAGGGCATGGGTCTTTATCATATTTGTGAATCCGCCAAATTTCTCCATGAACCTTGATTTGCTTTTCATCTATTCTAACAGGTATACCTTGAGGTAAAATAGATTTCTTAAATTTTACAATGGCCAATTCAATTGGCTTCTCTAAATCACTTTCATCAAGTAAAGCCACCATTTGCTCTGCTGTTAAACGATGAGAAATAATTTTGGCATTTTCCTTTTCTGAATAATTAAGCTTTTTAGCTATTAAAATTTGAAATTCAAGATCGGTTAGTTTATTTTCAAGCTTTGCATTAATAATGCTCATAGCTTTCTCAGCCTCTTTAATATATAATAATAAATCTTCCTCCATTATTTTATCACTTTAAGTTCACAAATTGAAAGAAACTTTTCCCCAAGTTCAGTAATTCTATAACCATAATTATCAGGGTCATACTCCGCATCAATTTGGTGCCATTGTTCTTTTCCCTCTGATTCTATACCACCTGTTTGAAATTCTTCAATATAGATTTTAGGTGGTAATTGCCTGATTAGACCCAGTCTTGTAATATTAGCAACTTCAAACCCTTCTATTGATAACCAAAAGCCCTCTTGTTCTATTTTGTCGATTTTTGCTTTTAATTCCTTTGTTTCACGCTTCATCATGTATTTGTCGTCATTAACTACTCTCATTTTTGCCAATGCTTCTTTTTTTCCAGCAAGTTTCTTTTCTTCTTGGAGTACATTTTTAAGTGCATCATATTCCGTTATGGATAATTGACTAAGTATGTGCGGAAAAATTTGATTTTGAAAACTTGTCTCCGAATCAACCATGTTTACAAGCATATTAGCCCACTTGTCTTGCAAATTCTCATCTTCTTCTAATGATGCTTTTTCTAAAAGAGGAACTAAAATTTTAATAGGAATTTCTTTCAAAGAAATGTTATTATTTTCGACGTAATCTTTGGCTTTAAGCAAAATTTTAACTTGGTTTTTGAATCTTAAAAATTTTATATTATCGGAAATTAGAAGCCCGACTTCTTCAATTGTTGGAGAAATGAGTTTACCGAGAAAGTCTTTAGCAAGCTCTAAGCCTTTTTCAATTGTCGATGACTTAATATTTAATTCTTTGGTCATCTGTGAATAATTTTAGTAAATACCCTCAAAATTAAATTTCGTCTCCATAAGCATTATACTCGTCATCAGAATATAACTCGTAATGTTCATCTATTTCAAAAAGTTTTTGCACACTCATGCCCTCTAAAAGGGAATATTTCACAACCAATTTTTTAAATTTGAACCCATCTTCAACCCAAATACAATTATAGAACAGTAATAAAATTTCGTACTCGGATAATTGAGCCCTGACAAGTTTAGCGTACTTTTTTTTATCAAAATCATTAAACTTCTTTTCGTCTATTTCGTTTATATACTTGAATATTCTATATAAATTCCTAAAATAATGCCTTAATTGATGGCCGTAATCTATATCTAAATTGCTATATGCTTCTAAAATCTTAGTACGGGCATCTGGAGCAGGGGGAATTCCATAATATCCTCGTAATTTATCTTCATATATTTTTTTAAAAAAGTCCTTTTCAGTACCTTCTATTCTTTCAAGTATTTTGTAATGGAATTGTATTTGATTAATTATATTATTTTCAATAGATTGAACTTGATTTGTTTTTTTAAAAGTCCTTATATCAATTATCTGTACTATCGCTGCAACAGCAAGCACAAGAGTAAACAAAGCTAGAGCTACTTCTGAATAATTAATTGAGGATTCTGTATGGTGTTCATGATAACAAAGCACCATTGGGAAATTCAGTAAGCGATTTATTGAAAATGTAGCAATTGTTATATCCAAAGTAGGTAATATCATTCTGTTATACCTTTAACATTTTCAAGTCCATGCTGTCTTTTATATAAATCAAATTGTAATTTATCAAATTCAGCCTGCAACGCATTTAACGTATCCTGTCTTTTTTCAATTAGTTCTGAAAGTTTCTTACTTTCCATTTGGTTTAAAATACGCCCCACGCCTGTTTCCGCTTCTTCATTTTTCAATTTCACATAAAACTCAAACCATTCGTCGTAGGCAAGAAAATAGTTTTTAAGTAATTCAATAATTGGGTTTTGTATAAGCTGAAGCTTATTGAATAAAGTAATATTGTTGTCGTATTCCCAATTTGGAATGCCAAAGAACCTTGCTAAATTTATCAAAGCAACCCTATAAGCATTTTGTCTATCGGTTTCAGTTATAAAAACTTTTTTAGCAACAGGTTCAAAAATTTCATAATCAATTATACTTACACCTTTAAATGAATGTATTGTTGGTGAATACATTTGTAAATAAAGCTCACTATTAGCAGCTATTAGAAGGGATTTATTTAACTTAACTTGTGAAACGTCCTTTTGGTACGGGCTTACAAGACAATGAATAGGACTACTGAACTTATAATTACTTTGTGTATTAACTATTTCATAAAGTATTTGAAAATTTGAGCAATCCTCATTTTGTATGGTGATTTTTTTAAATGTAATACCTCTCCTTGAAAGACCATTTATTTCTTCTGAAATATTCCTTTTTTCAGTTCCTATTAATCTTATCTGACCCATGTTACAAAAGTAACGAATAAAAAGTCAATTTTCAAACTTAATTATGCTCTACTATAAAGTTACCCATAGGCGGCGAGCGTCCTCGCTCGTGCCTTAGCATTATTTTATAATCTTGATACATGGTAAAGCAAAGCAGGATGCAATTTGATAATAAACACGAGCCAGGGAGGCTCGCGCTTACAGAGTAAAACCTCTTTGGGGTTGTTGAAAAAAACACATTTCTTTTAAATATCAAAAAAGGACGTAACGTAACTTTGCTCACTGATTATCTAATTTGTTTTTAACGGTGTTCGCGAGGGCTGCGCCGTTGCATTACGTTCTTTGACATATCTTCAAAATAGGGCTAAGGTTTTATAACCAGATGCCTTTTTCACAGCCAATCCCAATAGGATTCCACGTTTTCACTTCCCTTTTATAAGGAATTAAAAAAAATGTATAATACGACATGATACACCTATATTCCGACACGTTTATCCAATTAAAAATTAATAATTACGAATTAGTAATTAAAAGGCATTGTGAACTTTGTGGTAAAATGTGCTACTCCCCAAAAGTGCAATGACGTGCAATGTGGTGCAATCACATTCCTCCCCCTACCCCCTCCAGCGGGGGACAAAGTATTACTCCTCACATCTCGAGTACTCAAGAGAGTAAAAGGTAACAGATTTAGCGCATTGACAAATTGCTGGCATTTGATAATCACTTGATTACACTCATGAAATGGCATAAAGTGTAACCCGAATATGCATTATAACTGAAAATCAAATGATTAACAATTTAAATGTCGCAAACATTGACAAAAACTGCAAGAAATTGACAAATTTGGAAGAGATGCTTGGAAATAAAAATTCTGAGATTGCCACGCTACGCTCGCAATGACGGGTTTCGACGAAACAAAAATGCCCAGCTCAGTAAGAGCCAGGCAAAATATTTAAAACTCCTCCCTATCGGGGAGGCTGGGAGGGGTCCTTAGTCGTTCATTGTAACCAAGAACTCTTCATTGGTCTTGGTCCTTGTAATTCTTTCTTTTAAGAACTCCATAGCTTCTATCGGAGTCATATCGGTAAGGTGGTTACGCAACACCCAAAGCCTTTGCAATACATCTTTGCTAACAAGTAAATCATCGCGGCGTGTACTTGAAGCTACAATATCAATAGCAGGGTATATACGTTTGTTGGCAAGGCGGCGGTCAAGCTGCAACTCCATATTACCAGTTCCTTTAAACTCTTCAAATATCACCTCGTCCATTTTAGAACCGGTATCGATAAGAGCAGTTGCAAGGATTGTAAGCGAGCCACCATTTTCAATTTTACGTGCAGCACCAAAGAAACGTTTAGGCTTCTGCAATGCATTCGCTTCCACACCACCTGATAATACTTTACCCGATGCAGGAGAAACCGTATTGTAAGCACGTGCAAGACGTGTAATAGAATCTAAAAGAATAATCACATCATGTCCGCATTCTACCATACGCTTTGCTTTTTCAAGCACTATATTGGCAATCTTCACGTGACGTTCAGCCGGTTCATCAAATGTCGATGCAATAACCTCAGCCTTTACACTACGTGCCATATCGGTTACCTCCTCAGGACGTTCATCAATAAGCAATATAAGAAGGTAAGCTTCCGGGTGATTATCGGCAATAGCGTTTGCTATTTCTTTCAGCAAAACAGTTTTACCTGTTTTAGGCTGTGCTACAATCAATCCTCTTTGGCCTTTACCTATTGGCGTAAACATATCTACCACACGGCTAGATAATGTAGCCTTCGGATGGCTTGCAAGGTTAAACTTTTCATGCGGGAACAATGGAGTAAGAAAATCAAATGGCACCCTATCCCTTACAGCATCAGGGTCTTTACCATTTATCAAATCTACTTTTGTTAGTGGAAAAAACTTTTCTCCTTCCTTAGGAGGACGGATATACCCTAATACGGTATCACCTGTTTTTAGTCCGAATAATTTCACCTGCGATTGAGATACATATATATCATCAGGTGAGTTTAGGTAGTTATAATCTGCAGCACGTAAGAAACCATAGCCATCAGGCATAATTTCAAGTACACCTTCTGCTCTTACTATATTATCAAAATTGTATGCAGGTTCTCTTGGCCTTTGTGGCTCTTGTTGTTGCTGATTTTGTTGTTGATTCTGTTGTTGTTGTTGCTGAACAGGTTTTTCCTGAAAAACAAATTCATTTGAACTATTATTACTTACCGGGCTTTCAACAGGAGCCACCACCTCTTTAGGCGCTTCTTCTGCAACAGGTGCAACAGCCTCAGGTTCGTTATATGCAGCCAATATTGGTTGGTCTGCTTCATGTGCTTTTTCGGCTGTTTTATGGTGGTGGTGCTTTTCTTCGGGTTTGCTTTCTGCTGCTGCAGGGTTAGCCGCCTGGTGATCAAGTATCTTAGAAATAAGGTCTTGTTTCTTAAGGCTTTCAACCTTAGCAATTTTCAAATGCTTGGCAATTTCTTTAAGCTGCACTAATGATTTAGTGTTCAAATCTACGATGTCGTACATAAATAGGAGTATAAAATAATGAGTTGATTAGGAATAAACGAGAGAGGGAAAAAAGCGTGTTAAGCTGTGAAAAAGAGCGTATCTAAAAAGTTGAGAGGGAATTGTGATGCAATATTAATAATATTTTTTCAATTACAAGCAAGTAAACGAAAGAAAAATGCCTGCCTATATGCATTTTTTAACCCGTTCAATTATTTTAAATTACATTTATAACCTATTAATTTTTAATATGATTACGCATTTAAAAGATTTATTTGACCTTTTATTACATGCAGATGTTAAGCTTCCACAGATTATCGGGGAATATAAAACATCGGCTTATCTTATCCTTTGCCTCATTATTTTTTGTGAAACAGGCTTGGTTGTAACCCCTTTCCTTCCAGGTGATTCATTGCTATTTGTAGCAGGTACTATTGCAAGCGGAACTGGTGAATTAAACATTTTCACCCTAATTCTTCTACTCTTTATTGCTGCCTTTGCAGGAGACAATTCGAATTACTTTATTGGAAAGTATATAGGACCAAAGGTGTTCAGTATGAAGATTCGGTTTATCAAGCAAGAATATCTTACACGCACCCATGAGTTCTATGAAAAACATGGAGGCAAAACAGTGATTATTGCAAGATTTATTCCAATCATTCGAACTTTCGCACCCTTTGTTGCAGGTGTAGGAAGTATGACCTACAGACGTTTTATTATGTTCAGCATTTTGGGTAACCTGTTATGGATAAACATATTTGCATGGGCAGGATATGCACTTGGAACTAATGAGTTTATTAAAACACATTTTACACTTGTTACTCTACTAATAATATTAGTATCGCTGCTCCCTGTAATTTTCGGAGTACTAAAAAAAATGTTCTCGCGTTAAGGTGCATTCTACTTTAGCCATATTGCCTGTAGCCTACCTCGCTCCTATCAGTCATTATGCTGCTATGGCAACCCATCCTGAAGTACAATGGGATATTCATGAACATTTTCACAAACAATTCTTTTATAACCGCTGTGTAATTTCAGGACCTAACGGAATTTTGAAGTTGACGATACCCATTAGCCACGACCACGAAAGAACGGCCGTAAAGGATATTCGTATTTCATATGAATCTCCGTGGCAGAAACTACACTGGCGATCATTCGAGGCATCCTATAGGCGCTCACCATATTTCGAATATTACGAAGAAACATTCCGTCCAATTTATGAAGATTACAAACCAGAGTATCTTATAGAATGGAACAGGAGATTATTTGATGCTACGATTGAAATATTGAAATCTGATATCAAACTATCCTATACCGGCGAATACCATAAACTATATGAAGGCATAGTAGATTACCGCTCTCTTGCTTCTCCTAATATACTGGCATCAAAACCAGTTAAAGAAGTAAAATACCTGCAGGTATTTGAAGATCGTCATGGCTTTATTCCTGACCTTAGTATAATTGATCTTTTATGCTGTGAAGGGCCACATGCAATGCAATTACTAAAAAACTAAGATGTATTTCCTCACCTATAACGACGCACCGGATGGCATATATATGAGCCAGGTGATAGACGTGTGCCGTTTTTGGGAAGACACATTTAATGAGAAGGTGTACCTGATATCTATTATTTCTTTGCGCAACTTTTCTGCAAATAAGAAGAAGATAAAACAGGCATGGAATAATTCAATTGTAATACCTATGTTCCCCGGTATTGGCAACTGGAAGAAAACATCTGCCATATTGCGAATATTAGCACCTTCAAAAAGAGATAATGTAATTGCCCGCGGCGTATTTGCAACTCTAATGGCTCTTGAATGCAAATCGTTTGAAAAGGTATGCTTTGATGCACGAGGTGCTTATGCTGCCGAATGGGAAGAGTATTTAAAAGTATTTTCTCCTGAAATAACAAAGAACATAAGAGATTATGAAAAGCAAGCTCTGCTTAACTCTTACTCACAAATAGCCGTTTCAGCCAAATTAGTTGATTACTGGAGAAACACGTATGGATATACTAAATCAAGTTATTCAGTAATTCCATGCACACTTAATTCATCACTAAATATTAGATACGATTTACCCAATGCTAATAAAATAAGACAGAAGTTAGGAATAAGCACAGACGATACTCTGCTTGTATACTCCGGCTCATCGGCAGAGTGGCAATCGTTTAAAGTACTTGAAGAAAACATAAACAAAGCTTTTGCGGCAAATGAAAAGCTAAAGATTTTAATGCTTGGAAAACAAGGAATAGAAAAGAGCTTCTCTCAAAAGTTTCCAGGCAAGGTTTTTCAAAAATGGGTAGAACCAGTTGATGTACAAAAATATTTGCAGGCGGCTGACTATGGTTTATTGATAAGAGAAGACTCCGTAACGAATGCGGTTAGCTCTCCTGTTAAATTCGCAGAATACATGGCAGCCGGATTACCAGTCATTATCTCTGAACACATTGGAGATTATAGTTCATTTGTTACAGAAAAGAATTGCGGCATGTTAGCTGCTGAAACAGATTGGACATCGCTCCAACGCATTTCTGCTGAAGAAAAAAAGAGAATACAAACTATTGCAGAAAAGCATTTCAGAAAATCTGCCTATAAAGAACAATACCAGAATTTATTCTAGCGAACAGCAATAAAAAAAGCGGCCAACAATGTGAGCCGCTTTTCTAAAATTAAATAGAACCTTAGTTCACCTTGCTAATCTTTTGATAGAATACACCATTGCTGGTATTTATCTTCACTAAATATATACCCTGTGCATAACCACTCATGTCAAAGCTTTCGGTTGTACTCTTAAGTCCGGCAGCATAACTTCTTACTTCCACAGCCCTACCTGTCATATCCAATACAGTTATCATTTGTATAGAAGAAATTCCCGTTGCATCAACATAGAACAGATTTTTCACAGGATTAGGATACACATGCACTGAATTCACCTTTGTCGCGGCAGGAACAGAAGTAACAAGATTCACTACTGTAGCCGTATTTGAATGCGAAGCATTATAAGACTTAGCATGGTAAGTAGGATTACATGGATCAGGATTATCAATAGCAATACGATAGTAAATATTTTGTGTTGTAGGATAATAGTCCGAATATGTTTGTGAACCATTATTCGGAACAGAATCTATTACTGTATAATCAGTTATTACAGTATCCCTTAATATGTAATACGTAAAGAAGGTTAAGCCTTCATAGTTATCCCATATCATATTATAAGTGCCTGCAGGTAAACCAACATTTACAGTAAGGTGAATGGTTTTATGCTCAGGACTTAATGCTGATTCATTTCCGCAAGAATCTACTTCTGAAATTTCGTATCTATAGCTACGGGTTAAAGGCTTAGCGCTATTATCAACCCATAAACTTAAACTATCATATGGCTGTGAGCCCACTAAATTGTATACACCCGCTACTGAACCTTCTCGATATATATTAAAGTGGTCAATTCTTCTTTCACCTGTCTTGGCCCACATTACATTATTGTGCTCGTTTGAATCAACAGTTACAATACAAATTTGTACCCCTGCAGGCAGAACTACAGGAACATTTACGGTAGCTGCACCAATACAGCCGCCATTGTCTGTTACCGTAACATTGTAATTGCCACCACTTAGGTTAGTTGCATTTTGCGTTGTCTCACCATCAGACCATAAGAACGAATATGTACCCGGACCAGATCCACCAGTATCGTTAGTTAATATATATCCCTTAATTCCTGCTATGCAATTATCTATACCCACTGAGGTAACAACTACACCGGGTCCATCATTATCACTTACGTCTGCACTTGCAGTTTCAGTACATCCACCTTTATCTGTAATAGTTACAGAATACACCCCGGCAGAAATAGCTGAAATACTTGACACGCTTGCACCAGTGCTCCAACTGTATGTATAAGGGCTTACACCTCCAGAAACGATAGCTGAAGCACCACCATTGTGGTTACCACATGAACTAGGATTTACACTTAAGGTAAGACCCGGCCCGCTAGAAGGGGCAATGGTAACAACTGCAGTTTGAGTATAATTTTTATCTTTTACAGTAACAGTATATTGACCAGGGGACAAGTCAGAAGCTGTATCATCTGTTTGTATTGGAGTACTATTCCAATTAAATGAATACGGTGGTGTTCCACCAGTAACCTTTACTATAGCTATACCATTATTTAATCCACAGGTTGTATTAATTACTGAAGTACTAAGTGTAGGCGCTGTAGGAATTACTGTAACAGCCTGAGATGTAAATTGCAGATTATCTATTTTAAAAACCGCACCTACATATGAATTTGGAATAGTGGAATAGCCCAAAGCAGTGTCATAAACATATTGAGATGACTGGAAACTAACAAGAGCTGTATCAGGCGTGGTAAATGAATTAACTGGCATTTTAACGTGCTTATATGCCGCTGAAGCTTTCAACTGCGTTCCAGTACCCCATATCATCACAGAATTTTTCTTAAGATTTAAATTAATATTTGCCCTGTCAGCTGTATCGGCAGGCACATATTTATAATCAAACTCAAGTGTATCTATCTTATTTGTAAATGGATATCCGGCAGTTGTTGAGTCCCTGTGAGGTGCAGTTTGAATAGTAATACCATCATCTGCCTGGCCCGCATTATTATTTCCCCCCTGACTTGCAATTGTAGTAAGCTGTAAAGCAAAGTTTCCAGACTTAGCGTCGGTAGTTTGCTGAGCCGAACCTTCGCCAGATATTTCCCAATTTGTTAAGCCAAGAGCACTATCCGTTTGCCAATTTTCAAAATCACCATTCATAGCAGTTGGCTGGCTAGTTACTCCAGTAAATGTAACACTGTCAATAGTTAATACACTTCCGGGCATACCACGACCATTATTCACAACCAAATATGATGTAGCAGTTCCAAATCCCATAGAATCTGGGGTGGATGCCAATGGAGGATTAAGGTTGGCTGAGAATAACTTATAGGTACTGGTAGTATCCCCAACATGCCACATATATGTACCTATTACAGTATCATGTCTCTTAAATATAATAAGTATTAAAGCTGAATCGGTTTTTTGAACAGTGTATTTATAAAACAACCTGATGCCTTTTGGTTTTTGGTTATATGGAATCCCCCCTTGTAAGGTGAAACCAGAACTACCGCCATTTGGTTGCCCTTGAACCGCATATCCGGCGATTGTGTCGGGCCCCACCGTAATACAAGTCATCCTTTCTGCATACTTACCATGGTAAGCATCGGTTGTTTTTAACACATTTGCAGGTAAAGTAGAGCTACTGTTTCCACCATTGCTCTGATCATTTGAAGATGTATAACCTGTTGGGTTTTGCCATTTGGTTATGTTCCACGCCTCAAATCCACCATTAGGAATTGACTGCGCCATAATAGTTCCAACCGCAAATACTGCGAATAAAGAAAGTAAAACTTTTTTCATTTGATTTTGTTTTAAATAGAATAAGTCAAATCCTACCGACTTATTTAATAAGACAAATTTAAATTAATTCTGGAATTATACAATACCCTTATATAACTGTTGTATAACTATTTACGCACAATTAACATTGGGATTTTCACGCGATGCCTAAGCTTATCAATTGTAGTGCCGAATATAATATCCTTAAACGTTTTATGGCCGTGTACACCCATTACTAATAAATCAGCACCCGATGAGTTAACAATATCTGCAATACTTGTTTTAGGGTTTCCATACCCAATTACAGCTTTAGCTATGAAACCCTCTTGAGCAAAACGCTCCACATATTTGTCAAGATTCTTATTATCAGATGATGTTTCATAATCCCTTATTTCCTCTTGCATAAATCTTGCACCTGCTGTTTCAACTATATGTATAAGCACATATTCAGCATTTTTTCCACCCTCCGCCACAGCTTTAGACAAGGCATTAATATCTGAAGGCGAAAAATCTACGGTTATGGCTATCTTTCTATACTGATTTGCCTTATGTTCCAATTCAAGCGAAAGAGCTGCCAAATGCGGCACCATGGTATCCTTTTTATATCTTCTCTTACGCGGAGTGAATGGGGTAAAGAATATATATACCATTAAAATCACAATACCCGCTATCACAACAAATATTAAGCTATTTACAAAGTAATTGTGATGAGTCTTCATAAAATCGCCAACGGTACCCCATAACCATTGAACATTCAATGCAAGAATAAGTGCTACGCATAGCCAAGCTATAAATAACACCAAAGGCTTCACTTTAAATTGGCCCATGAGGCGCCTCTCCCCCACAAAGTAAACCAGCGGCACCATCGCAAATGCCAATTGAAGACTTAGAACAACTTGACTAAGTACAAGCAATTTGCCTGTAGCTCTTTCACCAAAGAACCAGATGACAAAAAAAGCGGGAATAATGGCTATCATTCGCGTTATTAACCTTCGCAGCCATGGTTGAATACGAATATTGAGATATCCTTCCATAACAACCTGACCCGCTAATGTACCGGTAAGTGTAGAACTTTGCCCGGCGGCAATCAATGCAACAGCAAATAAAATAGGAGCGAGTTTTTTACCAAGGATTGGGAATAGCAACTTATACGCATCTTGTATATCCTGAACATTTACAAAACCAAACTTGTAAAATGCAGCAGCAGCCAACACAAGTATGGCAATATTCACAAGGAATGCAATGTTAAGTGCAATAAACGTATCAATGAAATTAAACTTTATAGCCTGTTTTATACCAGCCTCTGTGTGCTCGTACTTACGCGTTTGCACTAATGAAGAATGCAAGTACAGGTTGTGCGGCATAACTGTGGCGCCTATTATTGCAATGGCAACATATACGGCATTTTCATCAGGTAAACGTGGGATAAACCCTTTTACTATATCTGTAGATACAGGAGCAGCCCAAAACAATTCCAGCAAATAAGAGACACCTATAATTGCTATGAGACAAACAATGAATGATTCTATTTTACGCATACCATACCGCTGAAGGGTAAGAAGCAACAAAGTATCAAGTATTGTCAACAATACACCATACATCATTGGTAAGCCGAATAATAAATTTAAGCCTATAGCCATACCCAGAACTTCCGCAAGATCACAAGAGGCTATTGCTATTTCCGCCAATAACCAGAGAAAGAAATTTGCAACAGGATGGTAATATTGTCTTGATACCTGCGCAAGATCCATACCCTTTACCAAACCAAGTCTTGCGCTCAGGTTTTGCATTACAAGGGCAATTAAATTTGATAATAGCAGAACCCATATAAGGGTATACCCATACGTACTACCTGCTGAAATATCGGTAGCCCAGTTACCCGGGTCCATATAACCAACACTAATAAGATAAGCAGGTCCCATAAAAGCAAAAAGCTTTTTCCAGAACCCCGCACGCATATTGGGCATCTCTACCGTTCCAACTTTACCCGAATTGTCCGTTATGCGTGAAAATAACCTCCTCATACCATACTATTTCAGGAAGTCTCTAATTTGATCTATTGCCCTACAGTTATCCTTTGAGTTTATAGACATTATAACTTTAGTTTTTTCCTTATCGGTAAGATGCCAGCTAAGTGAAATATCATCACTTCCCTGATTATCTAACTGGAAGTAAACCATATTTATTTTGCCCTTATACCAGCGGCTCATATACTCAACCATTCTATCTTCTTTATAATTTTCAACCGGGAAAAGATTGCCGTAAAACCTATTAATTGGGAAGCTAAAACTTTCAAGTAAATTATGAGGTGAATTATCCCTAATGGTTGCTTGTTTGTATTGATCTCTTATCTGAATAATTATTATCCTACCCGTATTTTCCTGAAGCCATGTACGGAAGCTATAGATAAACTTAACTGCTTCTTCCAAGCCAAAGTTATCAAGCAATCCTGCATCCATAGCCTCAACAACCGGTGTACTTGGAAGCGCAGTAATAGGCGTTATATATGGAAAAGTAGCACTCATGCGCAAAGCGCTTGTAAACAAAAGATTCTGTGCATCCTGGTTTGCGAACATTCTGGAGAACTCAACTGATTGTATTAGTGGCATATAAGATACATTACTGTCAACATCATAATTTGTCATGAATGAAATGCCCTGAGAGGATATTAATAATTTACGCCCATCATTTACAATAGTTGGTGTTAGTATCATCATAGGAATGATTGCTTGCTCTTCCGGCACACGATAATCTCTCAAGCGCTTATTCAATACACTATCTGTATTAGCGTCAAGCTTTTCTTCAAAAGCAAATCCCCTATCTTTAGTATAAGAGTATTTACCATCGTTATATTGCTGTAGGCGGAAAGCAAGGTCATTCGTTGCAACTGTGAAAGCAATTGGATTCAATATATCCTGCGAAATCCTGGTTAGGTATTTCTTATCATCCGGGTTAATCTTTTTACCCTCTTCTCTTTCCAAATAAAGTTCACGGTAATATGCGGCGCCTACCATTCCTCCTGAAGAGCCAGTTATAAGCTCTGCATGGCGAAATAATTGCCCCTTAAAAATACTATCAAGGCGTTGCAACACATGGAATGTCCACATAGATGAACGCAAGCCACCACCACTTGTATTTATAATTACAAAATAGGGCTTATGCCCTTCTTGCCTAAGTGATGATGTATTCCATTCCTTCCATAACTCAAGTATCCCCTTCATGTGCGTATTATCCTTTTTCAAAGTTGCCACATCATGATTCAATATCTCTAATGAAGCATAGGAATAGATAGCCGGTGCAGCTTCATAATTTAAGCCATACGCCTTGGAAGAAAATATTGACCAGTGGGTAGCTGACATATAATTCACCCCGAATAAAGCTAAGATTACCGCTACTGTTGTCCAACCTCTGAGCCAGTTATGCACTGCACTAATCAACATAACAAAAACTGTAAATAGAAGAAACACACTGGCACCTGCAGGAACCATATAACGGGGGTTATCGCGAAAGCCCCCTAATAACAAAAGACTGGCTATAGCTACTAATTCAAAAAACGCGCCTGTATGGTGATTTTGCCTAAAGATACGTTCGAGCATTTTATTATCATAGTGCTCGTATCCGCGAGAAAGACGTATGCCCAGGTTACTGCCAATATAGGTTTCTATATACCAGGTTTTATCAGCAAACGTAGAAGGGAACTGTGTTACCTTTTCCCATTCCATGGTATACGCCATCTGTACCTTTTCATTTTTCAAATTGATCCTTGAGCTCTTTTGCGGACTAAGGCCAAACACCCTGAAAATGTTCTTATCGAACATATAGAAATATGCCATGGTAATGAATAAGAACATAATTACACCCAACATAAAGCCCGTCATATGCCAGGCGATAGTTGAAGCGGGGGTATTATCATAGCTACGGAAATGAATTACCATACATATATAGGTAATAAGGAAAGCCAAAGGGATAATGCAATTATTGATTACAAACGTGAAAAAGGGCCTTTCGAGTGTTGCAAGAAATGGAAAACGGAAACTGTTTATAATATAACTGGACACATTGAATGCCATTATAAACCCACCGCATGAAAAACCAAGGATACAATATGATTTAAAACTTACCTCATTAAGGTATTCCGGATACAAGAAAAGATATGGCACCCCATATTTAGAAGCAGTAACACCTGTTATAAAACCAACAAAAAGAGCCCATATAAATATGAACACCAGGTTCTCCTTTATTGTCATAAACAGAAGCTGAAGAGGATAGAAATAGAATACCCTTCTTATCCGCTGATGTTTCTTAAAGTATATCTTCATATATAAGCTTCGCTCTCTTTTATAAAATCCTTACCTCGTCTTCTACTTTACCAAAGATTTTGCAATGGTTTGTTCTTTGGGTATTTTACGGAATAAGAGAAAGTAAGTTTCCTTGCTTCCCCAGGTGCAAGTTTAATCTTCCATGTTAGCTTGCCTGTTTCAGGCACCAAGTCGGCATTACCCTTATCAAGCACTAGTATCTCAATATCCTTATCGGTAGTAAGCGGAACCTGGTCATATACTTCTATGGTTAAAGAATCAGTATGTGTATTGTGCAGATTTATAGTATATGCAAAGGTTTGGGTCTTTGTAGACCCTATCCATTTTGTTGAACAAAACTCTTTCGCCTTATCACGCTTAACAATTATCTTCTTATCCATACCAAATGAGAAACTCAGTGTATCGGTAAGGTTTTGAGTATTGATGTATGATTTGCCTACATAAGCCCCCGCAAAGTAAATATTCACTTCACCCGACATTAAATTAAGCTCATCCCAATGGGTTATATCAGCCATTAAGAAGGCTGATTGATTAAGCTTAGGTATAGATTGGAAACGATAAATAGCATTGAGGTCATACTTTTTAATCTCTACCATATGTGGCTTATTGTCTGATGGTAAGTTATACGGCACATCTATATGAAATTCTACTGCAAGCTGACTTTCACTTACCGTGTTATTTACAATGCTTTGCTTATATTCACCATTGTTCATTTTCATGCCATCTACAATATATTCATTAGCATCAGAACGTGCACCCCTAACATTTGCAGCCGGAGCAGGTGTTGAATTATAGGTACCAGCTACTCCATTTCCGTAGTAAGATTGAAATTGCAGATACCAAGGATTTAAAACAGGGGCAGTTTGGCTAACGGATGGATTTGAAGTGGATAATGTAAGGTCGACATTAGCCCAATCTTGCCCGGTATGCTGGTATACATTTGCCTTGTACGCAAGTTGGCAGGCATGTTTAATATCTTTTGCACGCAGATCGTACATGGCACTCCAGCCAGCATCGTAGGTAAGATACGAAAGTCTAAACCCTAAATCTTGCGCATGGTCAGCCGATACCAAGGCTTCTATGTCACTCGCCAACGTATCTGCTTTAGTTTTCCATTGCATCATTTCATTCTGAATCTTGGCAATTTTGCTTTCCAAGCCTCTTTGTTTCTTGCGCAACAGTATCAATGAATCTTCAATATGGGTAACCTGGTGAACATAGTATTCGTACATACCTTTCACATTGGCTACAGAGGTCCCTACATTAGTCCCGCCTACTGTGCGGTTATTATCTAAAAGGCTTTTCCCTGCATCAAGTATAGTAATTCCATCTTTCACTCTTTCCAATGCATCACTTAGGACCTCAAGGGAATCCTGCCATCTCTTTGTCTTTACATTCTTTTTGCTTTCACTTACGTAATCTTCATATGAAGTAACTGAGAGAATGGTAATATCTCCCGTTGAGACAAGCTGAATACTTTGCTTATCAATATTATAAGGCAGGCCATGGAATATAACGGTAGATTTTCCTGAAGGAATGGAAGTTTGCACCTCATGTGTTACTACAGCACCCGTTTGATAAACAGTAACACTTTTTACGGCCGGATTTAAATCAATAGTATTCTGGGCATTTGCAATGGTAACAGCTGCCAGTAGCAGCCCTAAAATGCTCTTTTTCATCGGGAAAGTTATTTTCCGTAAAAATACTGATTTTAACGGATTGCCCCTAATTCACCTTTAAAATAATTGAGTTTCGATGCCCCCTCATTCATTGTCATTCCAAATGGAACAAAACGAAATTAGGAATCTGAAATACAAAAGTTTGACTTAATGTGAAATTACCTACTTTTGGTGCTCTAAAAACCTATTTATGGATTCAAACAAACCAAGTTTTATTGAAAGTGCAGGTGGCTGGGATGGTGTCCTTATCACCGTAATAGCTTTTACGTTCATTGCTATTGGTTGCTGGTTGGTGGCCAACGGTCACGGAGTTTAAGAAAAAAGCAGGCCTATAAGCCGGATTCTGTCGGGTTCTATCATTTATCTAACGCAACCTACCCACCATGTTGGGCGAGCAGCCCTCAAGCCATGGCTTATTTGGTCTTGCAACTCCCGGGGTTTATCCTTTCCTGCGGTTACCCGCCTGAACCGTGAGCTCTTACCTCGCGTTTTCACCCTTATCTGCCAGTTGGCGGACGGTATTTTTCTGCGACACTTTCCATCATACTGCAATTCTACAGCATGTCCCCCGTGTTCCAGGGACGAGATGCTCTTTGTTGTCCGGACTTTCCTCCCTGTATCCCGATAGCTATCGGGACAGAGCGATAGAACAGCCTGCTTTGATGCAAAAATATCAAATAATAGTATTGAGAAGTTAGTATTGAGATTTTAGAGAACTGACTACAAGTAGATTTACTCATACGACCTTAAGGTACTTAGGAATGAGATTAACAACAATCTGCCTTGACTATTAGTCCAGTAATTTACATAAGCACAACATCTTTTAGGAGTAATTTCTACATTAGCTATAGGCCCTTTGTTTATTTGTACACCTAATGTCCTAATTGTGTCTATTCCATGATAAATATAACTAGTCGCCACATCTAATTGCGCAAGTGTTTTGCATTTCTCAATAGTCTTTAATTTACCATTGATGAAAACCCTTACTGTATCATTATCAAAATGTGTTTCAAAAGTGACTTCCAACGAGCTTCTGTCTGTTGGATCTTTTTTCCATGTGCTTTTATTATTAAAGATTTTGTAATCGATAGATATTTCATAACCTTCTTTTTGCCCGTTTGCATCAGATAGTTCTTGCTTTATAGGGCTCTCCTTAATTACCTGACTAAACCCAACAAAGCAGGAAGCACATAAAAATGACGTTATTATAACTAAAGACTTCATAATATAGTAAACTCTACTGTCCAAAGTTAATGAATTTAAATACTTCCTATTAATGATTGACCCCAAGTCTCTTTTTATCAACTTTCCATTGTCAATTCTATCAATACACATATCCCAATACTCAATACTAAACTCCTATATTTGTATGCTTTAGAAAGAAGTAAATAGATATGAAACTGCGTATAGGCATAGTTTTTGGTGGATTTTCAAGGGAACGTGAGGTGTCGTTTGCCGGTGGCAGAACCGTTTATGACAACCTGAACAAGGCTCTTTTTGAACCGGTACCCATTTTCGCAGATAGCTTTGGCAATTTCGCCATACTTGATTGGAAATACATTTACAAAGGCAGTATTCGTGATTTTTATCCTCCTGTTGAATTTCTGCCACCATCTAAACATGGTTTCCAGGTTTATGCTGAATCTTTAAAAGATACTGATGGCAAACTGGCATTGAAAATGCTTGGCAAAATTGGAAAAACAGTTTCTGCAGAAGAACTTAAAAAGCATATCGACTTTGCATTTCTTTGTCTGCATGGCGCAGGTGGCGAAGATGGCAGTATACAGGGCATGCTTGATTATGTAAAGATCCCTTATTCCGGTTCGGGTATTTTTTCGTCTGCCTTAGGTATGAATAAAGCCATACAACGCAGATGGATGCAGCACAGCAAATTCGATGTTCCGCCTTTTGTAATACTTAATAGAGAAGAAGCGCTCAAAGGAAAACATAATGGTTTGCATAAAAAAGTGGAAACTGAAATTGGTTTTCCTTGTGTTATAAAACCTGCCAACCAAGGCTCTTCTATTGGGGCAACAGTATTATCTGCAAATGATTTAGACTCTTTTACTCAAGCCATACAAAAAGCATTCTTTGTAAAGAACATAAAGTATTCTGCATGGCAAAAGATGTCGCATGAGCAACGTGTATTGTTTGTCCGTGACATTGGCGATATACGTGAAGGCATTGGCTTTCCGCTTACATTAAAAGGTTCAACCATTCTTCATCCGGAAGATTTATTAAAGAAATTATTAGATCATTTTTCAAAATCGAAAGAAGATATTTTGCTCACTGCTTTTGATGGTGAAAGTGAAGTACTGATAGAAGGTTTCCTTAGAGGAAAAGAATTTTCGTGTATTGTAATACAAGATGAACAAGGCAAACCTATCGCTCTACCTCCTACCGAAATTCGTAAAGGACAGGAGCTGTTTGATTACCGTTCAAAGTATTTACCGGGGCTTTCGCATAAGATAACCCCAATAGATATTGCGGAAGAAAAGATAAAGACCATATCGGAAGAGTGTTGCAAGCTATTTACCGATATGAACTTTAATGTGTATGCGCGCATTGATGGATTCATTACCAACGAAGGAAAAGTATTTTTGAACGATCCGAATACAACATCGGGTATGCTTCCCTCCTCTTTCTTCTTCCACCAGGCAGCAGAAATTGGCTTGAACCCTTCACGCTTCCTTACATTTATTATCCGCACATCTATACATCAACGGACCATTGCAGCCATGCACCGTCCGCAATATTTAACTCTGTTAGAGAAAATTGATTCACTGATAAGCGCAGAGAAGAACGCTCATTCCAAGAAAAAGAAGATTGCGGTAATACTTGGTGGCTATTCTTCAGAAAGACATATATCAGTTGAAAGCGGAAGGAACATTTATGAAAAATTGGCATCGTCTACCCAATACGAGCCTGTCCCTGTGTTCCTAATTGGCAATGCTCAAGAACATTCGCTTTACCAGATTCCTATTAATGTTCTGCTGAAGGATAATGCGGATGATATAAAGGAAAAAATAGAGCATTATCATATTCACCCATTTATAAAGCAAATACAGAAGAACTGCCAGGCAATTACAGATAAATATGCAAGCGGTAACAGTCTTTTACCTCCACGTAAACTCACATACCAACAATTGGCAAAGGAGGTTAATGGAGTATTTATCGCCCTGCACGGAAGGCCGGGAGAAGATGGTGTAGTACAAACAGAATTAGGCAAAGTAGGATTACCATTTAATGGCTCTTCTGCTGCTTCATCAGCTATTACCATAAATAAGTTTCAGACCAATGCCATATTGCGCAAAAACGGATTATTAGTGCCTGATGATATTGTTGTATTGAAGGAAGAATGCGAGAACAACACCAAACATGTATTTGAAAAAGTAGAAAAACAATTACACCTGCCTTTTATTGCCAAGCCTATTGATGATGGTTGTAGTTCGGCTGTACGCAAGATAAATACAAAGGAAGAATTCGATGCATTTGTAAAACTTATTTTCCGAGAAGGGGAAGAAAAAGACAGACGTGCTACTGAGATATTGAAAATAAAGCCTAACGAAGAATTCCCTCAAAAGCAGGCCTTTCTTGCTGAAGAGCTAGTTAAGAAGAACGGAGCATATCACTTATTAGAAATAACCGGTGGGCTTCTCACTCATCATAATGGCAAAGGCAAAACATTTGAAATATTTGAAGCATCGGAAGCATTATCGGGTGGAGATGTATTGTCTTTAGAAGAAAAGTTCCTTGCAGGAGAAGGACAAAATATAACCCCTGCACGTTATGCATTACATCCGAAACAAAGACAAAAAATATCGGATAAAGTAAAAGCAGAGTTGAAGAAAGCAGCCATACTATTGAATATTGAAGGGTATGCACGTATTGATGCTTTTGTGCGGGTATATAAAAATGGTAAGGTGGAAGTAATATTTATAGAAGCTAATTCGTTACCAGGTATGACCCCTGCTACATGCATATTTCACCAAACGGCAATAAACGGATATACACCATTTCAATTTATTGATGCAATTTTGCAATATGGATTTGAAAATAAAAAATCAAGAAAACGCTAATTCATGGGCGACTTTAAAGATTTTATAAAAAGTAAAACATTCCTGAAGAATCTTGGACTGGCAATATTATTGCTCGTTCTGTTCTTTTGGGGTGCTGTACAATTCTTATCGTATTATACCCGCCATGGCGAGTTTATTGTTTTACAAAACCTAACCAACAAAAAACTGGTAGATGTTCAAAAGTCTTTGAAGGACGAAGGGCTGAATTACATTGTAATTGATTCAGCATTCGATGAAAAAACACCTCCGGGTATGGTTATAAACCAAAACCCTTATGCAGGTGCACATGTAAAAAAGGGAAGGAACATATACTTGTACATTACATCTTCGGTACCACCAATAGTAGTAATGCCTAACCTGGTAGATAAATCCTTGCGACAGGCTATCCTGATGATTGAGAATACCGGCCTTAAGTTCGGAGGCGCACACATGGAACCCGATCCTTGCAATGGCTGCGTATTAAAACAGCTTTATAAAGGCAGTATAATTACCCCGGGAACTAAGATACTCAAAGGTTCTACCATCACCCTTATTATTGGTAGAGGCAATGTTCCTGATTCACTTTCAGATTAAGAATTCCTTACCCATTTCAACCCCTACAGGTTGTTGATATCATATGTAATATAATATTACATATAATAATCTTTTGTGTAAATTTGTTTATTAATAATAAGCATGCTGAATTCTGGATTAAATACCTTCCTCCCCCAACCCCCACCAAAAGGGGACATGTGGGTTTACAAAAAACTGCAAAGTGTGATGAATATACATATTGAAGATCAATGGGTTAATGGTTTGCACTTACCAAAAGTGTAAACCGGTTTTTTAAACCATTTTACTTAGATACTGCTATTAAAAATAGCATTAAACATCATGAATATCAGTGTAAATGCTCAAGAAATGCAACACAAAACATCGTTCTGTGTCAAAAAGTGCTGCATTTTGCTTCTCCCCTATTTTTTTTCAATACTATAGCAAGATATGTTTAGCAAAATAAAACTGAATATTTTCCGTTATATTCGCAACCATCATTAAAAGATGCCAAAACTTAGACTCGCTTTTTTACTTTTTATTATTTCAGGCTCTGTGCTGGCACAGGATCATTTGGCACCTCTGCATGGTAACCCTGTATTGAAAAAATTCTGGAAGGATTACGCCAAAACCTCTCATCCACCCAAAAAGGCTAAGGCCAAGTTCATTAAAACCCTGCCTTTCCTTGATGATTTTTCGTATTCGAGCCATTTCCCATGCGACACCATGTGGCAGGATAGTAATGTATTCATAAACTATACCTACCCTATTTGCCCACATACTCTTGGTGTGGCAACCTTCGACGGAGTAAATAAATTTGGCTTACCGTATAATCCCGGTGCTGCACCAAACTCATCAAACCCGGCCGATACCCTTACCTCACAACCTATCGGGCTGTATAGTGCCACACCTTTCCAGGGTGCTGCCGATTCTGTTTATTTTAGCTTTTACTGGCAGGCCGGAGGGCTAGGCTCGCCACCAAAAGAGGGTGATTCACTGTTACTACAGTTTCACTACCCTGGACAAAGAGACAGTATCTTTTTTCCCGCAGATAGTGTTTATGTTCCCGGAGATAGTATATGGACAGGAGGTGATGGTGGGCCTGACAGTACTTGGGCCCCTGGATACTATACACATACTCCACCCTATGTAATAGTTGATACAGGATTTACAACAGTATGGTCTCATGCCGGCTATACGCCTTCATCTACCGATACCAATTTCCATTATGTGCAAATTCCAATACTTTGGGATTATGATTCAGCCTATTACAAAGGTGATGGCTTCCAATTCAGGTTTATAAACTATGCATGTACTTCTGGGAATGTCGATCATTGGAATATAGACGAGGTTTACATAAATAAATTCAGGAGTTACCAGGATACAGCACAACACGATATATCATTTGTATATGAATGCCAGTCAATGCTTGCCAATTACGAATATATGCCATGGGAACAATTTACAGGTTTAGGCGACCTGAAAACCGGCCTTACAACTTTCATAAGGAATAATGATTATCCGGGTGCTTCGCCAATGAATGTGCTTTATACCTATGATAGCATTCCTAATTTCATGCACTCTTATACTGGTGGAAGCATTAATGACGTTGATTTTTTTGATAATAATGGGTATATTAATTATCCTCCTCATACCCAAGCTCCTTTAAATTTCTTGCCATACACACCCTTAACCGGCCCTACAACTTATACATTTAATGAAAGGTTACATGCCACAGGTGATTTTGACACATTGAACAATATCCTAAGTTTTGAGCAGATATTTGATAAATATTATGCCTATGACGATGGCACTGCAGAATGTTCTTACTTTATAAATGGCTACCCCGGTGTACCTACCCAGCTAGCCGAGCAGTTCACCCTGAATAAGCCGGACACATTAATATATATGGAGGTTTATTTCGATTATGTATTTGTAAATGCTAAGAATTACTCCTTCTATTTCACCGTTTGGGATGATAATGGTGGCCAACCAGGCAATGTTATATACAGAGACACCATTAACAGCACTATAACCTACCCTGCCTATAGCAAGGTCTATGATGACTTTATGTGGTATAAGCTGCAAACTCCGGTATTGCTTAAAAGCGGGCCTATGTGGGTGGGCTGGACTCAAACGTATGGTGATTCAATAAATATTGGTTTCGATTTGAATGATAACCATGAGAACCAGATTGAATATAACCTGGATGCCAATGCGGCTAACCCTACATGGAACTTATGCAGTTTCCCCGGCAGCCTTATGATGCGCCCGGTTATGGGAAGCCCTTCAGCATGGGCCGGTATAAATGAGGTACCTAATGAATATGCAGGAATAAAAATATACCCTAACCCTGCAAACAATATAGTTAACTTTAGTGACGAACTGCGAGACAATAACATTAAAATATTTAGTGAAGATGGAAGGCTCTGTAAGGAAGAAGAACACTTTTCAGGTAAGTCAATAAGTATAGCTACCCTGCCAACTGGATTTTATATAGTGCAACTTACCTCTCCTGAAGGAAAATCTGCCTTCCAAAAACTGCTTATAAGCAGGTAATTCCGTCATATACTCTGCCATTTTTACCTGCTTTTAAGTCTGGAGCAGTATTTGCTATACTATTAGTAAAAACAGATCATTATGAACCTAAATAATTTCACATTAAAATCACAGGAAGCCATACAACAGGCGCAGCAAATTGCTGTTGGTAATGGTAACCCGAATATAGAAAACGGCCATATACTGAAGGGCATTTTGGAAGTGGACGAGAACGTGGCTCCTTTCCTGTTCAAAAAGCTCAATGTTAATCTGCCTATATTTAAACAGGCGCTTGACAAGATAGTAGAAAGCTATCCTAAGGCAGATACTGCTACTGGGCAATATGTTTCACCTGTTGCCAACCAAACGCTTATAAAGGCGAATACATATTTAAAAGAGTTCAAGGATGAATACGTATCTATTGAACACCTGCTGCTGGGTATGTTAAGCACCAAAGATGCTGTTGCGCAACTGATGAAAGATAATGGCATAACAGAGAAAGACCTTAAGAAAGCTATTTTGGATCTTCGCAAGGGAAGTACCGTTACCAGTAGCGGCCAGGAAGAGACCTATAATGCACTTAACAAGTATGCTATTGACCTTAACGCATTATCGCAAACAGGTAAGCTCGATCCGGTTATTGGCCGTGATGAAGAGATACGAAGGGTATTGCAAATACTTTCTCGCAGAACAAAGAACAACCCAATTTTGGTGGGTGAGCCGGGTGTTGGTAAAACAGCCATTGCTGAAGGCCTTGCCCAACGTATAGTAAATGGCGATGTTCCTGAAAACCTAAAAACGAAAAAGATATTCTCGCTCGATATGGCTGCCCTTATTGCAGGTGCCAAATACAAAGGTGAGTTTGAAGAAAGGTTGAAATCGGTGGTAAAGGAGGTTACCTCGGCTGACGATGTTATACTCTTTATTGACGAGATACATACCCTTGTAGGTGCCGGTGGTGGCGAAGGCGCTATGGATGCCGCCAATATTTTAAAACCTGCTCTTGCTAAAGGTCAACTTAGAGCAATAGGTGCCACTACATTGAACGAATACCAAAAATATTTTGAAAAAGATAAGGCCTTAGAGCGTCGTTTTCAAAAGGTAATGGTTGATGAGCCCAATGAAGAAGATGCTATCTCAATTCTTCGTGGCATAAAAGACAAATACGAAGCACACCATAAAGTGCGCATAAAAGACGATGCTATTATTGCTGCTGTAGAACTTTCTCAGCGCTATATAAGCGATCGCTTCTTACCTGATAAAGCCATTGACCTTATTGACGAAGCAGCCTCTAAGCTCAGGCTTGAAATTAATTCGGTACCTGTGGAATTAGATGAGATTGAAAGAAAAATCCGTCAGTTAGAAATAGAACGTGAAGCTATTAAACGTGAGAACGATAAGAATAAGCTAAACTCATTAAACAGAGAAATTGCTGATTTAAGTGATAAACGTTCTGACCTGAAAGCGAAATGGCAATCGGAGAAAGATGTAGTTAATGCTATACATAAGATAAGAGAACAGATTGAAGCCCTTAAGCTGGAAGCTGAACAGGCCGAACGTGCAAGCGATTTTGGTAAAGTAGCTGAGATACGCTACGGAAAAATAAAAGAAGCCGAAAAGCAACTGGCCGAAATGGAAAAGAAATGGGATGTTATTAATGCCCAGGGATCTCAAATGCTTAAGGAGGAAGTAGACAGGGAAGATATTGCACAAGTAGTAGCAAGGTGGACAGGCATACCTGTAACAAAAATGCTCCAGGGTGAAAAAGAAAAACTACTTCACCTTGAAGATGAATTACACAAACGTGTGGTTGGACAAGAAGAAGCAATCACAGCTGTGTCTGATGCCATTCGCCGCAGCCGTGCCGGATTGCAAGATGCCCGTAAACCAATAGGTTCTTTCATATTCCTTGGCACCACGGGTGTAGGAAAAACCGAAGTTGCAAAGGCCTTGGCGGAATATTTATTCGATAGCGAAAATAATATGGTCCGCATAGATATGAGCGAATACCAGGAAAAACACAGTATATCTAGATTGATAGGTGCGCCTCCGGGATACGTTGGCTATGATGAAGGCGGACAACTTACCGAAGCTGTAAGACGCAGGCCATACTCAGTAGTGTTGCTCGACGAGATTGAAAAAGCACATCACGATATATACAATGTATTGCTGCAAGTGCTCGACGATGGCAGGCTGACAGATAGTAAGGGTAGGGTTGTGAACTTTAAGAATACTATTATTATTATGACCTCGAACATTGGTTCTCATATTATACAAGAGAACTTTGACAATGCCGAAAGCTATAATAGTGATAAGGTATTTGAACAAACTAAAGAAGAAGTATTTGATCTGCTTAGAAAATCGTTACGGCCTGAATTCCTTAACCGTATTGATGAAACTATTATGTTCACTCCGTTGACTAAAAAGGACCTTGTTCAAATTGTTCAATTGCAATTCAATGGAGTTGTAGCAAGACTTGCACAAGAAAACATAAAGCTTAGCGCAACAGCCGATTCTATGGAATGGCTTGCCAATGCCGGTTATGACCCCGCTTTTGGAGCAAGGCCAATTAAAAGGCTGATTCAAAAACAGGTTCTTAATGAACTTTCAAAGGAAATACTTGCGGGCAAAATAGAACGTAACAGTGATATAGTAATGGATGTATTTGATAATAAGGTGGTATTCAGAAAACCTATTGAGACTGACGTTAAAAAGGAAAAGGTGAAAGCAAAAAAATAAGTAAATTAATAGCCTAAATCTTATCTCATGGGCTCATACGACACATTATCGGAAGCGATGAACGAATTGAAGAAGCAGGGGTATACTGAAGACTTCAACATTAAACACGATTGCCTTATTTGCAAGGATGGTACTATAAAAGTATTTAAGGATGATTTTGTAGTAGATAAGTTCTTTCGCTTTGAAGGGGATACCGATCCGGCCGATGAAGCCATATTATATGCCATATCGTCTCCTAAAAATAATGTGAAAGGCATATTGGTAAATGGATATGGAATTTATTCGGAACCCATGGCAAATGAACTGGTAGAGAAACTCAAAACCCATAAATAAATATGGACAAAAAAATCACGAAGCATTACAGTAACGGAGAAGTTACTATAGCATGGCAGCCTCATGTTTGCATTCACTCAGGGGTTTGTTTCAGAGGCTTGCCTGAAGTATTTGATCCCCGAAGAAGGCCATGGATAGAACAACACAATAGTACAACCGAGAAAATTGTTAACCAGGTAAAACAATGCCCAAGTGGTGCATTGAGTATTACTTACGATAAGGACTTAAAATAATTATGGCAAAAACAATCATACATAAAGCAAATACACGCGGCCATGCTAATCATGGCTGGCTAAATAGTTATCATACTTTCAGCTTTGCAGATTATCACAATCCTGAACGAATGCACTTTGGTGCATTACGCGTGTTGAATGATGACACAGTGGCTCCCGGAATGGGCTTTGGCGGCCATCCCCATGATAACATGGAAATTATCAGCATTCCTTTAGAGGGTGACCTTGAGCATAAAGACAGTATGGGAAACACCCAGGTAATAAAGCATGGAGACATTCAGGTAATGAGTGCCGGTACAGGCATACAGCATAGTGAAAAGAACAAAAGCAATACTAACCCCGTTAAGTTCCTTCAGATATGGATATTCCCAGATAAAAGGAATGTAACACCAAGGTATGGACAAGTCACTCTAAATGTGGCCGACAGAAAAAACAAGCTGCAACAAATAATATCACCCACTGAGAGTAAGGATGGCATGTGGATACACCAACAAGCATGGTTCAGCCTTGGCAACTTTGATATAGGCAAGCAAGTTGAATACAAGGTACAGGGTGCTGGAAATGGAGTATACGTATTTATACTGGAAGGCGACTTCAGAATAAACGGTGAAAAGCTGAACAGGCGAGATGGTATTGGCATTTCAGATACTGATAAGATATCTATTGAAGCTGATTCTGATAACGCGGAGATACTCCTGATGGAAGTCCCCATGATATAAAACGTGAGTTTTATCGCACCAATACGCACGTAGGTTAAATATCTTTGTGCGTATTTTATTTATATTCGGCGAAATATGACGAGCGAAAAACAACATATTGCAATTATTGGCGGGGGCTTTTGCGGAATGATAACAACCGTTCATCTCATAGAAAAAGCTGAAATCCCTTTAAAGATAACTGTCATAAACTCAGGATATCCCTTTGCTAAAGGAGTGGCTTATAGCTCATACTCTAAAAGTCATTTGCTTAATGTAACAGCAGGCAAGATGAGCGCCTTTCCTGAAAAACCAGAAGATTTTATCAATTGGGCTCATGCACGCAACGAATATAAAGATGTTGATAGGGAATTACTCTCGCACACTTATTTGCCCAGAATACTTTATGGGGAATATTTGGAGGAAACATGGAAGAAGGCTATTGACAACAAACCTTCAAATATTGAACTAAATATTATAGAAGACAAAGCTGTTGACATAGATTTAACAGGAGATATGGTTTCTATCACCTTACAAAACAATCCTGTAATTACTGCAAACAAAGTGGCATTGGCTACAGGTAACTCTGAACCTCGTGACCCCTCAATAGCTAACAATTCATTTTTCTCTCATCCCTCCTACTTCCGTGATTCATGGAAAAAAGAATCAACTGACAAGTTGAAATCTGAAAAAGACATATTGATAATTGGTAATGGTTTGACAATGGTTGATACTGTATTGGGCTTGATGGAAAATGGCTTCACAAAGACTATATACTCTGTCTCTCCACATGGCTTTGGAATATTACCACACAGGCACAATGGCACTAAATACTCAGGATTAGAAAAAGAACTTAAAGAACCATACCAGCTTAGCAAACTCGTTAATCTTACTCATAAACATATTAGAGCGGTTAGAAAACTTGGATTAACTGCGGAGCCTATCATTGATTCACTCAGGCCCTATACTCAAAAGATATGGCAATCACTTACAATACAAGAAAAGCAACAGTTTCTTAACCGGTTAAGACATCTGTGGGGGGTTGCACGCCATAGGCTGCCTATTCATATTCATGATATGCTGCAGAATTTAAGGATTCATGGCAGGCTTGTTGTTATAGCTGGAAAGATTATAGATATAAAGGAAAGTCCGAAAGGCATAGATGTTACTTTTTACAATCGAAAGAGCAGAAAGAATGAGAGTATTCTTGTAGAGAGGGTAATTAACTGTACCGGGCCTGATGCCAGTATTAAAAAATCAAGCAACACCTTATTACTCAATCTTTCAAAAAAAGGAATTGCCACTTGTGATGAAATTGAAATTGGGATACAAGCAGATACTACCGACTTTAAACTTATTGATGTGAACGGGAGAAAGCTAAACAATATTTATACTTTGGGAGCTAACCTTAGGGGAATGCTTTGGGAGAGCAGTGCGGTACCGGAACTACGTAGCCAGGCTGAAAAACTTTCATCGGTTTTAATTAACCTGTAAAACAAAAAAGCACACCAGTAGTGTGCTTTTTATATTTCATTTTATTCTTTATTAATTAACAATGTTCACCTTCCCGATGTAGGAGTGTTTTTTGTGTTCAATGCAGTCAACTGCATAAATAAGGTATACATATGTATCCTCCTGTTCTACATTCTGGCCTCCATTCACTGTCCCGTTCCAGCCCTTCTGCATATCCTCGGTATAGAACAATTGCATACCCCAACGGTCAAATATATACATCTGGAACCCGCATACATAATCACCCTTGGCTGTGAATATGTCATTTACACCATCTCCATTTGGTGAGAATGCATTCGGTATGTATAAGGTAAAGAATGGCTCTATTACTATACACTGGGTTATACTGTCTACACAACCATATTTATTGGTTACTTTCAGATTTGGGCAATAGGTTCCTGTATCAGCATAGGTATAGCTTGGGTTCTGTAACTGGCTGTTACCATCTAACGGGTCACCAAATAACCATTGCCATTTTACTATTCCATAGTCATCGGTACTCTCATCGGTAAAGTTTACCGTTGGTTCTATTATCGTTGCCGGCTGAGGTGATGAGGTGAACATTGCCGTCGGGTGGTTGTATACCGTTATCATATTTGGTACTGTCTGGCTTGAACTGCATCCACTATCTGAGGTTACCGTTAAGCCTACTGTATATTGACCCGGATTCATATAGCAATACGTTGTATCTGCATGGCTAGATGTGCCTCCGTTGCCAAAAGTCCATTGCCATTGGTTTACTCCGCCTGATGCTATGGTGGTCATATCCTTAAAGTTGATACATAAAGGATAACATCCATTGGTGGTATCGGCTGTAAAGCTTACTACAGGCAATGGGTCAACTATTACAGCTTCGGTTGCTGTTACGGCTGGTGTGCCGCATCCGTCATTTACGGTTACGGTATAAGTAGTGGTTGTTCCCGGTGATACATTTACACTGGATCCGTTCATACCTCCCGGTGTCCATACATAAGTATAAGTACCATCGCCTCCCGATGCGGTTGCACTAATTGTAGTTGTTCCTCCGGGGCATATTGATTTGGTTGGGCCTGCTATTACAGCTAATGGTGGGTTTACAGTTATAGTTATAGATATGGGGCCAACAATACATCCATTGGCATCGGTTACTGTTACACTATAGCTAGTAGTAACAACAGGGCTCACTGTAATACTGCTGGTAGTGGCTCCGTTGCTCCATGAATAGGTATAAGTTGGGGTGCCTCCAATTACGGTTGCTGTTATAGTTACTGACTGGCCTATACATAAAGTGCTTGGGGCAGGTAGAGTTGCAACAAGAACTGGTGGCTCGGTTATAGTAGCTACTACTGTATTGCTGCAGAGGTCCTTATCGGTTACGGTACAGGTATAGCTACCTGCTGTTAATCCGGTCGCTGTGGCATTGGTTCCTGCAGCTGATGTCCATGAATAAGTATAAGGGGAGGTGCCGCCTTTTACTCCTACTGTTGCGCTTCCATTGTTACCTCCATTACAAAGCACATTTACTGTGCCTACTATAGAATCATCAATTGCAGCCGGCTGGGTCACTATAACTGCTGAATCTACCTTGCAACCGTTGGCATCGGTTACATATACGCTGTCGGTACCTGCGCACATACCAGGCTGACTGGCATTAGTGCTGCCGCTTGGAGTCCACAAATAAGTATACGGCGTAGTTCCTCCAGAAGGTATTACTGCAACTTGTCCATCACATGAACCAAAACAACTGGCAGGGAAACCTGCTGCTGTTATAGTTAAAGCTGTTGGTTGAGTAATTGTTGTATCCGCTGTTACCACACATCCATTAGCATCTGTTACAGTAATAGTGTATGTTCCCGCTGAAATGTTTGTCAGGTTCTGGCTTACCTGCCCACTACTCCAACTATAACTATATGGCAGTGTTCCACCTTTTTCTCCCGTAGTTATATTTCCAAGACTATTCCCAAAACATGGTTCATTTTTTATACTTACAATAGAATCGCGTAACTGTGAAGGTTGCGTTATGATAGCATTAGCTGTAACTATACAACCATTTGCATCGGTCACAGTTACGCTATACGTACCTGCTGTAAGGCCTGTTATATTTTGTGTTACTTGCCCGCTACTCCATGCGAATGTATATGGCAGTGTTCCGTTTGCTACCCCCAATGTAATACTGCCATTGTTGCCATTATAGCATAAAATATTCACTGTGCTTACAATTGAATCTCTTGGCCCACCTGAATTAGGCACATTTACTGTTGCTATAGTTGTACACCCATTGGCATCGGTCACCGTTACATTATAAGCCCCGGCAGAAATTGCACTGATAGTTGTCGTTACTGCGCCAGTACTCCATAAATAGGTGTATCCAGGTGTGCCACCGGTAACATTTGTTATGCTTGCCGAACCATTGCTCATTCCGCATATTGCTCCTACAAATGAGGTGGTAGTTGTCATTGCAGTTGGCTGTGTTATGGTTGTAGTAGCAGTAACCGTACATCCGTTTGCATCTGTAACAGTTGCTGTATATGTGCCGGCAGAGGCAGTCATTGTAGAAGTTGTTGGCCCGCTACTCCATGAATAAGTATAACCTGGTGTACCACCGCCTGCGGTAACAGTTGCAGTTCCGTTACCGCCATTACACAAAGCAGCGGTATTTGATGCTGAGGCAGTAACCACTGTAGGCTGAGAAACAGTTACACTGGCAGTGCCTGTACAACCATTCGCATCGGTAACTGTTATGGTATATGTACCTGCTGTAAGCCCTGTAATGTTTGTTGTAATTTGTCCACTGCTCCATGAATAGGTATATGGTGTTGTTCCCCCGGTAACCCCCGTTACTGTTGCTGTGCCTGTATTCCCTCCATTACATAACACATTGGTTGATGTAAGTGTTGGTGTAATAGTCGCACCGGAACTCGCGACAACAACTGTAGCCGTTGTGGTACAGCTATTCGCATCAGTTACCGTTACAGTATAGCTTCCTGCTGAAAGATTACTAATGTTAGAAGATGTTAGCCCATTGCTCCATAAATATGTATAACCGGGAGTACCATTACTTGCCGTTACGCTTGCTGTGCCAGTATTAGCTGAACAGTTTGTGGGCGTTGAACTTGTAGTAGTTGTAATTGCTGTAGGTTGGGTAATAGTAACAGTTTCAGTTCCCGTGCATCCATTTGCATCAGTTATTGTAACTGTATAGGTTCCAATGGTTAAAGCCGTAGCTGTAGTACCTGTTTGTGCGTTACTCCACACATAAGTGTACGGAGCCGTACCACCCCCAGGGCCTGTTACGGTAGCACTTCCAGTCCCACCATTACATAATGGATTAGTTGGCGTTGTTGTGGCTGTGAGGGTAGATACAGTATTAGGAACTGTAACATTGGCGGTAATAGTGCAACCATTAGCATCCTTTACTGTAACAGTATATGTACCTGCTGAAACGGGAGATATGCTTGATGTCGTCTGTCCTCCGTTCCATAAATACGTATATCCCGGTGTTCCACCACCTGCGGTTATTGTAGCAGTACCATTATTGGCTGTACAAATGCTAGCCACAGATGAAGGAGCAGTTGTAACCGCCGAAGGTTGTGTTATAGTTACAGTTCCTGTTCCTTTGCAACCATGTGAATCTGTAACCGTAAGGGTATAACTACCGGCAGTTAACGCGGTAGCATTACTTCCTGTCTGCCCGTTACTCCATGAATATGTATACCCCGGTGTACCGCCTGTCACGTTTGATGATGCGCTACCTGTATTCCCACCATTGCATAATTCGTTGGTTGGAGTTATTGTAATAACTATTGGGCCCGGAACAACCACAGCTGTGTCGAGTGTATATGTACAGAGTGGAGTTGTTGAAGTTGTAACTACAACTGTATACGTTCCGCTTGCATTAACTACAGTTGATTGACTGCCGGCACCGCTAACAATACCAGGCCCTGTCCATGAATATGTCAGTCCACCCGGAGGAGCAGTAATTGTATCACTATTACATGTAGGTATTACTAAAGGCCATACCTGGCCACATGTGCAATCTACATAGGCATAACCAAAATGCCCCCCTAGTGTACACCCGGCAGCAGTAAATACAATTGTAACATTAGTTCCTATATAAGGCTTTAAGTCAAAGGTATGTGCTGTCCACGGCAGGTAATAAACAGCAGAACCGCCTGAGCCTGTACTGCCCGATGTAGAAAATCCCGGAGGTGGAGAACCACTGGTACACTGCTGGCTGAATGAAAGGCAAGCTATCAGATTATTACTCTGATCAAATACCTGTGCGCTAAAATAAGGCTCTTCTCCATTAGGATGTCCACCATCATTTAACACTACGGCATAATCAAAAACAAACATTGAATTAGCAGTAGTAACCGGAAAAGTTTGTTCCAGGTTTTCACCAAAGGCTCCGCTCGGGTCCATTGCATTGGTCCCGCAACCGCCACTGCCCTTGGATAAATTAGCTTTTGAACCACCAATACGACAAGAGTATGCGCCTCCTGCCGGGTCAAGCATTGGGAATCCGCCATAAGGATCGGCACCTGTTGTAACTATTGTATGCCATGAACAGGTAGTTTCACCGGAATTAGTGCCTAGTGTATTTATACCTGCAGAGGTAATGGTTAATGCAGCATTCGAGTTTTGATTACACCCAACATTTCCTGTCCAATTTGTATAATTACCATCTTCAAAATCGGCATTATTACAAGGACTGGTTGCAGTAACAGAATGACTTTTATTGGTAGAATGGTTTAAGTGTGGTACAGGTAAGGCAATGTTATATTTTTTAATTACAAAAGCCTTTTCCTGCCTTAGTAAATAAGCAAGTAAATCCTGCTTATCAAGAGCCTGCACTTCAGGAAAATCTAAGGCAGCTTTAAAATTGAAATCATTCAGCGTATCACCACCATAAAATAAATAATCCGGTGAGATAAGTATATCCTGTGCCTTAACCGGTGTGGCATAAGTGCACCAGCTGACAAAAAACAACAATATAATTCTATATATACTTGAACTCCTCATTTCACTGAC
Organism: Bacteroidia bacterium; assembly: GCA_035485295.1. GTDB lineage: Bacteria > Bacteroidota > Bacteroidia > JABEUT01 > JABEUT01 > JABEUT01. Next base: position 38,378 of record DATHOD010000190.1, read on the forward strand.
ACTTTACTTAACCGGGATTCCTTTTAAAACAACTATTGGGGAGTAGATGTGATATTGAGATAATACCCTAAAAAAACTGGTTGTATTCCTTTATCATTTATAACTATTTTGCTTTCAAATGCTAACCTTACAAAACTATACATTATTTTACACTTTTGAAATCATATTATGTTATTTTGAAGTTAAATCCTTAAACTATTTATTTATATTAATTATATCGAGCCAAATGTAATACCAAAACCATAAAATCAACTGTGGCATAGGCAATTTACCCCATATTCCAAACAGGAATAAAAATGTAGATGATTGATAATCAGACACTCTTATTTTTTAACATTTTTATTTGATTCATATTCCTTAAATTTAGGAAAACCGATTAATCAGGGTAATTGCGTTCACACCACAAATTTGTTTGATTTGAATGGCTGATAAAACTACGAAGACTTACTTTCCAAATTTGGATGGACTAAGATTCCTTGGATCTGTTAGTATTTTATTATTCCACATTGAAAATCTTAAGGCGCAAAATAGCCTTGAACCTATTCCCTGGATACATTACTTCAGTCCTCTGGGAAATTTATCTGTTTCCATGTTTTTTGTACTTAGCGGTTTTCTTATTACCTTTTTTCTATTAAGAGAGAAAGAAAACACCTCAACAATTAACCTTAAGCAGTTTTATATAAATAGAATATTGAAGATATGGCCATTGTATTTTTTAATTGGCTTTATTGGGTTTGTAATTCTGCCTGCCCTCGATGATTATTTCTATGGCGACTACTCAAGATGTTTAGTAGAAAACACAGGCTTTTGTGTTTTGGCTTATTGCCTGTTTATCCCCATTATTACCCCATCTGAAACTATAGGCGCTACATGGTCGGTAAGGGTTGAAGAGGCCTTCTACCTCTTCTGGCCGCTATTAATACGTGCTTCCAAAAATTACGTGAAGCTTTTTGTTTGGATAGTAGTTATTGTTGTTCTTGGGCGCAATGCAATTATAATATTGGCAAAACACAGTCACATACATTTATTGAAAGTACTTGCACTTGAAGCTGTGAATTACAGGGTAAGTTGCATGGCCCTGGGTGGATTAGGCGCATATATTTGTATACAGGGTAAACAGAGAATATTATCTGTCATATATCGCAAATATGTGCAGTTCGCAATTTATTGCCTTACTTCGGTTTTGTTGTTTTTCAAAGTAAATGTTCCATATATAAACTTTGAGGTCTATTCAATGCTGTTCGCTATAATTATTGTTAACCTGGCCACAAACCCTAACTCTATTATAACTTTAGAAGCCAAATGGATGAAATACCTGGGCAAGATATCGTACGGCTTATATCTCTATAACCCCATAATGCGGATTTTATCACTTGAATTAATAGAACGCCTTTTTAGAAATGACCTGCAGGGCTGGTTGATGAATACACTATTGTATATTACAACTATAGCCAGCACCATACTTATATCAGGCTTATCATATAAATACTTTGAAAAGCCATTTTTGCGCCTGAAGAACAGATTTAGGCCTTTTACCAAAGTACCGGCAATGGTCCAATAAGAGTACCTTAAAAAAATAGAACGGTTTTAAAACTTATAGTCTATCCCTAATGTTGGCTTTAGCAAACCGATTGACATTTGAGTTTCATCATTAGAATGGGTAATTTGGAGCGGATAGTAGCCAGGACTAGAATATGTTTCCATCCAACTAGGGTAATTAATGGTAACACCCGTATATGACAAATTAAGTAATATGCTAAGATTACTGTTAACATTATATTCAATTCCTGCGCCTATATTATAGGCAAAACCATTGCCACCATTAAAATCTAATTCAGCAGTAAGGGTATCGTTCAATGCAATATCTATAGAAGGATAACTGCTGCTGGCAATGCCGATCATCGCACTTATTTTGGCTGTAAACTTCTGACTTAAAGGTAGAGAAACAAACGGGCCTATCAAATACTCTGATGTATAATACGAATTTGATGATACATAAACAGGATACCCGATTGTAGCAGAAAATGTATTTACATCAAATGAATTAGAGCTGCCCCCTATCATCAGCATTATGCCAATATTATCCGTTATAAGGTAAGACGCTGTAATGTTAAAATGAAAACCGGGTTTTGCAAAACCCTGCAACCGCACAGAATCGGGTGAGTTAAAATCCCAAAATGAATTGTTTACATTAGTACTGCCAAAGTCCTGCATAGGAACCGCCACTCCAAATGAAACACCTAAACTGAATTTCTTATTCCCCTGCTTAGGCGCTCCTGATTCCGGTCCGGTATAATAATCGTGCGTAACAGAGCCAGGCCTTATATAGTCCTGTGCACTTACCATATATATGGCAAGTACGAATGCTGTTAGCAATAAAAGCTTTCTTTTCACCCGGATACTTTAATAGAGATAACGATGCTTTGTACTAAATTATTACAAATATACGTTAAAAACCACGGTACCATTTTCATCCCCTCTGCCTTCGCAAATAAATTTTATCGAAAAAATGTTTGCGTAACCAAAAGGTTTCATATATTTGTAACCGAATTGTTACACATTTATATAAAAAGATTATGAGAAGAGACGTTTTTCAAGCAATAGCAGACCCTACAAGGCGTGAGATCATTAACTTGATATCACATAATTCATTAAACCTGAATTCGGTAGCTGAGAATTTTGACATAAGCAGGCCCGCCATTTCAAAGCATATTAAAATATTAACGGAATGCGGCCTTATTGAAATTAAACAATTTGGGCGTGAACGTTATTGTGAGGCCAAGCTGGAAAAATTAAACGAAGTATCGGACTGGGTGGAACAATACCGCCAGTTCTGGGCTGAGAAGCTAGACTCACTGGAAAGCTATTTAAATACACTTCAATCAAAACCTAAAAAATCAAAAAAACATGGCAAACATTAAATCACCAAAGATCACACCGTTCTTATGGTTTGACAACAATGCAGCAGAAGCTGCTAAATTCTATTGCTCTATTTTCAAAAATTCTAAAGTTACGGGCAATACTCCGCTAGTTGTGACTTTCAAGTTGGATGGGCAGCAGTTTATGGGAATAAACGGAGGACCGCATTTTAAATTCACCGAAGCTGTTTCCTTCCTGGTGGATTGCGAAACACAGAAAGAAGTTGACATATTTTGGGATAAACTATCGAAGGGTGGACAAAAATCGAAATGTGGTTGGCTTAAAGATAAATACGGGTTGTCATGGCAAATTGTACCGAGCATATTACCAAAGTTAATGAGCGATAAAGACAAATCAAAATCAGAAAGGGTAATGCAGGCAATGCTTAAAATGAATAAGATAGAAATAGACAAATTAAAAGCTGCATACAACAAAAAGTAAATTTTCATAATAATTAACACAAACTCAAATTCTTACCGCAATGGCAACTAAAACAGCTAAAACAACAGATAGAGAAATTTCAATATCAAGAATCCTTAACGCACCACGCGAACTGGTATGGAAAGTATGGACAGACCCTAAACATGTTTCAGAATGGTGGGGGCCAAACGGATTCACTACTACCACCAAAGAAATGGATTTACGTCCAGGTGGTAAATGGTTACACACTATGCATGGCTTTGGAAAAGATTTTCCTATTGAATTTAATTTCACAGAAGTTGTAAAGCCTGAACGTATAGTATATACTAATACAGCTCCGAAATTTACAGCAACAGTAACATTTGAAGAACAAGATGGAGTTACCAAACTTACCATGATAATGGTATTTGAATCATTGGAAGAATACAATTTTGTAGTGAAAGAACATGGCGCAATTGAAGGCCAGGTACAAACAATCAACCGCCTGGAAGAGTTTATTGCAAAAACACAAGAAGGAAAAGAGTTTACTATAAGCCGTGTGTTTTATGCACCCAAAGAATTAGTATATAAAGCATTTTCAGAGGCTGAAGCATTGGCACAATGGTGGGGACCTAAAGGAAGTGAAATACATGTAAGTAAGTTAGATTTTAATCCCGGTGGTATATTTCACTATAGTATGAAATCGCCAATGGGTGAAATGTGGGGCCTGTTTAAATACCTTGAAATGGTGAAACCCGAACGTGTGGTATTTATTAACTGCTTCTCAGATAAGGACCAAAACGTTATACCTATGCCCTATTTCCCTGTATGGCCTTTAGAAGTGCTG